>NZ_JAJAYI010000065.1 GCF_026786305.1 Cryobacterium sp.
CCTCGATGGAGGTCTCGCGTGGGCTCCAACGGAGATCTTCGACCAGAACGGCGTACCGCTGGCCATCGATCCGCGGGGGCGGCTTCGCCGCATCCAACGCGACATCGAGGAAGCCGGGCTCGAGGCGCTCGTCGGGCACGAGCTCGAGTTCACCATCACCGCCGCGGACGGAACCCCGCTCCCCCGCGTGGGCTGGACACCGTATGGTCTGGGTCCGGTACTCGACCACGAGGCCTTCCTCACCGAATTGCTCTCCGCCACTGCCGCCGCCGGAATCCCCCTCGAGCAACTACACGTCAAGTTCTTTGCCTCCACGGTCGAGTTCTCGCTGCCACCGGCCACACCACTTCAGGCGGCCGACGGGGTGGTTCTGGCCCGCCTGATCACCGGGAGGGTGGCGCGCAAACACGACTTGCGGGTATCTTTCTCTCCCTTCCCGATCAGCGGGGGCGGCGGAAACGCGGCGCACGTCCATTACTCATTCAGCCGCAATGGGGAACCTCTCTTCTCGGGCGGCGACGGACCCCACGGTATGACCGCCGACGGCGCGTCTTCCATCGCCGGGGTGATCGCCGCACTCCCCGGTATCCAGGGTGTTCTGGGCGGATCGATCCTCTCGGGGGCGCGATTGCGACCCCGGCTCTTTTCGGGCGCGTATGCCTGCTGGGGTAGGGAGAATCGCGGGGCGGCGGTTCGCTTCCTCGAAGCCACCCGCGGCAATCCGCAAGGCGCCAACGTCGAAGTCAAGATTGTCGATCCGTCGTCGAACCCGTACCTGACGACCGCGGTCATCCTCGGCGCCGCGCTGGAGGGCATCCGGTCATCGACGGTGCTTCCCGCGGAGGTGACCACGAATCCGGCCGACCAGACCGAAGAGCAGCAACTCGCCTCGGCGACGGTGCTGCTTCCTTCCGCTCTAGGAGCAACGCTCGACGCTCTCGCCGCATCCGAACTCGCTGCGCGCATCCTCGGACCGCAGATCATCCAGGCCGTGCTCGCAGTTCGACGCTGGGAACTCGATCACTATGGGTCCACCGACGCCGACCAACTGCCAGAGAGGTTCCGGTTCGCATGGTCGATCTGATCAAACGAGGGGCGGAGGGTTCGACTGCTGCAGCCGAACTCGCCATTTTTTGGCTCTTCTGACAAGGGACGTTTGAAAAAACGGAGCTCAGAGCTCAGAGCTCAGAGCTCAGTAACACTGTTTTTGTCTTGGTCGTGGGGTTTATCCATTTCGAATAAAGCGGGATAGTGACCTTGCCCCCGTTGAGTGAACTCCCGACGGGTCTTTGCCATAGTGAACATTCTCTCTTCTGAGGTGTCCACTCAACGGGGGCGAGGCCAGTTCGGGACGTCGGACAGCGCGGTGCCGATGCAGGCGATCAGCAGGTCGAGCTTGGTGTCGAAATGGAGGTACACGGTGGGGCGAGCCAGTCCCGCAGCGGCAGCGACCTGTGTCATCGTCGTGGCGGTCCAGCCCTGTCTCATGAACAGCCCGCGGGCCGCGGCCACGAGCCGGTCGCGATTCTCGACGGCACGCTCGGCGCGGATAGACCACTCGAAGCGGCGCTGCCTATGAGGCTAGTCAAACCAGTGAACGGTCGGTACATTGAAGAAATGCGCATCGCCACCGAGCTCGGTGAACTCGCCGCCAAGGTCGTCCCGGGACCGCCGGAAGTTGCGATCCTGTGGCACAGCATGTTCACCGACTCCCGCAGCTGGGACCCGGTAATCGACGACCTCAGCAAGAAACGCACCTTGGTCTTGGTCGATGGGTGGTCCTTCGGGGCCAGCGGGGACCTGAATCACGTCGTTCCGAAGTTCATTGAGCGCTGCGTGCAGGGGGCCGTTGCGATTGTCTCGCAGGTTCAGAAGGAGCTGGCCGCAGCTCCCGTCGACTGGTTGGGCAGCGCCTGGGGTGGCCATGTGGGATTGCATCTGGCCGCAACCCGCCCGGAGCTGGTGCGCAGCCTGATCACGGTCAGCACCCCGGTCCAGCCAGCGAGTCCGTCAGTGCGGCGGAAGGTGAGAATGCTACTCCCGGCATACCGGGTCATCGGGATGCGCGGGCCGGTCCGTCAGGGGCTGCTCGACGCCATGCTCACGGATCTGACGCGGCGCACCAATCCCCAAGCCGTCGATGCGCTCATCGCCCCCATGTCCGGGACCAACCGGGGTGCCATCGCGCACACCGTCCATTCCGGCGTCGTCAACCGGACCGACCTCGCCTGGGCCACCACACGCATCACCTGTCCCACCCTGATGATTGCCACCGACGACCGCGGCGAGTGGAGCCCCGAAGAGTGCATGCAGACCACTTCCGAGATGAAGGATGCCCGTACAGCGGTCATCACGGGATCACGTGCCCTTCCCTCCCTCGAACGCCCCGCAGAACTCGCCGCCCTCGTCACTGACTTCTGGGACCAGTACTGAACCGTCGAGAGCGCCCCGCCGGCCGTCGCACGGGACCGGAACCTTCCTTGATCGGACGGCGAGGACCTGGTCGACGGCGTCCGACTTGAGGTGTTCGATGCGCCGGACAGCGATAACGCGAGTTCCAGGCTAGGTGTGTCCATCCCGGCGGCTGGGCTCACTCCCCCGCTGCAGAGTCGGCTTTAGAACGCCGAATGCGCCGAGCTAGCCAGATTCGAAAAACAAGAAAGCCTCCGAGGTGGAGGCTGCATATCGTGATCGGCCAACCAAGGGCGTCACCGGTCAAAAGGTCATAGATGCCTGTCAACGTCGGGTGAATATTGACCCCGTATCGTCGTTTGAAAGTTGATCCCTCGGTGTTGATTTTCGTGCGGTGTGACGAGCTAGTTATGGGCAGCGGCTGGTGTGCCCCTACGTGTCAGGCTCGGGCGAGAAGCTCGCGGCGTGATCGGGCGCGGTAGGAGTCACCGGTTAGCGTGAGGACTTCGGCGTGGTGGACGAGCCGGTCGGCATGGCGGCGGCAACGGTGTCATCGGAGAATATCTCACCCCACCGGCCGAAGGGCGTGTTCGAGGTGACGAGGATCGCGCCTTGTTCGTAGCGAGCGGCAACGAGTTGGAAGAACAGGTTCGCGGGCCACGGGCCGACGTTGTTCGCGGAGCTATCGGTGCATAGCGACTTGAAGCTCGTGAGCCGACTGGAGTTTGGCTCGGGGCAGAGTGGCGATGCGGTACGAGCCGAGAAGATAGCCGTCGGGCCTGCTAGCCCAAGCCGGTCGTATCAGGGGCTGGTCGATGCCCCTGAGAACGTCCGGATCTGGCGCTGTCGGCGCGCCTATGTGATCGTGGTGTTCGCCAGCGACACGACAGTCCCGACCACCAAGGCTGCCGCAACGGTCGGCATGAACCAGCCCGGCCGCACCTGGGCGCGCCACAGCGACCAGATGGCGACCAACGCGAGCAGGATGCCGAACACGATGCTGCCGACGTGGCCGAGGTCGGTCAGCGGCCGCGCCTCTTCGCACACGGGCGGGCAGTACACGATCGGGAAGCCGTTGGTCAGCGCTGCCCAGCCGGCGCCGAGGATCCCGGCGCTGGCGACGCCGCTGCCGTTGCCTCGAACGCCCGCCATGAAGGAAATCGCCCACCAGAGCTGGATGAGCGCAACGCCGACAAGCGTTGCCGCCTCGGTCAGAGTCAGCGTCCCGTGCAGGTCGAACAGGCCGACGCCGAAGTCGATGATGATGTGTAGCGCGCTGACGAACATCGTCGCCAAGCCGACCCAGAGCCATACCGGCATCCGCCAGTCGCGGCCGGACCACACGAGTTGTTCGCTTCCCACGTGCTCATTATGGAGCACGCGAGGCGATCTGCCCTAGCTATAGCTACGACTCGGCTCGCGTCACCCATCTACCGCGGGTAATGAACGCCCGCTCAGCCGAGTAGCGCGCTATTGCGCTGCCCGGAGGCGCGCGTGGGGGCAGTCTTCCTACCGGCTGGCGCGGCCATCAAGGCGATGGAGATTGAGGGCGATTCCATTCGAGACGATGGATTTTGGGACGGCGAACATTCCCACGGCTACGAGTTCGCTGAGGGGGTGCTCATGGTCGCGGTAAACAACTTTGAAGAACGCAAGTTGCCCTACATGGCTAACATTCTGGCGAACGTGAGCATGTCCGCTTCCATCGACGCCCCCACTGCGAATTTCATTCTGAAGTCAGCCGAGCGTCTGTCATGGCTGGACCGTGTCAACGTCGGGTGAATATTGACCCCGTATCGTCGTTTGAAAGTTGACCCCTCAGTGGTCTCATCGTGCTGGGGATCGTCGCGTTCTTCGTCTACCGATGGATGGCCAAGCGGGGCATCTAGGAAATTGGCACGCCGCTGCGATACCCCGCCGATTACGGGTGCGATCCACAGCTACCGGAGCCGCCGCGCGCTAATGCGCCGAAAACGGCGTCAGAACCCCCTACCGAAACGACGGGCTTTCGGCAGATTTGATTCCGGACAGCTTCGTGGACACCAGTTTTGAGCAGCCTGAGGACAGCTGCGATCTGATGATCCCGCAGCTGGTGGCAAACCATCGTTTGGGAGCAGCGTCGGAGTCGGGCTGGTGTATGCCGTCGCCCACCGGAGTTGCGTCCGCGGCAGCACAGCGAGCAGACTGAGCCGCAGGGGGACTTGCGCAGGCTCGTCACTGGTTTTGTTCAACGAGGAGCACCGCATGGCTGAGCAGTTCCGAGAACGAGTCGGCGTTTATCTTGACTTCGACAACATCGTCATCTCCCGCTACAACCAACTGCACGGCAAGAACCAGTTCGCCAAAGACAAGGCGCGAAACCACGTCTCATCAAACCCGAAAGCAGACGCCGAGATCACGGGCCGAATTCACCGGGCGATGATCGACGTCGGCGCCATTCTCGACTACGCCTCGTCGTTCGGTCCGATCGTCATCAGCCGGGCCTACGCGGACTGGTCGGCGACGGTCAACGCGAGATACCAGAAGCAACTCATCGATCGGGCCGTAGACCTGATCCAGTTGTTCCCGACCGTGTCCTCGCTCAAGAACGGTGCCGACATCCGTCTGGCCATCGACGTAGTCGAGCACATGTTCCGGCTTGACGACCTCACCCACATCGTCATCGTGGCTGGAGATTCGGACTACATCCCGCTCGCCCAGCGGTGCAAGAAGCTCGGCCGCTACGTCATCGGTATTGGCGTGTCGGGCTCGACCAGCGGGTCGCTCGCTGCCGCCTGCGACGAGTTCGCCGATTACGATTCCCTGCCGGGCACCTCGAGCGCTGCAGCGCCTGCCATCGGGGTGGCAGGTCAGCTCGGCGGTATCCCCGTTGACGCGGCCGCGACAACGAAACCGGCCGAGACTGCACACGCTGCAGCCGTGGCGAGTCTCCCTCCCGCCACCGTGAGCCCGATTGTCGGAACGACTGGCAGCCCGAAGGCTCGGAAGGCTGCGACCACGCTCCTGTTTCGGGCCATGGAACTGCTCGCGACCAACGATCAGGACTGGCAGCACGCCTCCGCGCTCAAGTTGCAGATGCGGCGAATGGATCCCTCGTTCCAAGAACGAACCCTGGGTTACCGGCAATTTTCTGACTTCTTGAAATCCCGGGCCGCCGTGATCGAACTCGATCAGAAGAGTCCCACCAGCCCGATACTCCTCCGGCTTCGGGGCTGAGCCGCAGGGCCTCGCAGACAGCTCACGAACGCGCCCGGTACCCGTTTCCCAGGGCAAGATCTTCAGCGGGCAGCGGTTCAAAGAACGAAGCAGAAATCGGGCTACCGGGCACAAAGCCCAGCTCCCACAGGGGTGCGGCTCGCAACGCGGACAGTCGCGCAACCGGGCTGCCACCGCGCGCGCGATAATGAACTCCTCGCCGCGTTCGACCCGCGCCAGCAACTCGCAAGAGTCGCGTTTTCGCATCCTGAACATTGGCTTGTTCCCTCGTGGTGACCGAGCGAAGTTGGCCAATCCCGCGATGAGCGGGTCGCGGAGGTGTCCTCTGGGCGAGCTGCGCCGAGACGAACTCTGAGGGAGGGCGGCATCGCGGTCGGTCGGCTGCGTGGACCCCGGTCAGCTCCCGGTCGCCAGCGCCGCCCGGGCCAGCAGCGTCGCCCCGGCCGACCCGAGTCCGCCCGGGTACGACCTGCCCTGCAGCAGCGTGCCCGACCCGGCCCAGGCGAGCACGTTGTCGGTGTCGCTCGCGGCATAGATTGCGGCACCGTTTCCGTAGCGGCCGCGCCCCCCGAAGCTCCAGCCCACCGTGGCGCTCAGCAGATCCAGCGAATCCCGCACCACCTCGCGTGTTCCCGCCTCGTCGGCCGCGACGAGCATCAGAAGCAGCAGGGCAACGTCGTGACCGTGCGGGCTACGCTCCAGCGGCAGCCGCGCAGCCAAGTAGTGCCACAACCCGAGCGGCGACGTTCGCAACTGGGTTCCGCGCTTGGTTGGAACCAGCACACCTCGGTACTTGCGCACCAGACCGAGGGCTGTCGCCATCTCCCGCAGGGCCAGCAGCGGCTGCGTCTGGGCTTCGCGATTCGCCTCGCCGTACCACTGCCTCTGGGGGTCGAGCTCGGCCATCAGGGCGCTGACGGCTTGGGGTGGCAGATACCCGGCGCCGGTGAGACGGATGCCGTCGCCGACGTGCCGCAACAACGCGCGGATCACCGCCGTCGCCTTCTCGGCCTCGGCCTCGTCGATCTCGACCGGTTCGCTCACCCGGGCGGCGACCAGGTAGCCGGCGAGGTATTGCTGCGCCTCCTCGCCGACCCCGGCGATGAGGGTGGCGAGTGGCGAGGAATCTCCGCCATGGGCGCGCAACCAGTCCAACGCCTGATCGGCGCCCATCGCGCGATGAAGCCCCCGGTTGATCGCGTCGAGGTCGATCTCGTCGCTGAAGTTCCACAGGTCGAGTGCGGAGATTTCGTCGAGCACCTCCCGGCTCTCTGGAAGGCTGGCCCTCGTGACCACGGCGATCAGGTGGTCGTAGTTGCGGATGCCGCCGACGTCTTCCGGCGGCCCCTTGCGCCGGCCGTCGAGGCAACGCACCGCGGGCACGGCCGTACCGTCCGGCTCGATCGGCTCGACGGCCTCGAGTGTGAGCGTGTGCTCCCAGTCGTCGCCGAAATCGTAGACGTAGCGCAGCGTGTCGCCCACTGTCGCGAGAAACTGGTCGAGGCGAAGTTCGCTCTCGAGCGTGCCCTCGTCGCCTTCCTCCAGGTCGAACGGGGTGAGAATGCCCTCGAATTCGTGCCGGTGGGGGTCGGCGGAGGGCGTGAACTGGTGCAGGTGGCTGTTCGTCCAGCCGAACGCGGCCTGCAGCACGTCGTGCAGCCGGTCGAGGGGCACGTTCGACGGCAGACTCAATCGGCGCCAGATGAGCGGGGTGGAGTTCACGATGTCTATCTGGAGGGTAAATTGCACCGGCTCGACGGGCGGAGTAAGCAGTGGAAGAGGCATTCTGGAGGGCACCAGGTGCGCGTCGGCGGCCTTCGCCTGCCCGTCGTTCGCCCGCGCGTCGCTCGACTGCGCGTCGTGCACCTGCGTGTCGTTCACCTGGGCGTCGTTCACCTGCGCGTCGTGCGCCTGCGTGTCAACACCGCTGGCCCGGAGCCTGTACTTGGCAGCCTCGAAGTCGATCACGGTGTCGGGCTCGCTGTCGGGCTCGCTGTCGATCACGGAGTTGGGTTCGGATGCTGAAGAATTGAAGGGGTGCTCGGTCATCCGAGTCAGTGTAGTCACCGCGGGTCATGTTCGCGGCGACTCGGTGGTCGTCGTTCTCGAGGCCGCGTCGTGGGACGGCGCAGATTAGCCTTCGTCAGCGGGCACGAGATGGTGCACGCCAACCGCGTTTCCGCCCTGCTCCGCTGCCGGGGCCTCGACGGGCCGCTGAAGCAGACCACCATCGACGCCCCTTTCATCTTCGGAGCCGATCTTGATTCCCCAGTAGAAAGAACCGGTGAACTGGCCGTAATCCTCAAAAAGACCGGTCGAACGCGGCCGTGAAGAACGCTCTCGCGCGTTCGATCTGGTGGGCCAGAATTTGGAAATAACAAAACTCTACAGGTGAACCTCCTCGTAGAAAACGAGATAGTTGCAGTCCTGCACCGAGTGCAGCAGTCACGGTGGGCGAAGCGGTCGGGGGGCTGCCCCGTAGCGGCCCTGAACGACGCATGAATGAAATCAGAAAGGAGTGTGAACGTGACCTGAACAGGTTCGATTTCCGACGACCGTGACTCTCCAAGGCGCGAGGAGACGGCACTGTACCCCTATGGTTGGGGTAGACAGATTCGATGTGTTGGAACCGGTCCCGTGGGGCGTGCAAAATTCGTGCGTGGTGGACGTCTGTTTTTCGTGGGACCGGGGGCTCTCTTTCTTTGGGTGAAGTCTGCCGGGGGCGAACCAGCCAGCGCCCAGAAACCCGATGTGCAGCATCGGCGACCGCACCCACTGCGGCCCTGCCCGAGACCCCATCCTGCGGTTCCATTGAGAGGGAACACACCATGACCACATTCCAGCAGCTATCCACCGCGCGCAAACGCCTCCTGGCCGCCGCACTGGCCGTCGCCGTCGTCGGAATCGGCAGCGCCGGCTTCGGCGCAGCAGCCGCAGACCCGCTCCCCCAGGCGCCCGTGGCACTCGGCGTTGCCGGCACGTTCGCAATCCTGTCGCAGACCGGCGTGACGGATGTCCCCTCATCCGCCGTCACCGGCAACGTCGGGGCGAGCCCAATCACGGGCGCCGCCATCCTGCTGACCTGCCCGGAGGTGACCGGCACGATTTTCTCCGTCGACGCCGCCGGACCTGCCTGCAAGGTAACGGATGCCACGCTGCTCACGACCGCCGTCGGTGACATGGGCATCGCCTACACCGACGCCGCCGGTCGCACGAACCCCGACTTCGTCAACCTCGGCGCGGGCGAGATCGGTGGGCGCACGCTCCGTCCCGGGCTCTACACGTGGAGCACCGACGTTTCCATCTCCAACGACGTCAAGCTCGCCGGTGGCCCGGACGACGTCTTCATCTTCCAGATCTCCGGCGACATCTCCGAGGCGCCGGCCAAGAACGTGACCCTCACGGGCGGCGTTCAGGCCAAGAATGTGTTCTGGCAGACCGCGGGTTCCGTGACGCTCGGCACCACAGCCCACTTCGAGGGCACCATCCTGAGCAAGACCCTGATTGCCATGAACACGGGCGCATCGATCAACGGCCGACTGCTGGCCCAGACTGCGGTCACGCTGCAGAGCAGCACCGTCACCGAGCCCGCCAAATAGGCATTCCGTCGGCTGGTTTCAGGGCCGGGGAGACGACAATCGTCGTATCCCCGGCCCCTTGCTGCACGGCACCACGATCGAGATGATGACCAGAAGCAGTGGCGCACCGCCAGGGTCGTTCGTTCGAGGAGTTCACGGTCGCCGCGCGCTCAGCGGACGCGCCGACCCGCGCTTATCGACCTCTGCGAGTTCCTCGGCGGTGGCCATCCGGAACGAGACGGCAGGCGTGGGTTGAAGCATCTGGCGAGACTGGCCGCGGGTCGACCAGAGACTGGCACCGATCGACACTGCGAGAATGACAACGATGACCGCCAGGGACACCGTGGTGGGAATATAGAACACCTCCAGTAGAAGCATCTTGACCCCCACCCACACCAGCAGCACAGCCAGGCCTATCTTGAGATAGATGAAGCGGTGCATCAGGTCAGCGAGCAAGAAGTACATCGCCCTCAGTCCCAGGATCGCGAACGCATTGGCGGTGAAGACCAGAAACGCCTCATTCGTCACGGCGAATATCGCGGGGATCGAGTCCACAGCGAAGACGATGTCGGTCACCTCCACCATTACGAGAACCGCCAGTAGCGGTGTGGCCAACAGCACTCCCGCTTTTCGAACGACGAGCCTCTGGCCGTAGAACGCATCCGTCATCGGGACATGGCCTCTGAACCACTTGAGAACCTTCGATTTTTCGGGGTTGAAGTGCTCATTTCGGTGGCGGAGCATCCGGATTCCTGTGAACACCAGGAACGCCCCGAAGATGTAGAGCACCCAACTGAAGTTGTTGATCAACGCAGCTCCCGCGGCGATGAAGATTCCGCGGAACACCAGGGCGCCGAGCACTCCCAGGAACAGAACTCGGTGTTGGAATTGCGGCGGAACAGCAAACGCGGCGAAGATGATCGCCCAGATGAACACATTGTCGACGGCGAGTGACTTCTCGATCACGAAGCCGGCGAAGTACTGTTGGCCGAACTCAGCGCCGTACAGCCACCAGACGATTCCGCCGAAGCTCACCCCGGACAGTACCCAGAAAATCGACCATCCGGCCGCTTCCCGCACCCCAATCACATGCGCAGTGCGATGAGCGATCAGATCGACCGCGAGCATGACCAGAATTACACCGACCACAGTCAGCCAGGCCCAAAGTGGAACGTTCATCAAAACCTCCAGAGTTTTTTACTCTGGAGGTCTCGTCGAGCCGTTACCGGGCCCAGGCCGCACCGGGCCGCGATGTCGCGACCGTACTGACGATGGGCCTCGTGGGGACTACTCCCCTCCTGTGAATACAGAAACAGGTTTCTGGTATTTGTGCAAGGAAGATTATCCCTGGCTGCCATAGACGCAGGGCTTTCCCAGTCTCTGGCGTCACGGTGCGGTGGGTATTGCGATTGTTGAATGCGGTCGAGTGCACGTCCAACACGATGGCACGACCTCCAGCGACGTAGATTCGGGTCCAGACCCTGGTGTTCTTCGACCTTGGCGATATGGACTCGGAGCTGCGCCGTGACCCTGCTAGTGTCTGCCTCATCCACTCTGAAGGAGTCCCCGATGGCACGCAAAGTCCGCACCGCTGAGCAGACGATCTCCCGTCTGAGGGCGTACAACATAGTGGCCGGCTCGCTGCACCTGGTGCAGGCCCTCGGCTTCGCCTACGTGCTCACTCTGCTGAGCACGCAGGTCACCTTCGCCGTCACCGCCGACTACCTCGCCGGGCCTCCCGGCGTTGCGATACCGCCCGAACGCGTCACCCTGTTCGACATCAACGTGGGTGTCGGCGTCGTGGCCTTCCTGGCACTGTCAGCATTCTTTCACTTTCTCATCTCGTCGCCGTGGTTCTTTCCTCGCTACGCAGCCGGCCTCAAGAAGAACCACAACTACTTTCGCTGGGTCGAGTACTCACTCAGCTCATCCATCATGATCTGGCTCATCGCGCAGATCACCGGCATCACCGATATCGCGGCACTGTTCTCGATCTTTGCCGTCAACGCCACCATGATCATGTTCGGCGCCCTGCAGGAGAAGTACGAGACGCCCGGCAACGGCCGGTCTCTGCCCTTCATCTTCGGATGTATGGCGGGTGTGGTGCCGTGGATCGTCATTCTCATCTATTTCTTCGCCCCCGGCTCCACCAGCGAGGCCTCACCGCCGGCCTTCGTCTACGGCATCATCATTTCGCTGTTTCTGTTCTTCAACACGTTCGCTGTCAACCAGGTCTTGCAGTACAAGCAGATCGGCGGCTGGCGCGATTACCTGCGCGGCGAGCGCGCCTACATCACGCTGAGCCTCGTCGCCAAGACCGCGCTGGCCTGGCAGGTGTTCTCGGGCGCGGTCATTCCGGCGCTCACCTAGCCAGCCGTCTGCACGTCGAGGCCACCGCAATGCAGCCGGGGCGGAGTCCGACCTGATTTGTCGAACACCGCCGCGGCTCAATGCCCCTATCGAGTGAAGTGCGACTGCTGCAACTCGAACACCGGGGTGTCGAGGCCCTCCATGCGAGCCTTGATCTGCAAGGCCAGATAGTTGGAGTAGTGCCGGCTCTGGTGCAGGTTACCGCCGTGAATCCAGAGCTGCTCCACATTGGTGGGCTTCCACATGTTACGCAACTCCCCCTCCCACGGGCCCGGATCCTTCGGCGTATCGGAGCCGTACCCCCAGCACCTGCCCACCTGGTCGGCGACCTCGGGCGATACCAGGTCGGCCAGCCATCCGTTCATTGAGCCGAAGCCGGTGGCATAGACGATCAGGTCGGCCTCCAACTCCGAACCGTCGGCCATGACCACGGAATGGGTGTCGATGCGGGCGAGCTGGCCCGACTTGACCTTCACCCGGCCGTCAATGAGCAGCTGCGATGCGCCCACGTCGATGTAGTAGCCGGAGCCGCGTCGCAGGTACTTCAGGAACAGGCCCGAACCGTCGGTTCCGAAGTCCAGGTCGAAGCCGACCGCCGTGAGCTGCGCGTAAAATTCGGCGTCGCGTTCAGCCATCTTCTCATAGACCGGAATCTGGGCTGTTGGCAGGATGCGGTAGGGCAGCGAGGCAAAGAGTAGGTCCGCTTTTTCCGTGGTCACGCCGTTGGCCAGAGCCCGCTCAGAGTACAGGTCGCCCAGGGCGAGATCCAGCATCGCGTCGCTGCGGGAGATGTGTGTGGAGGACCTCTGCACCATCGTCACCTCGGCTCCGTGCTCCCAGAGGTCGGCGCAGATGTCATGGGCGGAGTTGTTGGAGCCGATCACGACGGCCTTCTTGCCGGCCCAATCGCCCCCACCCTCGTGCTTGGACGAGTGGTGCTGCTGACCGGCGAAGGTCTCGGCGCCGTCAAAGATCGGCGTGTTCGGGTAGCCGGAGACACCCAGGGCGAAGATGAGCTGCTTGGGCCGCAGTGTGACCTTCTGGCCCTCGCGCATGACCTCAACGACCCATTCCTGAAGCGTCTCATCGAAGGTGGCCTTGGTGCATTCCGTACTCGACCAGTAGTTGAGCTCCATGATGCGCGTGTAGTGCTCCAGCCAGTCCCCGAGCTTGTCCTTCGACGGAAACACGGGCCAGTCCTCCGGAAACTTCAGGTATGGCATGTGGTCGTACCAGACCGGGTCATGCAGATGGAGTGACTTGTAGCGGTTTCGCCACGAGTCACCGGGCCTGGCATTTTTCTCGATCACGATGGTGGGAACGCCGAGCCGGCGCATCCGTGCCGCCAGACCGATTCCGCCCTGCCCTCCCCCGACGATGACGCAGTACGGCTGCTCGTCGTAGCCGAGCGAGGCCTCCCGGGCGGTCTTCGTCTCCAGCCACGACTTCCGACCCTTTGTGATCTCGTGGCTGACGCCCTTCTCTCGGTTCGTGCCCTTCTTCTCTTCGAAGCCCTTGAGCTCCTGCATGGTTGTGAGCAGGGTCCAGCAGCGACCGTTTCGCAACCGCAGGTGCGCGTACCCGCGGGCCTGGCCGGTCTCGAAGGTCACCCACGCCTCGGTGGCGTCGGCGTCGCCGGTGGCGTCCTCACCGCGTGCCCAGTCACTTGGTTGTACGTGCTCCAGCTGGACCTCGAGCATGCGGCGAATGTCGTCTTTGCCCTCGAGGGTCTTGAGGTTCCAGGTGAATGAGACGAAGTCACGCCAGTAGCAGTCCTCCTCGAAGAGGGCCACGGCGGCGTCGACGTTACCAGCCTGCAGCGCGCTATCCAGCGCGACCAGCCAGCGGTCGACAATTTTATTGGGGGATTCAGATTTATTGCCGGATTCAGGCATTTCACTCCTTTGTGTGCGCTGATTGAGGTCTTCCCACGCCCGGCACACTAGTGTGGCCACATACTGATTCGGGCGTGATCTCACGGTCAAGTAGAAACCCGCGGGGGTTACAAGGGCGTTACACTTCTCTGCGGCTGGCTCATCGAGTCAACCTAGGGAGAGCGGATGTCGCAGGGAAAGCGGGTGGGTTCGCTGTCAGCGCCGCCCGACCTGCGTTTCTCGTCGCCGAACGAATATGCAAAAGTGCTGCGCCGCGCACACGACCAGACTCTTTCCGGTGCCGCCCGGCCAAACGTCGACCCGGGGCTCTGGGCCTCTTGGCAGCGCGCGCTGGCGGGCGGCATCGATCCCGACACACATGTGCCGCGGCACCTGCACGACATTGCCGACATCGTGCACCTGCGCCGCGAGCACACCCTGGCCGCCGTGATGCCGGCCCTCAGCGAGCTGCTCGCGGACGAGTCGACGTCGGGGCGGCACCTGCTCGTGCTCACCAACGCACAGGGCGAGATTCTGTGGCGGGTGGGCAGCCCGGCCGTGCTGCAGCAGGCCGAGGGTCTGGAGTTCGTGGAGGGAGCTGACTGGTCCGAGGCCGGGATCGGCACGAATGCCATCAGCGAAGTGGTCGTGAGCGGCCGCTCCGCGCAATTGTTCTCAGCCCAGCACCTGGTGCGCACGCACCACGATTGGGCCTGCACGGCATCGCCCATCCGGAACCCCCACACCGGGGAACTGCTCGGGGTGCTCAACGTGTCCGGCCCGCTCGACACCATCACCGCCGACAGTATGCGCATGGTCAAGTGCGGGGTGCGGCTGGCCGAGGAGCTGCTGCGAGGCCGCACGAGAGTGCCGCCGACTCCCGGCCCGACGACGCTCCTCCCCCGGCCCACCGAGGCGACGGCGACCCTTATCCGCAGCCCGGCCGCACAGACGGGAATCTCCCTGGAACTGCTCGGCGACACTCCCGCAGTGGTGTTCGCGAACGGACGCCGAGCCCCACTGTCGCTGCGCCGCGCCGAGATCCTCGCCCTGCTCGATTCCCGGCAACGCGGTTGGAGCGCGGAACAGCTGGCCTACGAGGTACACGGTGAAACGGGCGCGGCGGCGACAATCCGCATTGAAATGCACCGTATCCGCACGCTTGCGCCCGGCCTGCTCCTCTCCAACCCGTACCGCCTCACGGATGCCGCGCACGGTACATCAGACGTGAGCCGCGTGTTGCAGAAGCTGCGGAACGGTCAGCCCACGGAGGCGCTCGATACGTACGTCGCCCCGCTCGTGAGCCGCTCTGCGGCATCCGCTATCGAATCCCTACGATTTGAACTCAACGCGGCCATGGGCACCGCGGCGCGGGCGAGCGGCAGTGCCGAGCTGATCAAGCGGTGGTGTGAGACCGACATGGGATCAACTGACGACGAGGCCGTGGCCGAGCTGGGCCATCTGCTCGGCGAAACGGATGCCGCCTACCTCGCGTTCCGGGCGCATTCGGAACGACTCGACCGCGAGCTGGGCCGGTAGGAGTGTGGCACTCGACGGCAACGTTGTTCTCACCGGCCTCGACCGGCTGATCGGTTTCCAGCACTCTCGAGCGCGCAGGCATGCCAGTGGATGCCGTCGAGCACACTACTTCACGGCCGCCCGCGCCGCAGCCGCCACCCTGCGCCGGCCCTCGAACGAGGTGTGGGAGCGGCTTCCGTTCAGGGCTCGTCGTCCCATTCCGTGCCGTCGAGGTCTCCACGCAGGGTTCCGGTCACCTGGTCAACGGCAGCCCCGACAGTACTCGTGAACCGCTCCGGGGAAAACCGGCCGTTCAACCCGTACTCATGGAGCTTGTCTTTCACCGGTCCTTTCATCTCCGCGAAGATGAGGGTGATGCCGTGGGAAGCGAGAAAATCGTCCAGCTCGAGAAGCTCATCGACGGCCGTCGTATCGATCTCGGTGATGGGCTCGGCCGCGAGAATAACGGTGTGGATCTCGCCACCGGCCGCGATAACGGTGGTCCGCACGTAATCGTTGAAGATACCGCCGTTGGCGAAGAAGAGTGGGGCGTCGAAGCGCACGATCACGATGCCGGGCAGTCGTTCGCCCTCCGGATGCCGGGAGAGATCATGGTAACCACGCAGACCGCTCACACGGCCGAGCTCAGCTCGGTAGGGTCGCCACGCATGGCCAACGAAGGCTCCGAGTGACAGGATGATCGCCACCGCGATTCCCTCGATCACCCCGACGGCGAGAACGCCGATGAAGGCCGCCAGCGAGAGTGCCGCATCGATCTTGTTCATTCTCACGAGTGCGAAGAATCCTCGAACGTCAACCAGCCCTGCTGCGGCAACGATCACCACCGCGGCGATGGCGGCCGAGGGGAGATACGCGGTAACGCCCGGTGCGAGCAGCATGAACGCCACGATGAGCAGCGCCCCAACCACGTTCGTCAGTTGCGAACGCGCCCCGGCCTGTTCGGCGACAGGAGTGCGTGAGGAGGAGGCAGAAATGGGGAAGCCGCCAAGCAGCCCGCCGGCGACGTTGGACACACCGATGGCAGACATTTCCTGGCTGCCGTCGACGCTCTCACCCCGTCGCGCGGCAAACGTTCGCGAGATCACGGCGGTATCGGCGAAAGCGATGAGCGCTATTCCCAAGGCGGGCAGGATGAGGGCACCAACGTCTCCCCACGCCAGGCCACCGAGCGCCGGCGCGGGAATTCCCTGCGGTAGCGCGCCCACGACGGGCAGGTCGTTCTGCAGTCCCAGAATGGCCGTCACGGCCGTTGCCCCCACGACGGCGGCAAGCACACCCGGCACTCGAGACTTGAGCCACGACAACAGGACGATGACGGCCAGCGTTCCGAAACCGATCAGCATCGCGGTCAGATCAACGTCGCCCTGAGCGATCCCGTCGACAATGCCCACGGCATCGCCGAACGGGGAATCGGCCGACACCGAGAATCCGAGAAGTGCCGGCAGCTGCGACATGATCACGAGCAGCGCAAGTGCGTTCAAATAACCCACCCGAATGGGCTTGGAGAGTAGGTCGGTCACAAATCCGAGGCGCAGAATACCGCCAAGCAGAAGTATCACGCCCACCATGATCGCGAGCAGGCCGGCCAGGGCCACGGCCCTCGCGTCGTCGCCGAACGCGAGCGGCAGAATGGCCACGGCAATGATCGGAGCCAGGGCCGAGTCGGGGCCGAGGACGAGGATACGCGATGGCCCGAAGACGGCGTAGGCAAGAAGCGGAATGATCGTGGCGTAAAGTCCGGCCGCAGGAGGGAGCCCTGCCACCTCGGCGTAGCCGATGCCCACGGGAATAAGGAGCGTCGTGAGCACGACTCCCGCACGTAGATCCGGCACCAGCCAGGCGCGCCGGTAGGAGAGCGCCGTGTCGATCCCCGGTACCCATCGTCGCAGCAGATTCGTGCCCAACTCGTTCCTTCCCGGCGCCTCGCTGTGCCCCAAAATACCAGCACGTCACGTCATCGACATTGGCCGCCGGCGCGTCAGCCGACATCCGGCGACTGCTGCAGCGGTCCCCTTTCGTACGATCATGCCAACCCGACTCGGTCGAGCGCGGCATTAGAGCGTGGTGCACCTACGAGGGCGCCCCTCGCCCGTGTTAGAGTGACCCTAATTAGGGGGCCACTCATTTCTATTTCATCGGCTTTTAACTTCTCACGTACCTCGCTGCTCAAGCGATCGGGCGCACTCGTTCTCGGCCTTCTGCTCGTCGGCTTCGCACTGACTGCTTCGCCGCTGGCATCTGCCTCGGCTGCGCCGTCGTCTCCGGCCGTCAACCAGTGCAACGGCACCGACAACGTCGGAGGTCAGGCAGTGGTGTGCGACATCACCATCGTCAACGACTACGATCTGACCGCCGGCACAACGAGTTCGACCGTCACGACGAAAGCTTGCCGCGGTTCCGCTGGCGCTCCGCCCACACTCACGTGTGAAGACTTGACAGTGACCTATCCGACGCTGACGACATCTGCCACGCAGTGCAATGGCTCGGGTAACGGTGCCGGTGCAAACGTCATCTGCAACGTCAACATCGTGAACAACATCACCGGACCCTTCACTGCAACAGCGGCCACCGTGAACCAGTGCTTCGAGTCCGGCACCGGCGGTGGCACACAGCCGACCGTTGACTGCGACCCGCTCCAGAATACGAATCTCGCCACAGCCACCATCGTGCAGTGCAACCAATCCGGAAATGGTGGTGGCGGTACCGACCGGGTGAACTGCACCGTCGGAGCCTCAACCGAGACGTCCGCACTTCCGGTCACGGTCAACCAGTGTGTCGGCTCCGCCGGCGGCGGCGGCGCGACCGTGGACTGCTCCACCCGCCTGACCAACAATGTTATCCCCGCGGCCCTCATCTCCACGCCGGTACCGTCGGCGACCGCCGCACCGATCGTCAAGGCAGCTCCCGAGCTCGCCGAGACCGGGTTCAGCTCCGCACCGATCCTCATCTCGACCGCCTCTGTTCTGCTGCTCGGTGGCCTCGTGGTGCTCATCGTGCTCCGGCGCCAAACTCGCCGCCTCGCACGACAGGACTAGCTGAACGGCCGCTAACGATCCGTCAGCAACGCGCCGACAACCCTCAGGGGTTGTCGGCGTGTTTTCGTTGATGGTCGGTTATAGTCCGACATTGACGGTGTCGAAGCCGAACTCGTCATACAGCTTCGTGACGAACGCTGCGGCATCGTGTGGTCAGACGCCGTCACCAAGGCACGACGACCCTGCGAAGTAGTCTCTAGGACCTTCAATCCAGTGTCTATGTGTAATTTCCCGAGTTTGAGCGTTGGATTTTTGACGCAGTGAGCCGCCGTGCAATGGTCAGTGCGAACGGATGAAGGTTCCTCGCAGAAAGACATACCCACGGTGGCTCTAGATCAATCTGAAGCCCGCGCTGCACGAGGGATCATCACCATGGATGAGCTGTCGGAGATCTGCGCGCTGGCGTCAGAACAACTACAGGCGAGGATCTCGGATCGAGTTCACGGCCGGCGTGTCCGTTCCCCCTGTTCCAGAAGAAGAAGGGGGCATCACGGTCGCCCTTACGCCGTGAAGCCGGGTGGCCCGGCCTGCTCAGGCGAATGGCCCAGGTTCAGCCCGGCAGGCCAGACGCTGCCCAGTAAAACTGGTCCTCTTCGTGGAGCTCAACTGGAGGCGCGAACGCATCAAAAAAAAGTCGCTCCTTCCATTCGTCCGTTGTCGATTCCCCGATGCGGCGTGGCCGTAGTCAGCCGAGACGGGCTCGTCATTCGTCACGCCGGGTGCCCGATTCGGCCAGGTGCCCGGTCGTCTGGCTAGGCCTCACCCACCCGGCGGGTGGAGTCCTTGGCAGTGGGCTTTCACTGTTGTGCGGTTCTCAGCGCTCACCATCCAGGTGTACTGCTCGAGCTTCTCGATGAAGCCGTGCAAGATGTCGGCGCTGGTCGGGTCTTCCTCGTCGACCTCGTCATGCCCATCCGGCGCAGTGTTGTGTTGCTGCGCCCAGCCGTACGGCTGACAGATCAACGCCAAGGCACCCGAGGGGCCTGTCGTAAGAGCTTGTTGCGCTCTCGATACCATTGACTCATGGTCGATTTGCCGGTTCATCCCACGCAAGATCTCGTTACCGATTCGGTGTTCGCCGGGGGTCGGGCCGAAACTCTTCGATATCACGAAGATCTTTACGCGTCGACGCCGTTAGGGACCGCCGGTTCGTGGCTTTTGGGGCCGGATCGATTGGTCTTGAAGGCCATAGACCTGTCCGGCGGTGTCGGCCCAATCCTGGCATTTGACCTGGGCGCCGGCATTGGCCGTCACACGATCCCCATGGCTCGGGGACTTGCTGCCGGGTCTCGTGTTGTTGCTGTCGATGTGATTCCTTCAGCGATTCGCCGCCTCGAAGTCAATTGTGCCGAGGCGGGTGTTTCCGACTCGGTGACGCCGATCGTGCGCGATCTTGAGGAGTTCGAGTTCGACGTCAGCATGGCGGTGGGTCTCATCGTGGGTTTCTCTGCGGTGGAACATGTAAGCAGCGCTACGGCCATGCGCGGCCTGCTCTCCCGGTGTGCTGCGGCCACCGCACCAAGCGGTCTGATTGCCCTGGGCATTTTTGCAGACCGGATCGAGGAGCTCGCGGACGGAACTGTTCGGAGGGCGCTCGTTGAATTCGAGCTCGACTCCAAGGAGGTGCGCACCATGCTTGATGAAGTCTTCTCGTCATGGATCGTCGAATACGCCGACATCGGCGCGAATCACGTCTCTGAGGAACGCGATGGAATCCCGTACGAGTTGAGATCGACACTCATCCAGTTCATCGGCCGACGACCCGGCTGATGATCTCGTGTACCGCGGGTGAACGCGAGCATCGTCGCGATCGGTAACGAGCGACACGGAGCAATCACAGCACACCGCCACAAAGCGCTGAACTCCACAACGCCGATGGAGGTGCCGCCAGTTATCAGGTGGGTATCCCAGTCGACACGTGCACCCGAACCTCCATGCAGGTTCTCCCGTGACGGTTGTCAGTGTGAACGACGTCCGAAGATGAAACTGGCTGGCCATCTGAACCGCTTGAACCCCCAGGAACGATCATTTCCGGCAGGCGTCTTGCGCAACCAACGGCTGAGTGATTTCGGCAACGTTCTGGCGGCGCAATGACACGGAGCACAGTGTTTTAGGAGGTTGTCTCGCCGTAAAACTTCTTCGACGAGTTCCAGCAAGGGCTCCTGAGGCAGTCCCCAGGCCACATTCATTCATGTCGGGTAACCGGAATGCCCGGGCGAGCGCGCAGACAACTCCGCTGGACTTTCGCGGTGCCCACCGCCGCCGTGTGACCGGTCATCGAGGGCGCTCTTCCTCGTCGCGCCGGTGATGCCTTGTCACTGCTGTTTTCCGAGGAGGAGCCGGTTGAACGCCCATCCGGCTCCTGTGATGAGTAGGACCGCGCCCACCATGGAGAGCAACTGTGCGGGGGTGTGCAAGATGCCCAGGGCTACGATCAACGTCGATGCCCCCGCCGGGGGGTGAGGCAACTTCAGAAGGCTCAATGCCGCCGTCGTGATCCCCACAGCCAGCGCGCCCGCTATGACGTAGGACACGGTGAGGCCACCCACCGGCGCCGACGGATGCCCGGACAGGCCCAAACCGGTGTAGCAGACGAGGCCGGCAGCGATACCAACGAGGTGTCCAACGATCGTGTTCAGGGGCCGGGACGCGGGCTGCTTTGGTGATTCGAAGAAGAGCATCACCGTGGGACCCAGGCTGGGGAACAACCACGGCTGCTTGAGGAGAAGCCCCACGACCCCGGTCATGGCGAGGGTCAGAACCGCGAGCACCGCCGCATACACGGCGCCGCCCCCACGACGCTGCTGCGCCTCCTCCAGAGGGCCGTGACCAGTCAGCTGAATCATTGGGCGACGATCAACGCTTGGGGCGCGGCTTGTTTCATCCGGGTCGTCAGCCAACCGAGCTGCACTTTCACCTGGCTCTCGCACTCGGACACCACCTGGATGAGCTGTTCATCACGCAGCCCCAGGGCTGCCTGCTTGATCATCATCCATGTCACATCGACCAGATTCGCCAGAAGGTAGAGATCCTGTAGGTCGCGGAGAAGCCCCAGCGGGCCAGATCGTGTCTCCGACATCTCCTCCGCATGCAACCGTTCCGGCTCGTCGTCGGGTCGCTCCCCATACCGTTCGATGACGGTTGCCAGGGCCTGTTCGTGCTGATCGCATTGCTTCGCCAGGGTTTGACAGAGATGGTAGATGTCCGGCTCCGCACCGTGCCCTTCTGCGACCTGCCGATACGACGACGCCAACGCCCGCTCCGCCTTCTCCAAGAGCCCCAAATAAACCGGCAACATCATGACAGCGCCTCCGCCCGGTCCGCCGTCCAGGCGTCCCGGTCCACGACGCTGGACGCCTCCCCGTCAGCACCCCCAACGGTCGGAGGTACAGTACCGGGGGTGAAAGGCCGAGACGCCGTTGTTGTGGGCGCCTCTGACGGGCCGACCGCGTCGGCTACTTTCTCGATCCGCACGGCCGCGTTTTTGAACAACGGCTGCTTCGAGACCGGATCCCACTCCGTGATCGTCAGTTCGTTCGCCGCCGACAGGCGCCCGTTCGACACCTGCGTGGAGGCGTCGAAGTAGCCGTAATGGAACGGGGCGAACACAGTCCCCTCACGCACGTCTCCAACACGCACTGGGACAACGATCTCGCCGCGCGGCGACGTGACGCGGGCGATGTCCCCCTCCACAAGGCCAAGCGTCTCAGCGTCAGTGCGCGACACCTCGACCCACGCCGTTGGTGCTGCCCGGTTCAACGGCCACGATCTGGCGGTCTTGGTGCGCGTATGGAAATGGTAGGCGGTGCGGCCGGTGGTGTAACGGTAGGGGTAATCGCTGCTCGGCTCCTCGTGCGGCGGCGCATAATCTGCGCACTTGAAGACCGCCTTCCCATGGGTCTCCAAGGCGCGGAACGCCTGCTCGCCGACGCTGGCGCCTGTGAGGAGATCGTGGCCGAAACTCTCGCAGCAATCAGGTTCGGTCGGGAAGACACCGTCGCCGTACAGCCGTGTCACGCCGTCCGGGTTCTCGTCATTGCAGGGCCACGGGATCCCGCTGCCGCCGCGGAGCTTGTCGTAGCTGATGCCGGTGTAATCGCACGGCCTTCCCCGGGAGCATTCCTGCCAAGCCCGGTAGGCGTCCTCCGGTCCATCCCAACCAAGCAGCGGCGAGCCGTCGTTTTTCGTGAAACCCATCCGCCGGGCGTAATCGAGGAAGATGTCCAGGTCCGAGCGTGCATTACCGGGTGGTTCCACCGCCTTGTCCGACAGGTGCACTATCCGGTTGACATTCGTGAACGTTCCCGTTTTCTCCCCCCAGCCGGCGGCCGGGAGAACCACGTCGGCATATTGGGCGGTTTCGGTGAGGTAGAGGTCTTGGACGACGAGAAAGACACTGTCCCGATCGAGGATTTCGCGGATGCGTTCCAGCTGCGGCATCGATACCGCCGGATTCGTCGCCGACACCCAGAGAAACTCGATACTGCCCTGCTCGACATAGCGGAAGATCTGCATCGCATGGGTCGGCGGTGCCCAGTGCGGGATCATGTCGACGTCGACTCCCCACAACTCCGCGAGTTGCTTCACGTGCTCCGGGTTCTCCCAGTTGCGGAACCCGGGGAGGTCACCGTCGGCTCCGCATTCCCGGTTGTTCTGCGCGGTCGGCTGCCCATTCATCTGCAGGATCCCGGCACCGGGCTTGCCGATCATCCCTCGCAAGAGGTGCATGTTGTTCACCTGACACGACGCCGCCGTCGCCTGGGCGGACTGGTAGAAACCCTGCAAAATCGTCGAGAGAACCCGCTCGGATTCGCCGAAGATCCGTGCCGCGTGGCGGACGTCGGCCGCGTCGACGCCGCACGTCTCCGCCACTTTCTCCGGAGTCCACGGGTCAACGACTGCACGAAGTTCGTCGACTCCGACCGCGTGCTCCTGCACCCAGGCCTCGTCAATCCATCCATTGACGAACAGTTCCCGGATGAGCCCGTTCATGAGGGCTTGATTCGTGCCGGGCCGCACCGGCAGGTGCACATCAGCGACCTTGGCGACCTCCGTCAGGCGCGGGTCCACGCAGACGATGAACGGCCGGTCCGGGCCGGCGATCCGGTCAAGAATTCGGGACCAGAGCACGGTTTGAGTTTCGGCCATGTTGTGTCCGTACAAGAACACGGCATCACAGTCGTCGATGTCGAGGTAACTGCCCGGCTGCCCGTCAGACCCGAAGGTTTCCTTCATAGCCGCCGCCGCCGTCGCTGTACACAGGCGCGTATTCCCATCCATGTGCGGTGTCCCGATGCCGGCCTTCCCGAGGACGGCCAGCGCGTAATACTCCTCCAGGAAGAGTTGCCCGCTGGTGTAGAAGCCGTGACTGAGAGGGCCCTTCCCCGCAAGCAGCGTTTTGCTGCGTTCCACGATGCGAGACATGGCCGTGTCCCAGTCCGTCTCGACCAACTCACCTGCGATACGGATCATGGGACGCATGAGGCGCTCCTGGCTCGTCATTCCGGGGATACTCCCGAACAGACCCTTCGGGCCCAACCGACCGTGGTTCACCCGGTCAACGGCACGACCCCGAATCCCGACCATCCGGTCGTCCTTGACGGCGATATCGCACGCACAGCCGTTGCTGCACAGCACGCAGGCGGACTGCACCCACCGGTCGACGTCTCCCTCTGCGATGCCGTCGGCGAGTTTCTGATCCACCCGCACCGGCCAATGTTCACCGCGGCTGAAGGGGGTGCGTTCCCCCCAGATGTCGGCAATCCTGTCCGTCATGAGACCACCCTGTCCTCGAAGTGCGCGAATGCCCATGATCGTACTCCCGAGCACAGCCTGACGTCTCAGGATTGGGCACCACGGAACCTCTGACCGTGCACCCTATGTCTCGCGGGACGAAGTGTCTGGACCACAGATTTGAGATTTTCCTAAAAGCCAGAATCGGCCGACGCGTCCGTCGCCTGATGGGCGCGGCAGGTACCACCGAAGCCGACGCCGGCGCCGACGCCCAGCTCGACCTCTCCCCCGCGTCGAAGAACCGCTGGACGGTTCCAAGACGGGCCCCGCGTCACCGGGCTGCTCGAGCTGCTTTCGCACCCGAGAACGGGAGCCGACAGACAGCAGTCGGCGTTCCGCAACCGCGGACTCCGCGTTCGCCGTGACGGACGCCGCATTCTGACGTAGACGGTTGGCGCGCCAATGGCGTAGCCGATTGGCGCGCCAACCCGAATTACTTGAGGATGCGAATGAGCTTCTTGTTGGCGAACTCCGCGATGCCGAAGCGTCCCAGCTCGCGGCCGAAGCCGGACCTCTTCACGCCGCCAAAGGGAAGCTCCGGGCTATCAAGGAGCGAGCCGTTGATGAAGACCATCCCAGCCTCGATCAGATCGGCGACGCGCAGGGCCTGCTCCGCATCCGTCGTGAAGAGGTAAGAACCCAGGCCATAGGGGATGTCGTTGGCCACCTGCACCGCCTCGGCCTCGCTCTCCACGCGGTAGATGGCCGCCACAGGGCCGAAGAACTCTTCCCGGTAGGCGTCACTCTGAGGGGATACACCGGTGAGCACCGACGGGGAGAAGAAGGCGCCGTCGCGGCGCCCGTGCAGGACAACCGTCGCCCCCTGCGTCTCGGCGCGCTGGAGCTGCTCCTCGAGTTTCTCAGCAGCGCCGAGCGACGAGAGCGGGCCCAGCGTCGTCTCCGCCGACGTGGGGTCTGCGGGCAGATTGCCGCCGAACTTCGCTGTGAAGAGTTCCACGAATGCGTCGAACAGGCCATCGATCACGATGAAGCGCTTGGCTGCGTTGCAGGCCTGGCCGGAATTGTCCAGGCGAGCGGCGACGGCCGCATCGACGGCTTCCTCGAGGTTGTCGGTGCTAAGCAGGATGAACGGGTCTGATCCGCCCAGTTCGAGAACGACCTTCTTGAGGTTGCGGCCGGCGACCTCAGCGACCGCCGCCCCGGCAC
>NZ_JAJAYI010000066.1 GCF_026786305.1 Cryobacterium sp.
CGCCAGATGAACGATGACCAGAGCGGATGCTCCGACGCGTCGATGCGCCCGACCAGCGCCCACTTGACCCCCGTCGTGACGCCGGCGGCCACCGCGCCGGCGACGAGCATGACCACGCCCGACAGCGCGATCGCCGCGCCGAGGCCGAGCTGCAGCCAGAGCAGGTCGAGCAGTGCGAGCACGAGCAGGGCGATCCAGGCGCTGGTGAAGCCGGCCACGATGCGCAGCAGTTCCCACAGTGATCGAGCTATTTTCAGCCGAACGGGAGGGTGGAACGTGCGGGAGTCGTCGGCATCCGTTTGTTTGCGCCGCAGTCGGGCGGGCGGGTTGCCGAGCCAGCTCGACCCGCGCTTGGCCTTGCGCGGGGTCGACGAGAGCACCGCGACGAGCCCGTTGCGCGGCACGGTGCGGCCGGGACCGGCCATGCCGCTGTTGCCGAGAAAAGCCCGGCGGCCCACCTTGGCCGGGCCGATGTGCATCCAGCCGCCGCCGAGTTCGTAGCAGGCCACCATGGTGTCGTCGGCGAGAAACGCGGCCGGGGCGATGGTCGTGAGTGAGGGCAGCAACAGCACGGTCGACGCCTCGACGTTGGCTCCCACCCTGGCACCGAGCAGTCGCAGCCAGGTGGGCGTGAGCAGGCTCGCGTAGACCACAAACAGCACGGTGCGGGCGCCGTCGAGAATGCGTTCGGTCATCCAGACCTGCCAGCCGATGCGGCTGCGCACCGGGTAATACCCCTCGCGCAGGCCGGTACCGAGGGCGCGCACGGCCCCGATCACGAGCAGCGCGTAGGCGAGGCCGCCGGCGATGACGGCGACCGGCATGATGAGGGCGGCGCGCAGCACGGCCACGCCGAGGCTGTCGGCGTGGCCGACGACGGCGCCCACGATGACCGCGCCGAGCACGAGCGCGATGGTTGGAATCATGGTCATCGCAACCGACCCGGTCGCGAAAGCGCCGAGCCAGCGGCTGGCCCGCGGCGGGCGTTCAGCCGGCCACGGGCGGCGCGCCGAGCCGACCCGCCGCGCCGGAGAACCGGCCCAGCGTTCCCCCGCCGGTACCCGCGACGACACCGCGGCGCCGGGTTCGATCTCGGCGCCGTTGCCCACGTGGGTGCCGCCGAGCAGGGTGCTGCGGGAGCCGATGCGTGCGTCGGCGCCCACGTGCAGGTGGCCGATGCGCAGCACGTCGCCGTCGATCCAGTGGCCGGCCAGGTCGACCTCCGGTTCGATCGAGGCCTGGGCGCCGATGGTGAGCAGGCCGGTCACCGGCGGCAGGGAGTGCAGGTCAACATCGGGGCCGATCTCTGCGCCGAGAGCCCGGGCGTAATAGCTGATCCAGGGGGCACCGGCAAGGCTTGCCGCGTCGACGAGCAGCGCGATCTGTTCGGCCAGCCACAGCCGCAGGTGCACCGACCCGCCCCGCGGGTAGTTGCCCGGCAAGACGCCCCGCAGCAGCAGGCGGGCGGCGACCGCCGCAATGAGCATCTTGCCGGGCGGGGTCACGAACAGCACAAACCCGAGCGCCACCCACCACCACGACAGGGTCGGCGCGAAGGTCGCGCCGGCCAGGCTCAGCAGGTTGTTCGCGATGGCGAGGTAGACCAGCCAGCGGGCACCGCTCAGCACGTGCAGGGGAATACCGAGCAGCGTCTGCGCGAGCTGGCTGCGGGCCGGTGTCGGCAGTACCTCACGCACGACCGGCGGGGTGACGGGCGTGCGCGCGTCGAGCTCGTCGGCGAGCGACCCGATGCGCGGGTGGTCGTAGAGGTCGGCGACGGTGGTTTCGGGGTGGCGGGCGCGCACGGCCGAGACAAACTGGGCCGCCGAGAGCGACCCGCCGCCCTGGGCGAAGAAATCATCATCGGGCCCCGCGACCGGCACTCCCAAGATGGATGCCCACGCCTCGGCCAACCACGCCGCCGTCGCCGACAGCTCCCCCGCGTCGTCGGCGCCGTCGGCCGACCCGGGCAGCGCATCGGGCAGTGGCCAGGGCAGTGCCGCCCGGTCGACCTTGCCCGAGGTGCGCGTCGGCAGGGAGTCGACGATCGCCAGCAGCGGCACGAGCGCGGCGGGCAGTTCCGCGCGCAGCCGGATGAGGGCGGCCTGCCGGTCGAACGGCGCCGAGCCGTCGGTGAGGGCGATGTACCCGACGAGTACGTGGTTGCCGGCCGGAGTGATCTGCACCACGGCGGCGCCGCCGGCCACTTTGTCGAGAGCGTTGAGGGCGGCATCCACTTCGCCCAGTTCGATGCGTCGGCCGCCGAGTTTCACCTGGTCGTCGGCACGGCCGGCGAAGACGAGCCCGGCCCGGTCGAAACGTACGAGGTCGCCGCTGCGGTAGGCGCGCTGCCAGCCGAGCTGCGGATGCGGCGCATACTTCTCGGCGTCTTTCTCAGCGTCGAGGTAGCGGGCCAGGCCGACGCCGCCAATGATGAGTTCGCCGGTCTCTCCCTCGGCGACCCGCTCACCCTGAGCGTCAACGACGGCGAGGTTGTACCCGTCGAGCGGCAGCCCGATGCGCATCTCGCCCACGCCGTCGACGAGGGCTCCGCAGGCGACAACGGTGGCCTCGGTCGGGCCGTAGGTGTTCCAGATTTCGCGGCCGCGGGTATTGATGCGGGCCACCAGTTCCGGCGGGCAGGCCTCACCGCCAAAAATGAGCAGGCGCACGGCTTCGAGCGATTCCTCTGGCCACAAAGCAGCGAGGGTCGGCACGGTCGACACGACGGTGATGCCGTGCGCGATCAGCCAGGGGCCGAGGTCGGCGCCGCTGCGCACGAGGGAGCGTGGCGCCGGCACCAGGCAGGCACCGTTGCGCCAGGCCAGCCACATCTCTTCACAGCTCGCGTCGAAGGCCACGGAGAGACCGGCCAGCACCCGGTCACCCGGAACAATCGGCTCGGTGCGCAGAAACAGGTTCGCCTCGGCGTCGACGAAGGCGGCCGCCGAACGGTGGGTGACGGCGACGCCCTTGGGCACCCCGGTCGAGCCCGAGGTGAAAATGACCCAGGCGTCGTCGTCGGGGGTGGGAATGGTGCCGGCGGGATAGACCAGTGCCGGGTCGTCGCGGGCCGGCACCGGTCTGCACTTCAGCGCCTGCAGGTCGAGTGCCGCGCGCGGCGCGAACACGCTGTTCTCGCCGATGATGCCGACCACGTGTGCCTCGGAGAAGACCAGCCGGGCGCGTTCCTCGGGGTCATCGGCGTCGACGGGAACGTAGGCGGCCCCCACGAACAGCGTGGCCAGAATCGACACGTAGAGGTCGCGGGTACCCGAGGGAATGCGAATGCCCACGGTATCGCCGCGGCGCACCCCGGCCAGGCTCAGCGCGTTGGCCTGGGCCTGCACCCGCCGCAGCAGGCCCCGGTAGCTGATCGTGCCGGCCGCGTCTTCGAGGGCGAGGGCATCGGGGTGCCGGGCCGCAGTGTGCGCCAGAATGTCGGCGAGGGTGCGGGCCGGCGTGGCCCGGTGGCCCGCCGACAGCACATGCTGGTCGTGCCCGGTGTCATTCAATTCACTGGTACCCGATGCACGGTCTTTCGATGCACTGTCGCCCGTTGCAGCGCCTGCCGATGCACGGTCTTTCGATGCACGGCCTTGCGGTTCACTGTGCTGCTGCTCGCTCACACGATTCCCCGTTCAGGTCGTGGCAGCCCGGCACGCCGCGAAAATACCAGTCTAGAACTCGCGGGTAAAGCGCGGGTAAACAGCGACGCCCGAGCCGCCCTTCGGGCACAGCTTTCACAGCCCACTGGGTGTGTTCTCAACGAATTACCCCAGCATCGAGGTCGAGGATACTTCTCAGAGATACCCTCCCCGCGTCTCTGACCGGGACGAATGGAGAGCCAGACCATGAAACACGTATCGAAATCCACCTGGGAGCGTCTGAAAGAAGAATCGGCCGCCGACCTGCACGTTGTACTGCACCACGACGAGCCCAAGGTCAGCACTGCACCCGTCGATACGAAAGCCCCCAGCGGTGAGCAACCGCCCGCCTAACCCGCGCTATGTGCGACGGATGTTGATCCGCAGCAAACGTGGCTAAGCGAGCTTCACCCAGTTCGACTGCGTCGGGTCGCCGCCCACCTTGCAGAACCAGAGACTCACGATTTCTTTATCGCGCTGCTCTTTGTCAGCCCAGACTGTGGTCAGTAGTTCCCCGGCCGTTGACCTTTTGAGGTCCAGCGGGCCTTCGATGCGCAGGGGAACGAGAAGCAGCTGGGCCATGCGTGTGGATTCCAAAACCGCAGCCTGCTCCGACGTCGACGAGACGAGTGCCCCCGGGCCGCCGGTTCCCGTCGCGACCAGGCCCGTCAGCCCGAGCGCCACAACTCCCGGCCCACCCGTCGATTGCCCCTGAACGCCGGGAACGCCGCGACCGAATACGCCGGCACCGTTCGCACCGTCACCGCTGACGCCGGTCTCGCCGCGCCCCAGCACGCCGGCCTTCTGCCCCGCCTCGAAGGCGAGATCGCGACCGGTCGCCTGCTCATAGCCGACGATTCCGTTCTGTCCACTGCCGAAAACGCCCGCGGCATTGGCCCCGCCCACACCGAGCAGCCCCGCGCCGACGGAGCTCTCCAGTGGCTTGTCCCGAGCGACGTCGTGCACGTAGCCGACAACCCCGTTGAGGCCCTGCGCGATGATGCCGTTGCCGGCCGGGATAGTGCCAATGGCACCACCGGTTGCAAAAGACACCGTCCCCTTGGCATGGATCGCATCGACGCCGTGCGGAGTAGAAACGAGCACCTTGTCACCCTGGGTCGAAACATTCAGAACGAAGTCCTCCCCGTAGCCGCCGGGGGCGTTGTCACCGTTGATTGCCAGCAACAGTGTTCGATCCTCGCTGGTGTTGGTTCGACCGACAACCATGTCGTCGCCGGATTCTTCAGCTCCGCTCGCCATGAGAATCACCTCGCCATTTTCTGTTTTCTCGGCGACCGGCCGTCGGCACACGAGCACTACTGCGCCCATTCCCTGGCATTGTGGCCTCGCCCGGCCGCG
>NZ_JAJAYI010000067.1 GCF_026786305.1 Cryobacterium sp.
CGCGGTGGTGGGCACGCCGCACCTCGACGGTTTGGGCGCGGGGCTGGCGGCCGTCGAAGCGGGGGGGGATGACGGTGACCCGCACCTCATCACCCAGGGTGTCGTCGATGACGGCACCGAAGATGATGTTGGCTTCGGGGTGCACGGCTTCTTGCACGAGACGGGCCGCGTCGTTGATCTCAAAGATGCCGAGGTTGGATCCACCCTGGATCGACAGGAGAACGCCGTGGGCGCCGTCGATGCTCGCTTCGAGCAGGGGCGAGGCGACGGCGAGTTCGGCCGCCTTGATCGCACGGTCGGCGCCACGAGCGGAACCGATACCCATGAGGGCCGAGCCGGCGCCCTGCATGACCGACTTGACGTCGGCGAAGTCGAGGTTGATCAGGCCGGGGGTGGTTATCAGGTCGGTGATGCCCTGCACACCGGCCAGGAGCACCTGGTCAGCGGTCGCGAAGGCCTCGAGCATGCTGATGCCGCGGTCGCTGATTTCGAGCAGGCGATCGTTGGGCACGACGATGAGAGTGTCGACCTCGTTCTTGAGCGAGGCGACACCGGTCTCGGCCTGAGCCTGGCGACGCTTGCCCTCGAAGCCGAACGGCTTGGTGACAACACCGATGGTGAGCGCGCCGATCGACTTGGCGATCCGGGCCACGACGGGGGCGCCACCGGTTCCGGTCCCGCCACCTTCACCGGCGGTGACGAAGACCATGTCGGCCCCGGCGAGGGCCTCTTCGATCTCTTCGGCGTGGTCCTCGGCGGCGCGGCGACCCACCTCGGGGTCAGCGCCGGCACCAAGTCCGCGGGTGAGGTCACGACCGACGTCGAGCTTGACGTCGGCGTCGCTCATCAACAGAGCCTGGGCATCCGTATTGATGGCGATGAACTCGACACCGCGCAGACCCAGTTCGATCATGCGGTTGACGGCGTTGACGCCGCCACCGCCGATACCGACAACCTTGATGACGGCTAGATAATTTTGATTGTTTGACACGTCCGGCCTCCGGGTGGAACCCTAAACCTCTAGTCGAAGTTTAAAGTTATGCTGAGTATGCAATTCCTGATTACGAAAGTATGCGGGCACGGCGCGTCGCTGGGGAGGCGCGCCCGCGTGTCGCGAAGATCTCTCTGAATCCGTTGCGAACTAGCGCAGCACGGCGCTGTCGGGCGAGGAGACGTCGTATTCGTTGACGGTGCCGGCCGGGTGCCCGATAAGAAGAGCGGCGAGCACGACGGCCTTGTACTCGGACTTCTCCGGGCTGCCCCACACCACCCGTTCGCCGCCGAGCAGATTGAGGGTGACGTCATCCGTTGTCACCGCGGTCACCAAATCCAACTGGGTGCGGATACTGCCGGGCAGCACGGCAAGGACCGCGGCGGCCGCCTTGAACCCAGCACTGCCAATTCCGTTCGGCGCGTCGATCAACGGGTAGCCTGGGCTTCGTTCCGGCGTCGTTTCGATGACGACGCCGGCGGCATCGACCAGATCGAAGCCGGTCCGGCCGGCCAACACGCCGACCGGAACCCGCTCGACGATGCGCACTACCAGTGTGCCGGGCGGGCGACTTTCGGTGACATAGCTCTGGATGAGCGTGAACTTCGACAGTTCGCTTTTGACCACATCGCCATCAATGAGGGGCAGCGGGGTTCCGAGTTGGTCGGCCAGGGCCGCCGACACGTCTCCGGCCGGAATGCGGTTGGTGCCGACGACCTCGATCGTGCCGAGTGCCATCAGCGGCGAGTAGGCGGCACCGATAATGAGGCCGAAAGCGAGACCAACGGTACCGACACCAAGAATCCACGCCGTGCGCCGACGCCGGGTGCGTCCGGTGAACCGTCGCACCTCGGCGCGTTCGAAGCGTTTGCGGGCACGCTGGGCCGCGCGCAGCACGGACCGTGCCGCACGGGCTCCCGCCGAAGCACCGGGGGACTCATCGGGCGTTTGTCCCTTCGCTGCAGGGGCCGCAGGAGGTGCGGAAGCTGCGGTAGCGACAATCGGCACGGGAACCACCGTGATCGACGAATCTGATGCGACTTTCCCGGCGAGCACGATCGGTTCCGTCGTCGTGTCGGAGGGATCGAAGGGTTTCGACGTGCGTTTCGGGGCGGCGACAACGCCGCCCCGGGTGTTCTTCGCCTTCGCCGTGTCGGGATTCCGCTGGTCTGAGTGCGGCGCGGTGGCGCTTTCCCGGTCAGATTCGTCGTGCGGTGCCGAAGCCGGCTTGGCTCGGGGCGGTTTCGAGCCCTGAATCGACGAAGAAGTCGGCTTGCGACTCGGCTTGCGAGCCGGCTCGGGTGTGGACGGGGCCGGGCTGTCGAAGCCGGCCGGCCGCCTCACCGCCGCCTCATCCGCGGACCTTTTCGAGCGAGGCGAGCAGCTGGGGCACGATGCGATTGACGTCGCCGCAGCCGAGGGTCACGACGAAGTCGCCGTCGCGGGCGATGCCGGCCAGGTAGTCGGCGGCATCCTGCCAGTCGGGCACGTAGGCGACGTGGGACGGGTCGCGGAACAGCTCGGAGACGATCGCACCGGTCACGCCGGGCTCGGGGTCTTCGCGGGCGCCATAGACGCCGAGCACGATGGTCTGGTCGGCGAAAGTCTCGAGGGTCTCGGCGAATTCCCGCGCGAACAGGCGGGTGCGGCTGTATAGGTGCGGCTGGTGCACCGCGATGATGCGGCCCTCGCCGACAACGGTGCGGGCCGCCGCGAGAGCGGCGGCGACCTCGGTCGGGTGGTGGGCGTAGTCGTCGTACACGCTGACGCCGCCGACCGTGCCGTGCAGTTCGAACCGGCGCTGGGTGCCGCCGAAGCCGGCGATCTCGGCAAGGCTGGCTGCGGGGTCGAAGCCGAGGCCGACCAGAACGGCGAAGGCGCCGGCCGCGTTGATGGCGTTGTGTTTGCCGGGGATGCGCAGGGTGGCGCTGTAATCCTGGCCTCGCCAGGCGACGCTGAAGCTCACCGGTCCGGTCGGGGTGATGGAGTGCACGCGTACGGTGGAATCGGGGTGCTCGCCGAACGTGATCACGCGGGCGGCGGCATCCGCTTCACTCATGCTCGCGGTGATGGTCGCGGTGACGCGCACCGCACCGACGTCGTCGGAGGAGATGACGACGAGCTCGCTCGCGTTGCGGCTGAACTCGACAAACGCGGCCTCGAACGCTTCGAGCGAGCCGTAGTGGTCGAGGTGGTCGGGGTCGACGTTCGTGACCAGGGCGACCGCCGTGTGATACAGCAGAAAGGAGCCGTCGGATTCATCGGCTTCGACCACGAACAGGTCGTCGGCTCCGCTCGCGGAGCTGACCCCGAGCGATTCGATCACGCCGCCGTTGACGAAGCTGGGTTCCCGGCCGAGACCAAGCAGACCGGTGACGATCATGCCCGTTGAGGTGGTCTTACCGTGCGCGCCGGCCACCGCGACGAGCCGGTGCTCGCGAATGAGCCAGGCCAGGGCCTGGGCGCGGTGCAGCACCGGGAGGCCGCGTTCGCCCGCGAGCACATACTCGGGGTTGTCCTGCCAGAGCGCCCCGGTGACTACCAGCGTGTCGGCGTTGCCGACATTGGCCGCGTCGTGCCCGATGAACACGGTCGCGCCCAGGTCGCGGAGCGCCTGCACGTTGGGCGAATCCTTCGCGTCGGAGCCGGTGACCGTGAAGCCACGGTTCACAAACAAGCGAGCGATGCCGCTCATGCCGGATCCGCCGATGCCCACGAAGTGCACCACTCCGAGGTTGTCGGGAATGGTCAAAGTGAGGTCTGGTTTGATCACGGTGGTGCGCTCTTCTCGATTGCAGTTAATGAGTTGTGAAACAGATGGTGCGGGCACTACGTTACGCGTGCGGCCTGACGATCACGACGCGAGCGCCTCGTGGACCAGGTCGAGCATGCGGGCCGTTCCGTCGAGTGCGCCAACGGATGCCGCCCCCCACGCCATCACCTCCAGCCGCGCCCGGTCACCCAACAGGGTCACCAGCTCGCCCTGAACCCAGGCCGGCACGAAGTCTGTGTCGTCGATCAGCAGGCCCCCTCCGGCTGCCAGCACGGGCGCGGCATTGAAACGCTGTTCTCCATTGCCGACCGGGTAGGGCACGTACACGGCGGGAATGCCGAGCGCGCACAGTTCGCTCACGGTCGCTGCTCCCGCCCGGGTCACGGCGACATCAGCCGCGGCGAGGGCGAGATCCATCCGGTCGCAGTAGACGACCAGGTGGTAGTGCGGTAGCTCGGGGTCGGTGACCTCGGCCGCACTGCCGGTGATGTGCAGCACCTGCCAGCCCGCAGCGATGAGTGCGGGCGCCGCAGCGACCATCGTGGCGTTGAGCCGGCGCGCTCCGAGCGATCCGCCGGTGACAAGAAGAACGGGCCGGTCGGGCAGGAGAGCGAAGAAAGCCAGGGCTTCGGGCCGGGCCGCCGCGCGGTCGAGCTGTTCGATTTCGGGCCGGAGCGGCATGCCGACGAACCGGGCGTGCCGAATCGGAGTACCGGCGAAGGCGACACCGACGTGCCGGGTCAGGCGAGCGCCGAGCTTGTTGGCCAGCCCTGGCTTTGCGTTCGCCTCGTGAATGACGATCGGAACCCCGGCGCGCCGGGCAGCGAGGTAGGCCGGCGTGGAGACGTAGCCGCCGAAACCGACGACCACGTCCACGTGGCGCGAACGGATGATGTCGCTCACCGCCCGCGCCGCTGCAGTGAACCGCGGCAGAAAGCGCAGGGCCGCAAGATTCGCACGGCGCGGAAACGGCACCCGGGGCACGACGATGAGCTCGTAACCGCGGGCGGGAACCAGGCGCGCCTCGAGACCCTCAGCCGTGCCGAGAACCAGCACCGTGGCATCCGCTTCGGTGGCGCGGATTCGGTCCGCGAGCGCGAGCAGGGGGTTGACGTGACCGGCGGTTCCGCCGCCGGCCAGAAGGTACGTGGTCATGCCCGTTCAGCCTCGATGGAGTCAGGAGTTGGGTCGCTCGAGCGGTCGCCGCGCGCAAAGGAGAGCACGATACCGATCGCGACGAGGGTGGTCAGCAGAGCGGTGCCACCGGCCGAGATCAACGGGAGCGGCACGCCCAACACGGGGAACACTCCGAGCACCACGCCGATGTTCACGAAGGCCTGGCCGATGATCCAGACCATGACGGCGGCGGTCGAGACCTTCGCCTGCACGGTCGTGGCCGTTCGCATGATGCGGAGGAAGGCGAAGGCCAGCAGAATGAACATGCCCAGCACGACGATGCACCCGATCAGGCCGAGCTCTTCGCCGATGATGGCGAAGATGTAGTCGTTGTCGGCGGCGGGTAGCCAAGACCATTTGGCCTTGGAATTGCCAAGCCCGACGCCGAGGATTCCGCCGTTGGCCAGCGCCCAGGTGCCGTGCAGCGGCTGCCAGCAGCTGCTGGAGATCTCCCCACTCAGCTGGGTGCAGCCCTCGTTGAGGAAGCTCATGATGCGGGTCATGCGGTTGGGGCTCAGAATGGCCAGGGCGACGACACCGGCCACGCCGACCAGCAGCGGCACGGCGAGTAGGCGCAGTTTCACGCCGGCAAAGAACAGGGCGCCGAACAGAATCCCGGCCATGATCATGACGGTTCCGAGGTCGCCGCCGATCATGACGAGCAGAACGGCGCCGCCGCCGACCCCGAACACCGGAATGAACACGTGCTTCCAGTCGTCGAGCTGGTTCTGCTTGTGCGAGAGGATCATGCCGAGCCAGATGATCAGGGCCACCTTGATGCCCTCGGACGGCTGAAACTGAACGCCGGCGATGTTCAGCCAGTTGGTGTTGCCGCCGGTGCCGCGGCCGAGCCCGGTGGCCACCACGAGAAACTGAAAGAAGCAGGTGATCAGCATCGACGGCCAGGCCACGCGCCGCCAGAACGCGAGCGGCAGCCGGCTGACGACGAGCATGAGCGGAATACCCATCAGCGCGAACATACCCTGACGCAGCAGACCGCCGAAGAAGCCCATGTCGGCCAAGAAGGAGTCCACCGACGACGACGACAGCACCATGACGAGGCCGAAAATGACCAGGAACAGGGTCGTGCCGAGCAGCAGAAAGTAGTTGCCGCCCTCAGCTTTGAAGACCCGACCGAGGTTGATCCGAACGGATGGCCCGCTCGGCGTTTCCGGCTCGGCCGGCTTGTTGGTTGCTCGCGACGGGCGCCCGGCAGCGGGGCGGGACGCCGCAGCAGGGCGGGACGCCGCCGTGGTGCGCTCCGCCTGCGCGGCCGACCTGGTGCGGGACGCGGGGTCGCGGGGCACCTGTACCATCCGCGTCACCTGCCCAAGAAGTCGTGTACTGCCTGATTGAAAAGCCGGCCGCGTTCGGCGTAGCTCTCGAACTGGTCCATTGATGCGGCGGCCGGTGCGAGCAATACTGTGTCACCGGCGCGAGCGAGTTCGGCGGCCAACCGCACCGCCCGCGTCATCACCTGTTCAGTGTTGTCCGGGTCGATCTCGAACACGGTCAGGTCCGGGGCGTGTCGCGCGAATGCCTGCCGTAATGCCAGTCGATCGACGCCGATGATGATCGCACCTCGCAGCCGACCGACGTGCTTGTGCACGAGGGCGTCGACGTCGACCCCCTTGAGCAGTCCGCCGACCAGCCAGACGACGGATTCGTAGGCGGCCAGCGACGCGTCGGCGGCGTGCGGATTGGTGGCCTTGGAATCGTCAACCCACTCCACGCCGTCGCCGATTGCGACGGTCTCGATGCGGTGCGCGTCGAGGTGAAAGGTTTCGAGCGCCGTGTGAATGGTCTCCGGCAGCACACCAAAGGACCGGGCGAGGGCGCTCGCGGCGAGCACGTCCATGATCACGTGCGGGGCACCGAGCCCGGCGGCGACGAGGTGCGGCACGGTGGTCAGCTCGAGGGCGCGTTCGAACCGGTCCTCGAGAAAGGCCCGGTCGCAGACGATGCCGTCGACAATGCCCAACTCGCTCGGTCCCGGAACGCCGAGTCCGAAACCGATCGCCCGGGCGCCGTCCTGCACGTCGGCCTGCTGCACCATCGAAAGGGTCGCGACATCCGCTAAATTGTAGACGCAGGCGACCGCGGTGTTCAGGTAGACGGTGGCCTTGGCTGCGCGATAGGCCGCAGCCGTTCCGTGCCAGTCCAGGTGGTCGTCGGCGACGTTGAGGCAGAGGCTCGCCCAGGGCGCAAGCGCGCCGGGGCCGCTGTGCGGCAGATGGTGCAGCTGGTAGCTCGACAGTTCGACGACGAGCACATCCCAGCCCTGCGGGTCACGGATGGCGTCGAGCACGGGCACGCCGATGTTTCCGCAGGGGGCGACGCGGCTGCCGTGGGCGGCGAGCATCGTGGCGGTGAGTTGCACGGTGGTGGTCTTGCCGTTGGTGCCGGTGACGAGCATCCACTCGGCGGGGGTACCGACTTTATCGCGCAGCCGCCAGGCCAGCTCGATATCGCCCCAGACCGGTACCGCATGGTCGGCCGCCCACGTGAGCAGCGGGTGGTCGGGGTGAAAACCGGGTGACACGATGATCAATTCCGGATGCTGCGCCGCGAGCTCTGCAGGCACCTCGCGCAGGTCCGCCTGCACGAATGGCACCCCGAGCACGGTGAGCAGATCGAATCGTTCGTCGGGGCCGGGCGACGCGAGCACGAGCACGTCGGCGCCCAATTCGACGAGGGTGTCGGCTGCAGCGAAGCCGGTCACGCCGAGGCCGAGTACGGCAACGCGGAGGCCTGTCCAGTCCGCGTGCCAGCTGGTGAGCCCGTTCAGGCGTTCGTTGGCCATGTCGTCAACGGTCACTAGCGCGACAACCACTCGAGGTAGAACGATCCGACGCCGGCGGCGACGAGCAGGCCACCAATGATCCAGAACCGCACGACGACCGTGACTTCGGCCCAGCCTTTGAGTTCAAAATGGTGGTGGATCGGACTCATGAGGAAGATTCTCTGACCGTGGGTGATTTTGAAGTACGCCCGCTGCACGATCACCGACCCGGCTTCCATCACGAACAGGCCGCCGATGAGCACGAGCAGCAGTTCGGTGCGGCTGAGAATCGCAAGGGCGGCGAGGGCGCCGCCGAGGGCGAGTGAGCCGGTGTCGCCGAGAAAGATCTTGGCCGGCGAGGTGTTCCACCAGAGGAATCCGATCAGGCCGCCAACGATGGTGGCGGCGACGATCGCCAGGTCGAAGGAGTCTGGCCCCAGATAACACTTGTACTGGTCAGCGGCATCCGCTCCCCCGAAGCAGCTCTGGTTGGACTGCCAGAAGCCGATTACGACGAAGGATCCGATGGCGAAGATGAGCGACCCGGTGGCGAGACCATCGAGGCCGTCGGCGACGTTGACGCCGTTCGAGGTCGCGGCGACGATGAGGCAGATCCAGATCAGGAAGATACCGATACCGATGACGGTGCCGAGCTTCATGAAATCCAGAGGAAGGTCGCGAATGAACGAGATGCTGGTCGAGGCCGGTGTCTGGCCGTTGCGGTCGACGAATTGCAGCGACAGGACGCCGAAGGCGCCGGCGACGATGACCTGGCCGAGCACCTTGGACCAGCCGCCGAGTCCGAGGCTGCGCTGGTTGCGGGTCTTCAGAAAGTCATCGAGAAAACCGACGAGCCCGAGTCCGACCATCATGAACAGCACCAGCAGCGGCGACGGGGTGAACGGCCGTTGTTCGATCAGCATGGCAGTGAAATAGCTGATCAGCACGCCCAGAATAATGATGATGCCGCCCATGGTGGCGGTGCCACGCTTGGCGTGGTGACTCTTGGGGCCGTCGTCGCGAATGAACTGGCCCCAGCCGAACTTCTTGAACAATCGAATGAACAGCGGCGTCAGAAACAGGGTGAATGCGAGCGAAAAAGCACCCGACAGCAGAAGGACTCTCACGAGAACAAGTCTCCCAGTCGATCGCCGAGGAATCGCAGGCCCGCGGAGTTGGACGACTTCACGAGTACAGTGTCCCCCGGATTCACGATCCTTCGCACCAGATCGAAGGCTTCGTCCGGCGTGTCGACATAGGCCGACTCGCCGTCCCAGGATCCCTCGTTGATGGTGCTGATGTGCATGCGGCGGGCTGCTGGGCCGACCACGATCATCTGGGAGATGTTGAGGCGCACGGCGAGCAGTCCGATGCGATCGTGCTCCTCTCCGGCCAGTTCACCGAGTTCGGCCATCTCGCCGAGCACCGCGATGGTGCGTCGGCCGGGCGTGCCGATCTGCGCGAGGGTCTTGAGTGCGGCGCTCATCGAGTCGGGGCTCGCGTTGTAGGCGTCGTTGATGACGGTGACATCATCTTTGCCGCCGAGCACCTCCATGCGCCAGCGTTCGGCCCGGGTGGTCGCTTGCAGTGCATCGACGATGTCGCCGAGGGCGACTCCGACTACCTCGGCGGCGGCGGCCGCAGCGAGGGCGTTCATGACGTGGTGCTCACCGAGCACCTTGAACACGACCGGAGCGCTCTGCCCGCTCGCGAGGTGCAGGGTGAAGGTTGTTCCGGTGCGGCTGGAGTGGAGGTCGCTCGCGCGCACGTCGACCCGGCCGTATTCGCCGAAGCGCACGATGCGGGCGGGGGTGAGCGCGGCCATCTGCGCGACGCGTGGATCGTCGGCGTTGAGCACCGCGACATCCGTTTCGAGCAGGTCGGTGACCATTTCGGATTTGGCCCGTACGGTGGCCTCAAGATCGCCGAACTCGCCGGCGTGGGCGAGGCCGATGGTGAGCACGATGCCGACGTCGGGCCGGGCCAGGCGCACGAGATGCGCGATGGCGCCCTCGCTGCTGGCCCCCATCTCGATCACGAGGAACCGGGTGTCGAACGTCACCTCGAGCATCGTCATCGGCGCACCGACCTGGTTGTTGAAGGAACCGCGCGGGGCGACGGTGGGCCCGACCCGTTCGAACATGCCGCGCAGCAGATTCTTGGTCGTGGTCTTGCCGTTGGAACCGGTGACGGCCACGACCTTGAGTGCCCCTCCGGCGCGCACCCGGGCGACGACCGCGGCGGCCAGGGCGCCGAGCGCTGCGACGGCGTCGACGACGACGATCTGGGTGACCGGGAGGTCGAGCAATCGTTCCACGATGAGCAGCGCGGCACCGTGTGTGGCGGCGACGGGCGCGAACAGGTGCCCGTCGGTGACCGCGCCGGGCTTGGCGACGAAGATGGAGCCGGGCTCGATCAGCCGGGAGTCGGTCTGAACCGAACCGTCAACCAGGTCAGTGGGCGATGCGGCGTCGGTGAGGTGCAACGCACCGTCGACGGCCTGGCTGATGTCGGCCAGGGAGAGGGCGATCATTTACAGCCACCCCGCGTCGCGCAGCGCCTGGCGGGAATCATCCCGGGCCGAATACGGCAGTTTCACGCCTTGTACCTCGTGGAAGTCCTCGTGGCCTGGGCCGGCGTACAGAATGGTGTCTCCTTCGTGTGCGAGTGACAACGCCGTGCGGAATGCCGCACGGGGGTTGGCCACCTCGTAGAACTCGCCGTCTGGCACGGCTTCGCGCGCTGCCACAAGCAGAACGGCACGGATGCTCGCGGCGTCTTCAAACCGCGGGTGAAAGTCGGTCACGATCACGATATCGCTGCCCTCTGCGGCGATCCTGCCCATATCGGCGCGTTTGGTGGTGTCGCGATCACCGTCGGCGCCGAACAGCATGATCAGTTTGCCGGGGGTGAATTTGCGCAGGGCCGCGAGCGTGTTGAGAAACGCGTCGGGGCTGTGACCGTAGTCGATGAAGACGAGCGGGCCGCGATCACCGGAGATACGCTCGGCGCGTCCGGGAATGAACGCGACAATGCCGCCGTCGCGATTCAGCGTGTGTTGGATCGCGGAGAGGTCGAATCCGCTTTCGACGAGCATGACGATGGCCAGGGCGGCGTTGGCGGCCATATACCAGCCGAGCAGCGGCACCCGGGTGTGCAGGCGGCGGCCGTCAGGACCGTCGAGCACGAAGTCGGTGTGGGTGGCGGTTTCGCCCACCACGGTCATGCGCCAGTCGGCGTCAACGTCGGCGCTGTTGGTGATGGTCGTCACGGGGATGCGGCATTCGTCGGCCAGTCGGCGACCCCATTCGGTGTCGATGGTGACCACGCCACGGTGCGAGCGGTCCGGCTGGAACAGCTCGAACTTGGCCTGAAAGTAGTCGTCCATCGCGGCGTAGTCGTCAAGGTGATCGTGGCTGAGGTTGGTGAACGCGGCGATATCGAAGACGAGCCCGTCGACCCGGTCACGGGTGAGTGCCTGCGCCGATACCTCGATGCCGACCGCGCGCACCTCGGCCTCGTTCATACGGGCGAGCAGGGCGTGCAGTTCGCTGGCCTCGGGCGTGGTGAGTGCACTCGTGACGGCGAGGTCGCCGATGCGGCGTTCGGCGGTGGAGGTGAGCCCGGAGACGATGCCGAGCTGGTTCAGAATACCGAAGAGCAGGTAGACGACGCTGGTTTTACCGTTGGTGCCGGTGACCGCGAACAGGGTCGCCGGGTTGTCGTGGGTGCGGTAGATCCAGGCGGATACCGCGCCGAGCGCGGCGCGGGCATCCGGTGTCACGAGCACGGGCAGACCGCTGGCCGCGGCGAGCAGCCCGCCCGCCTTGTCGGTGAGAATGGCCACGGCGCCGGCCTCGGCGGCCGCAGCGGCGAAGGTGGCACCGTGCAGGTGCTGGCCGGGAACGCCGACATAGAGGTCGCCCGGTTGCACCGTGCGTGAGCTCAGGCTCACACCGGTGACTTCGAGACCGTCGATGTCTCCACGTAGTTCCAGATTAAATTCGGCAACCAATCCTGACAACGACCGCGGTACGGGATGCTCGGGACGGAGAGCCGACGGCGCCAATTCAGACACGTAGGGCTCGCTTTCTTACCAGGTGGAAGGGAGGTCAGGCGCAGTCGCGCCTGAGGGAACCGCCCGGTACTTTTTCAACACCTGGCTCATGATCTCCTGGAAAACCGGAGCCGGTGCGGCAGATGTGTTCAGTTTAACAGGGTCGGCGATGCTGACCGAGACGACATACTGCGGATCGTCGGCCGGAGCGAACCCGGACACCGACACCAGATACCCTTTGGAGTACCCACCCTTGCCGTCCGGCATCTGCGCGGTACCGGTCTTCGCGGCGACCCGATAGCCGGGAATGTTCCATTTGCTGGCCACCCAGCTCTTTTGGTACACCATCTCGAGCACATCGCTCGTTTTGTTCGCCGCCGTCTCGGACAGCACCCGGGTGCCGGTCCCGTTGGGCACGTTTGTCAGGGTGCCGTCGGCCTGCCGACAGCCCTCCACCAGCTGCACCGGCATGCGTACACCGTCGTTGGCGATGGTCTGGTAGATGCTCGCTACCTGCAGAGCGCTCGTGGTGAGGCCCTGCCCGAACATGGTCGCGTAGCTGGTCTGGTTGTCCCACGCATCAGCCGGGTGCAGGATTCCACCATCTTCTCGCGGAAAACCGGTCTCGGTCGCGGTGCCCACACCGAAGGCCTTCATATAGTCGAAACGCTGCTGATTGGTGAGCAGTTCGCCGAACTTGGACATGCCGGTGTTGCTCGAATCGATCAACACGCCGGTGAGGGTCATGTGCTGGTCGGGGTGCTGATGGCTGTCGTTGATATTGGCTCCGTTGGCCGGCAGATAGCGGTACGGAGCGACGATGCCGGTATCGAGCGTGGCAACTCCGGCATCGAGAACGGATGCCGCGGTGAGCGCCTTGAAGGTCGAGCCCGGTTCGAAGGACTGGGTGAAGGCGCGGGAGCCGCGATTCTGCGGGTTCTCGGTGCCGCCGACATTATTCGGGTCGACCGAGGGATAGTCGGCGACGGCGAGGAGCCTGCCGGACTTGGCGTCCTGCACGACCGCGGTCGCCCAGGCGGCCCCGGTTTCCTGCGCCCTCGCGGCGAGGGTCTGCTGCACGAACCATTGCAGGTCGGAGTCGATGGTGGTGACGACGTCGCCGCCGTCGACGGCTTCGGTATTCGTCACACTGCTGCCGGGAATACGCACGCCGTCGGCGCCTTTTTCGTAAGTCTCCGAGCCGTTGGTGGAGGCCAGGCAGGCATCCTGCCCGGATTCGAGGCCGGCTTGCGGCACGCCCTCCCCCGACAGGAAGCCGAGCACGTTGCCAGCGACGGCCCCGTTCGGATACACCCGGCTCGGGCTGTTTTCGGAATAGGTCCAGGGAATGTGCAGGTCCTGCACGGCGCGCAGAACGTCGACGTCGACTTTCTTTGCGACGTAGGCAAAGTTCGCCTTGGCGTTGGTCTTGAGGGCGGCCCCAATGGTCAACAGAACGGCGTCACCGGTTTGGCCGGTGGCGGCACCGATTTCGGCGGCAGCGTCGGCCACCGAGATCTCGACCTTCTTGCCGTCGACGGTGCGCTTGAATGGTGTCGCATTCACCGGGGACATGGTGATGTTGTATCGCATGACCGTTCCGGCCAGCACGACACCGTTGGTGTCGACGATCTCGCCCCGCGAACCGTAGACCACCTGGCCGACCGAGCGGTTTCCCACGGAGTCGGCGGTGAGCGAATCGGCCTGCACCACCTGAATGTCGACCAAGCGCACCAGGAACACGCCGATCACTGCGAACAGCACGACAATGGTGAAAAAGGTGCGCCGACGGCTGGACCGTGAGTTAGTCGGGTTGTTGTTTCGGGCACTGCTGTTGCGCACGCTCATCTGCCCATCTTGGTCGACTCGGGGAAACTATCGGGTAGTGGGCGCCGCGAGTCCCGCAGGAACTACCGGAGCGCTCGTAATGGCCACGGTGCCGGCCGTCGCCGCCGCGTCGTCGGGCAGCTGGGACAGCAGGGGGCTGCCGGTCAGCAGGGCGTTGGGAACGAGGCTGGCCGCTCCGGCCTGCGAACCCGACGCCGAGGCCGGAGCGCCCAAAACAGCGCCGTCGGACAGACGCAGGTAGACGGGGTCGGAGTTGCTGACCATGCCCAGCCCCTCGGCGTTGGCGGCGAGGCTTTGCGGGGACGACACCCGCACGAGGTCTTCACTCAAGCTCGCGGCCGTGCGGCCGAGCTCGGACTGGCTCGACTGCAGGCTCGAGATTTCGTAAGCGCCCTGGGAGATGCCAACGCTCAGCAGGAGCTGAGCGACGATGATGGCGGCCATGCCAGCCACTGCGGTGAAGGCATAGAAGATGCGCGGCCGAGCCCGAGGGCTCGGCGTCGACGAGACCAGACGAAACCCACGATGTGCCGGTGCCGGAGTTTCGAACTGTTCGCGTTCAACCGCGAAAGACACGCGTGCCAGGTTGTCGCTCATGCGGCGGCCCTTCTCAGTCGTTCGGCGGCGCGCAGCCGTACCGGCGTCGCGCGGGGGTTGATGGCCTTCTCCTCGTCGGAAGCCAGTTCGGCTCCGCGCAGCAGCAGGGTGAAGAGTGGTTTGTGTTCGGGCAGTTCCACCGGAAGGCCGGCGGGAGCTGTGGAGCCGGATGCCGCGGCGAGGGCCCGCTTGACGATGCGGTCCTCGAGGGACTGGTACGCCATGACGACGATGCGGCCACCGACGGCGACGCGGTCGAGTGCGGCGGGAATGGCCCGTTCGAGCACGGCAAGTTCCTGGTTGACCTCGATGCGCAGCGCCTGGAATACCCGCTTGGCCGGGTGACCGAGGCGCTGAATGGCGACCGGGGTGGCCTTGGTGATCACGTCGACCAGTTGCGCCGAGCGCACGAAAGGAGCCGTTTCGCGGGCCTCGATGATGGCCTTGGCGTAGCGGGCGGAAAGTTTCTCTTCGCCGTAGTCCTGAAAGATGCGCTTGAGATCGCGTTCGCTGTAATCGGCGAGGATGCTCTCGGCGGTCAGGCCGGCGGTGCCGTCCATGCGCATGTCGAGAGGGGCATCCTTTGAGTAGGAGAAGCCACGTTCGACGCGGTCGATCTGCAGCGAGGAGACGCCGAGGTCGAAGAGCACACCGGCGACCTCACCGATGCCGAGTCCATCGAGAGCCTCGCCGATACCGTCGTAGACGGTGTGTACGAGATGAACCCGGTCGCCAAAGCCCTTGAGGCGTTCCTCGGCGATCGCGAGGGCCTCGGTGTCGCGATCGAGGCCGACGAGGGTCAGACCGGAGAAGCGGGACAGGATCGCTTCGGCGTGGCCGCCCATGCCCAGTGTCGCATCGACGAGCACAGCGCCGGGCTTGGTGAGCGCCGGAGCGAGCAGCTCGACGCACCGTTCGAGCAGTACCGGGGTGTGAATATCATTGCTGGCCATAATGCCGGGATAGTCCGTGAGACCTGATTCCCCTCCATTTCGTCCTGGCACCGGGGAAGTGTGTCAGGGCGAAAACGGCTGGGAGTCAGGCGCCAGGGGCTAGAAGAGTCCCGGAATCACCTCCTCCGTCGTGTTGGCGTACGAGGTTTCCTGCTCGGCGAGGTACGTTGCCCACGCTTCGCTGTCCCAAATCTCGACTCGGCTGCCAGCACCGATGACGGTCAGTTCCCGGTCAAGTCCCGCATAGCTGCGGAGGTTGCCGGGGATGGTGACGCGGTTTTGTTTGTCCGGTGTTTCCGAGCTTGCACCCGACAGGAACACCCGGAGGTAGTCACGAGCTTGCTTGCTCGTGACCGGCGCCTGGCGGATTTTGTCGTGCAGCGTCTCGAATTCGCGGGTGCTGAAGACGTAGATGCAGTGTTCCTGTCCCCGCGTCATCACAACACCGGTGGAGAGTTCGTCCCGAAACTTCGCGGGAAGAATGATGCGACCTTTTTCGTCGAGCCGGGGGGCGTAGGTGCCAAGGAACACGCTCACCCCTTTCTTCCGGCCAGATTCAGGTGTGGCTCCACTTTACTCCACCTTCAACCACTAACCTAAGAAAATGGACCGATTTTGCGAGTTAATCGACAAATTAGCCCGAATTCATTGAAAATTATCGGTGGAGGAGAATGGAGCATTTTTTCGCAGAATGGATGCTTCCGGCCCATTCTTGGGCACAAAAAAAGGGCCGATCAGATGATCGGCCCTGTCAGGCTGCGAATTCTTGAGTTATGGACGCACGGTGGAGGGTCTGCGTTTACCGAGGTGTCGCGCTACTGACCATCCTGGCGGCGGTCCCAACGATCGTTCAGGCGCTCCATGAAGCCCTGGTTGGACTTGGCCTGGGCTGGACGACGACCCGGTGACGACGGCCCCGGAAGGGAGGGATTGGCTCTGCCGGGCGTCACGGCGATGAGCACCCCGCCGAACATGACGATGAAGCCGAGAATACCGAGCCAGAGCTGCGCAATGGCAACACCCGCGATGAGGGCGACAATGCCGGCGACCGCAAGCAATACGCCGATCGCAATGGAACGATAGTTCGGGCGAAGTCGCGAAGCTCCAACGCTTGCGACAAAGTCGGCATCGTTGTGATAGAGGCTGCGCTCCATCTCTTCAAGGAGTCGCTGCTCCTGTTCCGAAAGCGGCATCTCATTCCCTCCATTACGGGATCGAGCGGGTGGGTTGACAAGTTCGAACTGGGTACGAACGATCTACCCAATTCTAACCCCGCCGTGGTGGCTAGGCTATACGAGTGTCTGAAAGCAAACGCCTGGTCGACTTGGTTCAATCTCGCATCGACGAGTACCTCATGTCCCGCGAACCAATTGTGACCCTGATCAGCTCCGATCTGACTCCCCTAATCGACTTCTCACGGCAGTTTCTCAGCGGTGGAAAGCGCTTTCGAGCCCAGTTTTGTTACTGGGGTGCGCAGAGCATTCTGCTCCCCGATTGCGACGCCCAAACGGGCCCAGAATCGGGCCCCGAGCCAGTCAAGAAAGCGGCGGGAGAACCGGTGGACGGTGCGGCCGACGAGGGCGCAGCATCCGCTGCCGCGGTGCCCTTAGCAGCCGGGTTGGCGGCGGTTGTGTCGGCAGCCAGCGCACTCGAGATTTTTCACGCGGCGGCGCTCGTGCACGACGACATCATCGATAATTCCGACACCCGTCGCGGGGCCCCCAGCGCTCACAAGCTGTTCGAAAGTTTGCACCAGAGTGAGGGCTGGGCCGGCGACCCTGTCTCGTTCGGTCGCGCGTCGGCTATTCTGCTCGGCGACCTGCTGCTCGGCTGGAGCGATGAACTGCTCGACGAAGGACTCTACGAACTCACCGATCGGGCCGCGGCCCGGCGAGCCCGCCTCGAGTTCAACCACATGCGCACCGAGGTCACGGCCGGGCAATACCTCGACATTCTGGAGGAACGCGCCTGGCTCGCCCAGCCGGAGGCGGAGCTGCTCGATCGGGCCTTGCGGGTGATCGTGTACAAGTCCGCCAAGTACAGCGTTCAGGCCCCGCTGGTGATCGGGGCGGCGCTGGCCGGCGCCTCGGCCGCACAACTGACCTCGCTGCGTGCGTTCGGCCTGCCGCTCGGCATGGCCTACCAGCTGCGCGACGACCTGCTCGGGGTGTTCGGCGACGCCACGTTGACCGGCAAACCGAGCGGGGACGATCTGACCGAGGGCAAGCGCACGGTATTGATCGCGCTGGCTCGAGAGCGCCTCGAGGACACGGATCGCACGTCGCTCGACGCTCAGCTCGGTGACCCCACGCTCGACGCCGCGCAGATTCGCGCGCTGCAGCAGCTGATTGCGGCCAGCGGCGCAATCGACCGGGTCGAGACTCTCATCGAGTCGCAGGTGGCTGAGGCGTTGGCAGCGCTGCAGACAGCGCCCATCAGTGCCGGGGCCCAGCAGAAACTGCTGGACCTCACCGATCGGGTGACGCGCCGAACGTTCTGACCGGAACGCGTTCTGGTTTGGCCAGGGCCTGTATCGGCAGGGCCTTGGCTGGGTGAGACCTGTTCAGGCGAGGGCCTGGGCGACCCGACGCACTTCGGCCTTACGGCCGGCGCGGAGGGCTTCGATCGGGGGGACACCCAGGCTGTCGTCGACCTCGAGCAGCCAGGTCATGGCCTGCATGTCGGTGAAGCCGTCGTCGGCCAACACGAACAGGGTGCCGCGGAGTTCGGGTACCGGAACGCCGTCACGTAGAAAGAGGGAAGGGACCGATACGACGTTGTCCCGCCGGATGGCCAGCAGGTACTTGTCGTCGATCAGGTGCCGCACGCGGCTCTGGCTCATTCCGAGCAGGTTGACAAGGGCAGGAATAGTAAGCCACTCGGGCTCTGAAGACACATCACTCACTCGTTAAGCTTCCCATGATTTGCGGCCGCGGCAAAACCTCCGGGCGCTTTTTATCGTGATCAGTGCCATTTCGTGCCACCCGTTCAATTGACTCCCCCTGATAATTGTGAAAACCTCGCAGTGGGGATTGTTGCAGACGCCACGTTGCTGTACGAACTCTCTGTGCACAATGATCCGGTACGCGCAATGAACGGAGCACCATGTCGACCAGGGTGAAAACGAATACACCGGATGCCGCGGCGTCCGCTGCACGAAACGCAGGCCTTCCCGAGGCGAGCGTCGCCGTCGCCTTTTCTGGTGCTGGCGCTGATGACACTGCCAAGCGGCGGGAAAAGAAGTCGAGCGACCTGCGTTCCCGGCCGGCAATACTGACCGTGCCGATCGTGCTCGTCAGCACGATCGCAATCAGCCTCAACCTCGCCGCGCCTGCCCAGGCTCAGGCCCTGGCGAAGAAGCCGCTCGAGTCCAAGCTCGCCGAGACCACTCCCGTGCTCGCCGTAGCAGCGGTCGCCCAGGCCGTGCAGATCGCGCCCGCCCTGTACCCGGTCGTGGACGGCGACACCGTGAGCGGCATCGCCGCGCGGTTCGGCCTGTCGACGGCGACCGTGCTGGCGCTGAACGGTCTCGATCCCCGGGCCTTGATTTTTGCCGGCCAGGTTCTGACCCTGACCCAGGCGGGGGCGCCGACCGCTGCCCCAGCGGAAACCGCTAGCGCCGTACCGAACAACTCCACCGTACCGAACAACTACACCGTGCAGAGCGGCGACACCATCAGCGCAATAGCCGCCGCCCACGGCCTGAAGGCCGCTGATGTTCTCGGAGCCAACGGCCTGACCGATAGCAGCGTCATTTATCCCGGTCACAGTGTGCTTCTCACCATAGCCCCCGCGATGGAGTCGGCCGCGTACATCGCACCCGTGACCAGTGGCGCTGCAGCAGCCACGTACACGATCGCCTCCGGCGAAACCATTGCCGCTGTGGCCAACGCGTCTGGGGTGAGCGTGCAGGCGGTGCTCGACGCCAACGGCCTCGGCTGGTCGAGCATTATCTATCCCGGGCAGGTGCTGACCCTGCCGCTGACCGCGGCACCGACGTCCGTTTCAACCGCAACGGTGCCAGCCCCCGCACCGATCACGGTCGCAACGGCTGGTGTGGTCACCCCGATGTCGGAGGAAATGCGGCAGAACGCCCAAACGATCGTTTCGGTCGGGCGGGGCGTCGGAGTGAGCAATGCCGGTCTCGTCGTGGCACTGGCCGCAGCGGCCCAGGAATCGGGGCTGCGCAACGTGGACTACGGCGACCGGGATTCGCTCGGCCTGTTCCAGCAGCGCCCGAGCGCCGGCTGGGGTACCCCGGAGCAGGTGATGGACCCGGTGTGGGCCAGTCTCGCCTTCTTCGGCGGCACGAGCAACCCGAACCCGAACGTGACCCGGGGGCTGCTCGACATCGCCGACTGGGAATCGATGACCGTGACCCAGGCGGCCCAAGCCGTGCAGATTTCGGCGTACCCCGACTACTACGCGAAGTGGGAAACCTCGGCACTGGCCTGGGTCAGCCAGATCGGCTAGCCCCCGTGCGGGCTCGAACCGGTGGCCGGGTCCCTGACCCCGACTACCGACCTCTGACCCCTGACCCCTGACCGGGATCGTGCAGCCTGCGCGCCGCGCGCCGGTGCCGCCGTCGAATTCCGTAGAATCAAGGAGTGAGCGTTCCCTCGACCGACCCGATGATCGGCCGTCTAATAGACGGCCGATATCAAGTGCGCTCGCGCATCGCGCGCGGCGGCATGGCCACCGTCTACCTCGCCACCGACTTGCGCCTGGAACGCCGCGTCGCAATCAAGATCATGCACGGCCATCTCGCCGACGATAGCGCGTTCAAGATCCGGTTCATTCAGGAGGCGCGATCGGCCGCCCGACTGGCCCACCCCAACGTCGTGAACGTGTTCGACCAGGGCCAAGACGCCGATATGGCCTACCTCGTCATGGAATATCTGCCGGGCATCACCCTGCGTGACCTGCTCAAGGATTACGGCCGGCTCACCCCCGAGCAAACCCTCGACATTCTCGAAGCCGTGCTCAGCGGGCTCGCGGCTGCCCACAAGGCGGGCATCGTGCACCGCGACGTCAAGCCGGAGAACGTGCTGCTCGCCGACGACGGACGCATCAAGATCAGCGACTTCGGCCTGGCCCGCGCGGTCAACAACAACACGGCGACGGGCCAGGCCCTCCTCGGCACCATCGCCTATCTCTCCCCCGAACTCGTCACCCGCGGCATCGCTGACGCGCGCAGCGACATCTATGCCCTCGGCATCATGACCTTCGAAATGCTCACCGGCGAGCAGCCCTATGTGGGTGAAGCTCCCATGCAGATCGCCTACCAGCACGCCAACGACACGGTTCCGATGCCGAGCAGCAAGGTCGCCTCCGTTCCCCGCGAACTCGACGAACTTGTACTGTGGGCCACCGCACGCGACCCCGAAGACCGTCCCCGTGACGCCCGGGTCATGCTCGACCAACTGCACGATGTGAGCGCGCTCGTGCGCGGCGGCACCCATGAACTGACCCTGCAGTCGACCATGGTGCTGCCCACCAGCCTGCGCACCGGCGTCAACGCGGTAGCGGATGCCGAAACCCAGGTTCTCCGTGCCAGGCTCGCTCCCACGAAACCTCCCGCCGCGCCCCTGCTGGGCATCCACCCGGTCGGCACCGGCCCGGTCGGCCCGCCCGACAGCGGCGACCTGCTGAGCAAAAAAGCCGACAAGCGCAAGCGCCGCGGCTTCTGGCTGTTCGCACTCGTGATTCTCATCACCGCGGCCCTTGGCGGAACCGGCTGGTACTTCGGATCCGGCCCAGGGTCCGACGTGGTGGTGCCCGACTTCGCATCGGCTTCCCCGCAGGCAGCCTCGTCCCAGCTGACCGAGCTCGGTCTGAAACCCGAGCTGGGCGGCGCCTTCAGCGCCACGATCGCCGAGGGTCTCGTCATCGGCACCGATCCCGATACCGGCAGCCGCGTACCGCAGGACAGCACGGTCACAGTCATCGTCTCCCAGGGGTTGCAGCCCATCACACTCCCCGCCCTGGCCGGGTCAACGCAGGCGCAGGCATCCGCTGTCATCACCGAATTGAAAGCCGTGGTCGGCAGCATCGACCCGGTCTTCAACGGTGACGTGCCCGAGGGCTCCGTCATCTCCGCGAGCAAAGAAACCGACGGTGCCGATGTCTCGGCCGGGGGCGAATACTTCGAAGGTCTGACCGTCAACCTCGTCGTGTCACTCGGGGCCATTCCCAACGTCGACGGCAAGTCCGTGGCCGAAGCCACCGACATTCTGGCCGGTAAGAACCTGCTCGTGGTGTCGGGCGAGCAGACCTATAGCGACACCGTTTCCGAGGGCAACGTCATCACCGCCCGGGTACCCGACGGCACCATTCGAGGGGGTGCCACCCTCACCCTGGTCATTTCCCGAGGCCCCGAGCCTGTCATAGTGCCTGATGTCATCGGCAAGTCGTGGGGCGACGCCAAAGCGATTCTCGAAGCCGCCGATCTGAAGCTGGAATACAACATTTTCGCCGATGCCGCACCCGGCTTGTTCACCGTGACCAAGGTCACTCCGGGGCCCGGACAATCAGTTCCCAGGGGTTCCACCGTCAAAATCAACTTCTCGGCCTAGCCTCGCGGGCCAGAAGCGGAAGGCGGGACGTCACCGAAGGAGTGCGGCCAAATACGTGGAGCGTAGGCACCCACGCTTCTGCGATAAGTCCAGCCTCAGACGTGGAGCACGCACTCTCCAGGTGACCACCAACGTCGCGATGCGCGGGAGCTGCGCCACTGCGCGGGAGGCGCAACTCGCGCGCACCTGCGTAGCTCCCGCGCGTCGTGTTGCGCGGGACTTCTGGCCAAGCAACAACTCCCGCGCACTGGCGTAGCTCCCGCGCAGCGTTTTCGGGCCCACGTTCCGGGCCCGGGCCCCGTGCGGAATGCGTGGGGAATGCGTACGGAATGCGTGCGGAATGCGTGGGGCTCTAGCGGACCGCGAGCTCTTCAGCAACCAGGAAGGCCAGCTCAAGCGACTGCGTGTGGTTCAGGCGAGGATCGCAGAGCGACTCGTAGCGGGTCGCCAGGGCGGCCTCGTCAATGTGCTCCGACCCGCCGAGGCACTCGGTGACATCATCGCCGGTGAGCTCAACGTGAATTCCACCGGGGTGAGTCCCCGCGGCACGGTGCGCATCGAAGAAACCCTTGACCTCGTCGACGACGTCATCGAAACGACGGGTCTTGTAGCCGGTCGGCGTGGTGACGCCGTTGCCGTGCATGGGGTCGGTGACCCACAGCGGCGTCGCTTCGCTCGTTTTGATGGCCTCAAGCAGCGGCGGCAAAGCATCCCGCACCTTGCCGGCACCCATACGGGTGATGAAGGTCAGACGGCCCGGTTCGCGGTTCGGGTCGAGCTTGTCGACGAGGCGCAGCATGTCGTCGGCCGAGGTGGTCGGGCCGAGCTTGACGCCGATCGGGTTGCGCACTCGCGACAAGAAGTCCACGTGGGCGCCATCGAGGTCGCGGGTGCGTTCGCCGATCCAGATGAAGTGTGCCGAGGTGTTGTACGGCGTGCCGGTGCGCGAGTCGATGCGGGTCATCGGGCGCTCGTAGTCCATCAACAAGCCCTCGTGGCTGGTGTAGAACTCGGTGCGTCGCATGGCCTCGAAGTCAGCGCCGCACGCGATCATGAACTTGATCGCCCGGTCGATGTCCTTGGCCAGGCCTTCGTAGCGCTGATTGGCCGGGTTGGCGGCGAAGCCCTGATTCCAGCTGTGTACCTGGCGCAGGTCGGCGAAACCACCCTGCGTGAAGGCGCGAATGAGATTAAGCGTGGAGGCGGCGGTGTGGTACGCCTTGACCAGCCGATCCGGGTCGGCTTCGCGCGACTGGGGGGTGAACGGGTAACCGTTGACGATGTCGCCGCGGTACGCCGGCAGAGTCACGGCGCCGCGGGTCTCGAAGTCGCTTGAGCGCGGCTTGGCGAACTGGCCGGCCATGCGCCCCATCTTGATCACGGGCATCGACGCACCGTAGGTGAGCACGACGGCCATCTGCAGCACGGTCTTGACCCGGTTGCGAATCTGATCGGCCGTGGCACCGCTGAACGTCTCGGCGCAGTCGCCGCCCTGCAGCAGAAAACCCTGTCCGCCAGCGGCCTGGGCGAGCCGGTCGCGCAGAATGTCGACCTCACCGGCAAAGACGAGCGGCGGCTGGGTGGCCAGCTCAGCGGATGCCGCAGCCACCTTCCCAGCGTCGGGCCAGGTCGGCTGCTGCTTGATCGGCAGGGTGCGCCAGTGGTCGAGACCCGTGATGACAGAAGCTTCTGCGGCAACGATGGGTTCGGTGGGGTCTACCACGGGATGGTTCCTGTTTTCTATACTGAACCGGCAACTCGTACCGACCCGAAATGGATGAGGTGCTGCAACGCTCAACGCGCAGACAGCACTTCCGCCAGCCTATCGCGAAAGGCTGGCCCGCTTTTCTTTGACCGACGAGGCGTAGACGTCGACGTAGTCCTGCGTGCTGAGTCGCTGCAGCTCGTACATGAGCTCGTCGGTGACGCTGCGCAGCACGAACCGGTCGCCCTCCATGCCCTCAAACCGGGTGAAGTCAAGCGGTTTGCCAATGACGATACCGATGCGACGCACCTGCGGAATCCGCGTTCCGGTCGGCATGGCCTTCTCGGTATCGATCATAGCCACCGGAATGACCGTCACGCCCGATTCCAGCACCATCCGCGCGACGCCGGTTCGACCTCGATACAGGCGGGCGTCGGGGCTGCGGGTGCCCTCGGGATAGATTCCGAGAATGCGGCCTTCGCCGAGAACCCGCAGGCCCGTGTTGAGCGAATCCTCCGAGGCCTTGCCGCCCGACCGGTCGATGGGAAGCTGTCCGGCCGCGGTGAGAAACTGCCGCGTCGCCCAGCCCTTGAGCCCCGTGCCGGTGAAATAGTCGCTCTTGGCCAGAAAAGCCACGCGGCGCGGCACGACGAGCGGCAGAAAAACCGAGTCGATGAATGACAGGTGGTTGCTGGCCAGAATGACCGGACCGGTCTTCGGAATGTTCTCCAGGCCGATGATCCACGGTCGAAACAGCGAGAGCAACAGCGGGCCAATGACGACGTTCTTCATGATCCAGTAGAACATTCGCACTCCCTTATCCGACGAGGAAAGCTTAGTCCGCCTGCCGCATCCAAGCGGATGCCACCGCGCGCGACACGTGAATACCGCTCCGGTCAGCGCACCGCGTGCAGCCGGGCGAGGTCGGCCGCACCGACGACACCAGCATCATTGACGAGCTGGGCGGTGGCAAACTCTGCTTCCGGATGGTATCCGCGGGCTGGCAGGTAATCGAGGTAGGCAGCGCGAACCGGCTCGAGCAGCAGGTCGCCGGCGGCTGCCACTCCCCCGCCGAACACGAACACCTGGGGGTCGAGCACGGCGCCGAGGCTCGCGCAGGCCTGTCCGAGGGCGCCGCCGAGCTGGCGGAGGGCTGCGAGGGCGCCGCCGTCACCGTTCCGAATCAGCCGTCCGACCTCGTTGCCGGTGAGTTTGCCGCGCCGGTCGCGGGCGCCGGCCAGGCCGAGGCCGATGCCGCCGGCATCCGCAAATTCGTTGGCGATGCGCAGCAAAGCCCGACCAGAGCCGTATTGTTCCAGGCAGCCATGCGCGCCGCAGCCGCACGGCAGCCCGTCGGGAACAACGCGCAGGTGGCCGAGTTCGGCGCCCGCGCCGAAACCGCCGCGGAACAGGGCGTTGTTGGTGACGATTGCCCCGCCGACGCCGGTGCCGATGGTCAGGGTGACCATGTCGGTGTACGGGCGGCCGGCGCCGAAGCGGAATTCGGCCCAGCCGGCGGCGTTGGCATCGTTTTCGATGATGATGGGCAGGTCGATCCGTGCCTCGAGCTTGTCGCGGAACGGCTCATTGCGCCAACTGATATTCGGGGCGTAGTAGACCGTTGACTGGGCGGAGTCGATGAATCCGGCAGCGGCGACCCCCGCCGCGACGACCTCCTCGCCCTCGGACAGCGCCAGGATCATCGCGACCACCGTGTCTTCGATCTCGCCCGGGTTACCCGGCGTGGTCGGCTGCCGGTCAGAGCGGATGATGGCGCCCGCCTCGTCGACGAGCGCTCCGGCGATCTTGGTGCCCCCGATATCGATACCTATGGCGTGCACGGGGCACCTTTCGTTCGGGGTGATCGGGAAGTGGAGTGGCGGCACCGGTGACGGCGCCTGACACCATCTAGAGTGTAGTAAACCAGTTTGCCGCTGCACGAAACACCCGCTCACTCCAGAAATTTGGTTGCAGGAGCAGTTGGTACGTTCAGCCGGTACCAAAGGAGTTGCCGTGAAACAATTTGATATGCCCGCCGTCGTTGCCGCCGACCCGGGCGCCAACATCACCGACCTCCTCCGGGACCGTCTCGCCGCGACTCCAGAGCTCGTTCTGTTTTCGTTGCCCCGGGGCGGCCACTGGCTCCCCGTCACCACCCGGGAGTTCCACGCGCAGGTGGTGGCGCTGGCCAAGGGCCTCGCCGCCGCGGGCATCGAGCCCGGCGACAAGATCGGGCTCATCTGCAAGACCCGCTATGAGTGGACACTGATTGACTTCGCGGTCTGGTTCGCCGGAGCAGTTCTGGTGCCCGTCTACGAGACCAGCTCCCCCAGCCAGGTGCAGTGGAACCTCAGCGACTCGGGTGCCATGGCGGTCATCGTCGAAACCGCCGACCATTTCGCCCGGTTCGACGAGGTGCACCCGGAACTGAGCGAGATCCGTTCGGTCTGGCAGATCGATCTGGGCGACCTCGACAAGCTCGTCGCCGGGGGCGTCGACGTGACGGATGCTGAGATCGAACGCCGCCGCAACCTGGCCGTGGGCGACGACATGGCCACCCTCATCTACACCTCCGGCTCGACCGGAAAACCCAAGGGCTGTGTGCTCACCCACGCGAACTTCCTGGAAACCAGCCGAAATGCCGCCGTCGCGCTCAAGGAAGTACTGGTTCACCCCGAGGGCGCCTCGACCCTGCTATTCATCACGACGGCCCACGTCTTTGCTCGTTTCATCTCGGTTCTGTGCGTGCACGCCGGCGTGCGCGTCGGACACCAGGCCGACACCAAGACCCTCCTGGCCGCGCTCGGCAGCTTTCAGCCGACCTTTCTGCTCGCGGTGCCGCGGGTGTTCGAAAAGGTGTACAACTCGGCGCAGCAGAAGGCGGTCGCCGGCGGCAAGGGCAAAATCTTTGACGCCGCCGCCCACGTGGCCGTGGAGCACTCCAAGCTCGTGCAGGCCGGAACGTCGATTCCGCTCGGTATGAAGATCAAATTCGCCCTGTTCGACAAGCTGGTCTACAGCAAGCTGCGAGCCGCCATGGGCGGCAAGGTCGTCTGGGCGGTTTCGGGTTCCGCGCCGCTCGGCGCCCACCTCGGTCACTTCTTCAAGAGCCTCGGCATTGTCATTCTCGAGGGCTACGGACTGACCGAAACGACCGCCCCCGCCACCGTGGGCCTGGCCACCCGGGCCAAAATCGGCACGGTCGGTCCGCCGCTACCCGGCGTCTCGGTGCGGGTCATGGACGACGGCGAGATCGAGGTCAAGGGCGTCAACGTTTTCAAGGAGTATTGGAAGAACCCGCAGGCCAGTGCCGATACCTTTGACGACGGCTGGTTGAAGACGGGCGACATCGGCGACTTCGACGAGAACGGTTTTCTCACCATCACCGGGCGCAAGAAGGAAATCATCGTGACGGCCGGCGGCAAGAACGTGGCTCCGGCCGCGCTCGAAGACCCGATCCGCGCGAATCCGTTGATTGGCCAGGTCATCGTCGTCGGCGACCAGAAGCCCTTCATCGGCGCGCTCATCACGCTGGACCCCGACATGCTGCCGGTGTGGCTGAACAACAACCAGGAGGATGCCGGCATGTCGCTCGTGCAGGCATCCGTCAACAAGACCGTGCTCGCAGAGATCCAGCGCGCGGTCGACCACGCCAATGAGGGCGTGTCGCGGGCGGAGTCAATTCGCAAATTCACACTGCTGGCGGTCGAGCTCACCGAGGACAGCGGTCATTTGACGCCGAAGATGAGCATCAAACGCAACATCATTCTGCGGGACTTCGCGGACGAGATCGCGGCCATGTATTCGGACGCGCCGGTCACCGAGGGCATCTCGCTGCGCGAGTAATTCTTGCGTCGTCGAATGCGTACGTCGAGCCTGTCGAGACCACGCCGGGGATTGGCTTCACCAACGTGACCTAGAACCAGGTCGACTCGCGGATTTCTTTCATCGCAGCGCGCCGGTTCTCCTTGTCGAGGCGGTCGATGTAGAGAAAACCGTCGAGATGATCGGTTTCGTGCTGCAGGGCCTGGGCCATGATGCCGGTGCCGGAGAGTTCGACCGGGTTGCCGTCGAGGTCGATGCCGGTGACCCGAGCGAAGGGGTAGCGCTTGGTCGGGTACCAGAGGCCCGGAACGGAGAGGCATCCCTCATCGACGAGGTCGGGCTCGCCGGAGAGTTCCGCGACGGTGGGGTTGAGAATGTAGCCGATGACGCCGTCAACGTTGTAGCTGAACGCGCGCAGGTTCACCCCGATCTGCGAGGCGGCGACGCCGGCCCGGCCGGGCAGGCGCACGCTGTCGACCAGGTCCGAAACGAGGCCGCGTACCCGGACGTCGATCCCGGTGATGGGGTCGGAGGCGGTCTTCAGCACCGGATCTCCGAAGAGACGGATCTGGCGTTCGGGCACGGGGAGACTCCTCGGTCGGCGGGTGGTGAAAAGCGAGCCAGTAGGAACCGGCCGCAAGCTACAGGCTGCGGTCGGCGGGCAGCCCCTCCACGACGAGCTCGGCGAGCGTGCGTGCGGCCAGCCGGGTGATCGGTTTGAGGTCTTTATACGACACGACGCTGCCGGCAGCGAGCTGCGGGTCGTAGGGAATGCGCACGATTTCGCGCACCCGGGAGCGAAAGTGCGACTCGATCTCTTCGAGTCGAACCAGGTTGGTGCCCTGGGTTGCGGTGTTGAGCGCGACGATCGCGTTGCGCACGAGGTCGCCATAACCGTTCGCTTCAAGCCAGGTGAGCGTTTCTGACGCCAACCGGGCCTCGTCGACACTGCCGCCGGAGACGATCACGATGGAGTCGGCGCGTTGCAGGGTGGCCCGCATGACCGAGTGCACAATTCCGGTGCCGCAGTCGGTGAGCGCGATCGAGTAGTAGCGGGCGGCGAGGTCGGCGACGACGTTATAGTCGTTCTCATCGAACGCTTCGGAGAGCAGCGGGTCGGTGTCCGAGGCGAGAATGTCGAGGCGGGTTTCGTCACGGGAGACGAGCGAGGAGAAGTCGGTGAAGTTGCCGATCGAGGCAGCCCGGGAGACGACGTCGCGCACGGTCGAGCGGGTCTGCTTGCTGACGCGTTCGGAGAGGGTGCCGCGGTCGGGGTTGGCGTCGATGGCGATGATGCGATCGTCGCGGGCATCGGCCAGGGCCATGCCGAGCAGCGCTGTGACGGTGGTCTTGCCGACGCCGCCCTTGCGGGTGAGGATCGGCACGAACCGGGTACCGCCCTCGAACTGGCGGCGGATGCGCTCGTCCATTTCCTTGTACGCCTGCACCTTGGTGGAGTCGCCCAGGTTGACCAGGTGCAGGGTGACCGCGTAGACGAATTCGGGCCAGACGCCCTGTGGCGCTTTGCGGGTCTTGCGGTTGACCGTGAGCAGGCGATCGGAGGTCAGCATGGCGGCCGACTCGGGCGCCGTGCTGTTGTCCGTGCGGATGCGTGCGCGCCGAACGGATGCTGCGGCATCCGTTCTCGACAGTGATTGCACGGCGGAGCCGGCACCGGCCGTCCGGGCCGGCGCGCGCGTGCTGATTTCGATCGTGTGGGTGGCCGGGGTCGACACGACGCGGGCGGTCGGGGTACTCGCGCTCGGGCGCCCGAGCGCCGCAACGGCGCGGCGCGGCGCGGCGGGCACGACGATCGGCACGCTCAGGCTCTCGGGCAGGGCCGCCGCGAGGTTGTCGATCGTGTGCGGCGGCAGCTCACTGTGGTAGTCGTCACCGCGGTACTCGTCGCTGGTCCGCTTGGCGGCGGCAGATACCGGGCGCGCGGACGCGCCCTGGTCGTCACTACGTTTGTCTGGCACAGGACATCCTCAACTGGTCGATAACGGCACTCATCTTAGCGTGGACGCACCACCACCAGCAGATCGCCCGCATCGACCTGCTGGGTGAACGGAATGGCTACGCGGTCGATCGTTCCAGCGATCGGCGAGGTGATTGCCGCTTCCATTTTCATGGCTTCGATCGAGGCGACGCTTTGGCCGGCATCGACCTGGGCGCCTTCCTCCACCTGCAGGGTGACCACGCCGGAGAACGGAGCCGCGATCTGGCCGGGCTGGTTGGCATCCGCTTTCTCAGCGATTTTGGTCTGCACGGTGATGCTCGTGTCGCGCACGAACACGGGACGCAGCTGGCCATTGAGGATGGTCATGACGGTGCGCATGCCCTTGTCGTCGGCTTCACCGATCGCTTCGAGGCCCACGTAGAGCCGCACACCCTTGGCGATTTCGACGGCGTGTTCCTGGCCCTGCTGCAAGCCATAGAGATAATCGACGGTGTCAATGACCGACAGGTCACCGTAGTTCTCCTTGACCTGTTCGAACTGGCGGGTGGGCGCCGGGAACAGCAGCTGGTTGAGCATGGCGCGACGTTCGGCGCTCGTGGCGCCCAGCGCGGTGCGCTCCCCCGCGGTGATTTCGGTAACGCCGATGCGCACGGTGCGTCCCGCGAGCACCTTGGTACGGAACGGCTCTGGCCAGCCGCCGGGCAGGTTGCCGAGCTCTCCGGCCATGAAGCCGATGACCGAATCGGGTACGTCGTACTTGTCGGGGTTCTGCTCAAAGTCGGCCGGGTCGGCTTTCACCGCGGCGAGGTAGAGGGCGAGGTCGCCGACAACCTTCGACGAGGGGGTCACCTTGGGCACCCGGCCGAGAATCTTGTTCGCCGCGGTGTACATGTCTTCGATGAGTTCGAAGTGGTCGGCCAGGCCGAGCGCGACGGCCTGGGTGCGCAGGTTGGACAGCTGGCCGCCCGGAATCTCGTGCGAATACACCCGACCGGTCGGTGCGGACAGTCCCGATTCGAACGGGGTGTAGAGGATGCGCACGGCCTCCCAGTAGGGCTCGAGGTCGGTCGTGGCCTTAAGCGAAATGCCCGTGTCCCGCTCGGTGTGGGCGAGGGCGGCCACGAGAGAGGATGCTGACGGCTGGCTGGTCGTGCCGGCCATCGGAGCGGAGGCCACGTCGACAGCGTCGGCGCCGGCGCGCGCGGCGGCGAGCAGCGTGGCGAGTTGGCCGCCCGGGGTGTCGTGGGTGTGCACGTGCACGGGCAGGTCGAAACGTTCCCGGAACGCGCCCACAAGCCTCTCGGCGGCACTCGGGCGGAGCAGCCCGGCCATATCCTTGATGCCGATGACGTGGGCGCCGCTCGCGACGATCTGGTCGGCGAGGCGCAGGTAGTAGTCGAGGGTGTAGAGGTTCTCGGCCGGGTCGAGCAGGTCGCCGGTGTAGCAGACGGCGACCTCGGCCAGGGCGGTGCCGGTGTTCAGCACCGCGTCGATGGCGGGGCGCATCTGCGACACGTCGTTGAGGGCGTCGAAGATACGAAAGATATCCACGCCGGTGTCGGTCGCCTCGCGCACGAACGCGTCGGTCACCTCGGTCGGGTACGGGGTGTAGCCGACGGTGTTGCGGCCGCGCAGCAGCATCTGCAGGTTGATGTTCGGCAGGGCTTCACGCAGCGCGGCGAGGCGATCCCACGGGTCTTCGCCGAGGAAACGCAGTGCCACGTCGTAGGTCGCGCCGCCCCAGGCCTCGACCGAGAGCAGCTGCGGCGTCAGCCGGGCCACGTACGGTGCCACGGCGACGAGGTCTTTGGTGCGCACCCGGGTAGCGAGCAGCGACTGGTGGGCGTCGCGGAAGGTCGTGTCGGTCACGGCCAGCGCGATCTGGCCGCGGAGGTCGGCGGCGAACCGGGTGGGGCCGAGCAACTGCAGCTTCTGGCGGGAGCCATCGGGCGCCGGCTGGGTAATGTCGAGCTGCGGCAACTTGTCGCGTGGGTGCACCGTGGTCGGCGGCACGCCGTTGGGCTGGTTGACGGTGACCTCGGCGAGCCACGTGAGAATCTTCGTGCCACGGTCTTTGGATTCACGGCCGCGCAGCAGCTCCGGTCGTTCGTCGATGAACGAGGTGCTCAGGTCGCCGGCCGCAAAGTCAGGGTCGTCGAGCACGGCCTGCAAAAATGAGATATTGGTGGAGACGCCGCGGATACGGAACTCGGCCAGCGCCCGCTTGGACCGCACGACCGCGGCTGCATAGTCGCGGCCTCGGCAGGTGAGCTTGGCGAGCATCGAGTCGAAGTGCGGACTGATCTGCGCGCCCGGGTTGATCGTGCCACCATCCAAACGAATGCCGGCGCCACCGGGAGAACGATAGGTGGTGATCTTGCCGGTGTCGGGCCGGAACCCGGCCGCGGGGTCTTCGGTCGTGATGCGGCACTGCAGGGCGGCACCGCGCAGGCGGATCTCACCCTGAGTCAGGCCGATCTGTTCAAGGGTCTCCCCGGCCGCGATGCGAATCTGTGCCTGCACGAGGTCGACGTCGGTGACTTCCTCGGTCACGGTGTGTTCGACCTGAATGCGCGGGTTCATCTCGATGAACACGTGCTGCCCCGCGCGTTCGCCGACCGTGTCGAGCAGGAACTCGACGGTGCCCGCATTGACATAGCCGATCGACCGGGCGAACTTAATGGCGTCGGCGTAGAGCTGCACCCGGATCTCGTCGCTCAGGTTCGGCGCCGGGGCGATCTCAATGACCTTCTGGTGCCGACGCTGCACCGAGCAGTCGCGCTCGAACAGGTGCACCGTTTCGCCGGAGGCATCGGCCAGAATCTGCACCTCGATGTGCCGGGGGCGCAGCACCGCCGCCTCGAGAAACATCGTCGGGTCGCCAAAGGCGCTGTTCGCCTCGCGCATGGCCTCCTCGAGCGCCCCGCGCAACTCGCTTTTCTTGGAGACGCGACGCATGCCGCGCCCGCCCCCGCCGGCGACGGCCTTGGCGAAGATGGGAAAACCGATTTCGTCAGCCTGGCTGATCAACAGTTCGACATCGGTCGACGGCTGAGTCGACGTCAACACCGGAACGCCAGCCGCGATGGCGTGTTCCTTCGCCGTGACCTTGTTGCCGGCCATTTCGAGCACGCCGGCGCCCGGGCCGATGAACGTGATGCCGGCCGCGGCGGCTGCATCGGCCAGTTCCGGGTTTTCCGACAGAAAACCGTAGCCGGGGTAAATGGCGTCGGCACCACATTCCTTGGCCACCCGAATGATTTCACTCACATCCAGGTACGCCCGAACCGGATGCCCCACCTCACCGATCTGGTACGCCTCGTCGGCTTTCAGACGGTGTAAAGAGTTGCGATCCTCGAACGGAAACACCGCTACTGTCTTGGCTCCGAGCTCGTAAGCCGCCCGCATGGCGCGGATCGCGATCTCGCCGCGGTTGGCAACAAGGATTTTTTCAAACATGCAGGCCTTTCGAGGGCGTACGTGGCGCACAGCTAACGGTTAGGTTCTCTAACACTAGTGAAGGTAACGTTGCTACTCATGCACGTACTCAGCGTAAGTTCCCTTAAGGGTGGCGTCGGCAAGACCACGGTGACCCTTGGTCTGGCTTCTGCTGCCTTCGCCCGTGGCGTGCGAACACTGGTTGTGGATCTTGATCCGCAGTCCGATGTGTCCACCGGCATGGATATTCAGGTAGCCGGTCACCTCAATGTTGCCGATGTTCTCGGTTCGCCCAAAGAAAAGACCGTTCGCGCGGCTATCGCCCCGAGTGGGTGGACCCGTAATCGCCCCGGCACGATCGACGTCATGATCGGCAGCCCGTCGGCGATCAACTTTGACGGCCCGCACCCGAGCATCCGCGATATCTGGAAACTCGAGGAAGCGCTCTCGACGATTGAAAAAGACTACGAGCTCGTGCTCATCGACTGTGCCCCCTCGCTCAACGCCCTCACGCGCACCGCGTGGGCCGCGAGCGACCGGGTAGCCGTCGTCACCGAGCCCGGACTGTTCTCGGTCGCTGCCGCCGATCGTGCCCTGCGCGCGATCGAAGAAATTCGTCGTGGCCTGAGCCCTCGCTTGCAGCCGCTCGGTATTATCGTGAATCGGTCCCGAACGGCTTCGCTGGAGCATCAGTTCCGCATCAAAGAATTGCGTGACATGTTCGGTCCCCTCGTGCTCAGCCCCCAGCTTCCCGAGCGCACCTCACTGCAGCAGGCACAGGGCGCCGCAAAGCCCCTGCACATCTGGCCCGGCGACAGTGCGCTCGAAATGGCGGGATACTTTGATCAGCTGCTGGAACGGGTGCTGCGAACGGCGCGCATCGGAGAGTATGCCGAGACGCCCGCTCGCTAGTCCTGATCTGCGCTAGCGGCACGCGACTTGCGGCACGCGGCACGCGGCTAGGAGATTTTGCGGGAGGTTCTCCGGGCGGCTAGCTCGTCGGTGGGGTCGATCGCCTGCCTGTCGAGTTCGACCAGGCTGGTTTCGACCTCGCGCAGGACCTTGCCCACGGCAATGCCGAAGACGCCCTGGCCGCGGCTGACCAGGTCGATGACCTCGTCGTTCGAAGTGCACAGGTAGACACTCGCACCATCGCTCATGAGCGTGGTCTGGGCGAGGTCACTGATGCCCGATTCGCGCAGCTGATTGACGGCTGTGCGAATCTGCTGCAAGGAAATGCCGGTGTCCAGCAGGCGCTTGACGAGCTTGAGCACGAGGATGTCACGAAAGCCATAGAGTCGCTGCGAGCCGGAACCGGCCGCGCTCCGCACGGTGGGTTCCACGAGCCCGGTGCGGGCCCAGTAATCGAGCTGTCGGTAGCTGATGCCGGCGGCACGCGCGGCGACAGCACCGCGGTAGCCGCAGTTTTCATCATGCTCGGGCATGCCATCGGTGAACAGCAGTCCTAACGAGTAGCGCGAAGCGTCAGCGTCAGGCTTGAGCTCACTCATATGGGTTGCCTCTCGAGGGTTACGTCGTGCGCTGACTGGCAGCTGCTGTGAGGCGAGCGTCAGTCACTGTGGTGCGGAACTGAACCGGTGCGGTGGTGCTGGTGGTGCGGAGTCGTGCTGCTGTGGATCACTGTATCCACGGTATCGAGGTAGAACCCTTGCAGCCCTGACATTCGTGCGACTGGTTTGGCGTGTCGGTCATCCGCCGCCAACGCGGCCGAGGAAGACCCAGCGCGACCCACGACCGCACGTCACTCTGCGCCTGAGTCAGTCTACGACCTACTTGGTCAGTCGGCCCAGTGCGGAACGGATCAGGCTGCCTCGAATGACCTCAAGCTGCCCGGCGATTTCGACGGCCATTTCGGCCGCCTTGGCCCGGCTGGAGGCGTCTTTGCGTCGCGCGAGCGGCACGAGGGCACTCTCAATCAGTCCGAGTTCGCGTTCGGCGGCGCCGCGAAAGCCCCGAAGGTGTCGCGGCTCGATGCCGCTGCGTTGCAGCTCCACCAGGGCACGCAGCACGTGCAGCGCGCCGTCGCCGTAGTGGTCGGCGGGAAGAATGATCGACGCGGAGACGGCGTCGTGCAGCAGGGTGGCGGAGGCTCCGGCTTCACGCAATAGGTCCTCGCGGGTGAGGCGGCGTACGGTACCGAGCATCGACGGCCCGGGGGTGATTCCGCCCGGCAGCACCGGCGACAGTCCGGCATCCAGATCGTCCAGATACGAGCGGATGACTTTCAACGGCAGGTAGTGATCACGCTGCATCGACAGAATCAGCCGTAGACGGTCGACGTCACTGCTGCAGAACTTGCGATAGCCGGATTCGGTGCGGGCCGGGGAGACCAGCCCCTGTTCCTCGAGAAAGCGCAGCTTCGACGGGGTCAGATCGGTGAATTCCGGAGTGAGGCGCGCGAGAACCTGGCCGATGCTCAGCAGCGGCGCTGATCCCGGAGCGTGCGCTTTCGCCACCGACACGGACACAGACATGGACCGGGCTTGGGCGGCGTTTACTGCCACTACTCGCTCGCCGCGCGGGCGAGGTCGAGGCGGGAGGCGTAGAAGGTGAGGCGGAACTTGCCGACCTGCACCTCGGCTCCGTCGGTCAGCGCCGCCGTTTCGATGCGCTCACCATCGAAGTAGGTACCGTTGAGCGAGCCGAGATCTTTGACCGCGAATGAGGTGCCCGTGCGCAAGAACTCGGCGTGACGTCGGGACACGGTGACGTCGTCGAGAAAGATGTCGGCGTTCGGGTGGCGACCGACGCTCGTGAGATCGGCGTCGAGCAGAAAACGCGCTCCGGCATTGGGTCCGCGGCGAACGACCATGAGGGCTGAACCGGAGGGCAAAGCCGTGATGTACTCCTGCTCCTCCGCAGTCACTTTCGAGTCGATCGACGCGATCTGTGCGGCAAACTCCTCACTGAAGTTCATCGTCGTATCGGTGCTGAGCATATCGTGCACCGTCGTCGATTCGCCGGGCGTCTCGTCACGGGACGGGACAGGGGTGGACGATGCTGGGGTGGACTGCGCCTTGTTGGGCATTGCTTCGCCTGTCGTCGGGTTCTCGGGCTGATCTGCGGGCACGGGATCGTTTTGTTTCTCGGAATTGTTCTTGCCGGGTAGATCGACCATCGTGCACCTCCTATCGCTCCAGCGTATCGGAAGATATCCCTCCAAAGACCCTCGGCAGTCGAATCACTCGCACCGTTTCAATCGCATAGATGATGCCCGCCCACCAGTACAGGAAAGCACCCCAGATGGCGAAGGCCCACCCCACCGGCTGTGACCACCATTCCAGCTGGGGAAAGGCCTGCCCGAGCATGATCATCGGCAGGGCGTAGAACAGGCAGAAGGTGGCCACCTTGCCCAATTGGTGCACCGGCAGCGGGCCGAAACCGAAGTTAGCGAGGATGATTCCGAGGGCCAGTAGAAAGATGTCGCGACCCACCACGACCAACACAATCCACCATGGCACGAGGTCACGCCAGGCGAGCCCGAGCAGCGCGGCAAAGATATAGAGGCGATCGGCGGCCGGATCCAGCAGCTGACCGAGCCGGGTGATCTGGTTCCAGCGGCGGGCGAGAAATCCGTCGAGCCAGTCGGTGAAACTGGAGATGCTGAGCACGACGAGGGCCCAGGCATCCTCTCCCTGCGCGAGGAGTACCAGAAATACCGGCACCAGCAGCAGGCGCAGAAAGCTCAGCACGTTGGGCAGGGTCAAGACCCGATCGCTGACCACCCCGTTCGCTGCCCCTGTCACAGGTGTGAGTCTATCGAGTGGGACCAGAGTCGGCCGCGGCGAGCCGCCCGCGCAGGGCGGGCCAGCTCGAGGCGAAACCGGGATGGAGGGCGAGGAGGTCAACCGCATCTGCCGCCACCCAGCGCAGAGCTATGCTCTCCTGGTCGCTGATGACGGGGTCAAATTCCTCCGTCGCCTCCACGACGACGGTCGTGTACGACCAGTATCCCAGATCGAGGAGGGAGGTGAATTTGAGCTGCACCAGGTGGGCGGGTACGCCGGCCTCCTCCCTGGCTTCACGCAGGGCGGCCGAGATCGCGCTCTCGTTCTCGTGACGGGCACCACCGGGCAGGCCCCAGGTGTCACCGAAATGACTCCACACCGCCCGGTGCTGCAGCAATACGCCGAGGCGGGGATGGTACACGAGCAGTCCGGCCGCCCCGAATAGACCCCAATACCTGCGGCCATCGGGGGCGTGCACCCACGCATCGCCGCTGTCCCGGTTCGGGCCCGGCAACGGAACGGTGAACCCGCGTGCGTCACCCGCGTCAGCACCCCAACTCTCAGTCATGCTCCAAGCATGCCCCACCCGAGCCCCGGGTAGCGCGAAAACGCTCGTCCGGTGACCTAGATCGACATGATTGCGTGTACGGGGGCGGTGCCGAGACGCTCACGTCCGTGCAGATCGGTGAGTTCGAGCACGACGCCGACGCCGGTCAGGGTGTAGCCGGCGCGTTCTATCAGGCGGCTCGTGGCCGCGATGGTGCCACCCGTGGCGAGAACGTCGTCGAGGATGAGGACCCGGGTGCCGGCTGGCAGCTGGCCGACCTCAAGCTCGAGCCGGGCCGAACCGTACTCGAGGTCGTATTCTTCGGTCAGCACGGTACCGGGCAGTTTTCCGCCCTTGCGCACGGCCAGGACGGCCGCATTGGCCGCGTACCCGACAGCGGCGGCCAGCAGAAAGCCGCGCGCCTCGATGCCGGCGACCGCGTCGAACTGGCCGCGATGCTGGTCGGCCAGGTCGTCGATGATCGCGCGAAAGGCGACGGCATCGGCGAAGACCGGATTGAGATCGCGGAACAGGATGTCCGGCTGCGGAAAATCGGGGTAGGAGGCCAGCAGAGCCTCGACGTGGTCGGCGGCCGATGACGACGAAGCAGAAGGCGTAGAGAGTTGAGTCACTGATTCAGCTTAATCGGCGCTCATACCCTGCGTCCGCCAACGTACGTCAACGGTGTGCGAACTGCGGTTGCAGCTGCAATGCCAGATCGAATCCCGCATGCTCGAATGCCGCGTCCGGTCGCGGTATGACGGCAATCGCGCTCATCGCATCCAGAAAATGCACGACGGCCGCCTGTTGGTCAACGGTGAGCTCCAGAGCCGCCTGCAGCAGCTGAGCGTGCGTGCCCCCCAACGCGAGGCGCATCTGCTCGTGCGACGACTGCGTCGCGAACAGCCGTTGCGCGCGGCCGTCGTCAAAGTTCACCTCCCGGCGAATGTGACCGGAGACGGAGAGCCTGGAGAGGAGCTTCGCCGTCGACGCCGAGGAAATATTCAAGAATTTACTGAGGGATGTGGGGCTGGCCACCCGGTGCTGGCGTTCGCAGTCGATCAGGTGCCGAATGGCCATCAGGTCAGTTTCGTTGATGTGCATCTCGGCTTGAGCACGATGACGCAACGCGGTACCGGCCACCCGAAAGCGGCGCACGGCGCGCAGGACCTCCATGGCCAGGGGAACGCCTGTATCCTCGGAGTGGTACCAGTACGCCCCGTGTGTTGAGGGCGAACTCTCATCCTGGCGCATGGTCACATGGTAACCTCAATCGTCGCTAACTTGGTTAGTTATTCGCAGCAGAATCAGCTTGTACCGAGAAGGGGAGCACACATGCAGACCGCCAACGCTCTTGATGAACACGTGGTCCTTCTCGATGACGAGGGGCGCCACATCGGCACCGCACCGAAGTACAGCATTCACGGATCAGACACCGCGCTTCACCTGGCTTTCTCGTGTTACGTCTTCAATGCGCTCGGCGAGGTGCTCGTCACCCGTCGAGCGCTGAGCAAGAAGGCCTGGCCGGGCGTCTGGACCAATTCGTTCTGCGGACATCCGCTGCCCGCTGAACCCATAACGCAAGCCGTCGACCGCCGTGCCCACCATGAGCTGGGGCTGCAGATCGACAATATCGACCTCGCCCTCCCCCTGTTTCGATATCGCGCCACTGACAGCGGCGGCATTGTCGAGAACGAAATCTGCCCGGTCTACCTGGCCACGACCGACCAGGAACCGACGCCGAACCCCGACGAAGTGGCCGAGTACGCCTGGACCCGCCCGGCGAATCTGTACCGTGCGGTGACCGACGCGCCGTGGGCGTTCAGCCCGTGGCTGGCGTTGCAGGTGCAACAGCTGGACGGTTTTCATGCTTGACACGGTCGCGGCCGGTGTCGAGACCGAACTGGCCCGGTTTTTTGCCGCGGCACGCCTGCGCGCGAGCGACTACGGTGAACACTATGTGGCCCTCTGGGATTCCCTTGAGCAGGCCAGCAGCGGCGGCAAACGGGTGCGGCCGGCCCTGGTTCTGGCGGCTTATGCCGGTTTCGGCGGGCGCGACCAGGCCCTCGTGGCACCGGTAGCCGTGAGCTTTGAACTACTGCACACGGCGTTTTTGATTCACGACGACGTCATCGATCGTGACTTGACCCGGCGCGGCGTAGCGAACATCGCCGGCCGGTTCAACGACCGCGCCCTGGCGCACGGCGCCGCCGCCGACCAGGCCGGAGTCTGGGCCGCGGCCGCGGCCATTCTCGCGGGCGATCTCGCGCTCAGTGAAGCACATCGCGCGCTGGCCAAACTCCCGGTCGACGTGCACACCCGGCTGCGGCTGCTGGACCTGCTCGACCGTGCGGTATTCGTCTCGGCGGCTGGGGAGCTGGCCGACGTCACGAACAGCTCGGCGCGGCATCCGCTCACCGTGGCCGAGGTCGTGACCACGTTGGAGAACAAAACCGCCGTGTATTCCTTTGAAGCGCCGTTGCAGGCCGGGGCCGTGCTGGCCGGGGCGTCGGCCGAGGCGATCCGTCTGCTCGGGCGCTACGGCCGGCTCATCGGGGTGGCATTTCAGCTGACCGACGATCTGCTCGGAGTGTTCGGCGACCCGGCGAAGACCGGCAAGAGCGTCACGGCCGACCTGCGGGAGGGCAAGCAGACCGCGCTGATCGCCCACGCCGGCGGTACCGCGAGCTGGTCGCTGATTGCGCCGTACCTCGGCAAGGTCGACCTGAGCGATGAGGAAGCCGAACGCGCCAGAGAGCATCTGCTTGCCTGCGGGGCGAAGGCGGCAGCCGAGGGACTCGCCTATGACCATTCCCGGCTGGCGGTCGACGCTCTCGACCCGGCGATCATTCCCGCAGGCCTGCGGACGAGCCTGACCGAACTGGCCGATGCCGCAGTGAATCGGTCACGCTGATGGGCCCCCTGCGAGCGATGGCTCGAACGAGTGGAAACCACACCAACCTGAACAAGTACGCACAGACGGCTCGGGCCAGCTCGACGACGGTCATCGGCCACTACTCCACCTCGTTTGGACTCGCCGCCCGGCTGCTCGACGCCCGGGTGCGCACACCTGTGCGCACGATCTATGCCCTCGTGCGCATCGCCGACGAGATCGTCGATGGAGCCGCCACCGAGGCCGGTGTCTCGATTGAGGAACAGCGACAGCTGCTCGACGAGCTCGAACGTGAGACCGAGCGGGCGATTGTGCGCGGCTACAGCACCAATCTCGTGGTGCACGCCTTCGCCGCGACAGCCAGGCAGTGCGGCATCGACTCCAGCCTGATCGCGCCCTTCTTCGCCTCGATGCGCCGCGACCTCGACCCGGCACCGTTCACCGTGCAGGGGGTCGCCGAGTATATTTACGGATCCGCCGAAGTGATCGGGCTCATGTGCCTGCGCTGTTTCCTGCACTGGTCGCCGCGCAGCGATGCTGAGGTCGGCGTACTCGAGGACGGTGCCCGCCACCTCGGCGCCGCATTTCAGAAGATCAATTTTCTCCGCGACCTGTCCTGCGATCGTGAGCTGCTCGGCCGCAACTACTTTCCCGGCATCGACCCGCTCACACTCAGCGAACAGCAGAAGAACGTGATCCTCGACGACATCGACGCCGATCTGGGCATTGCCAGCGCTGTTCTGCCGTTGCTGCCGTCCGGCTGCCGCCGCGCCGTGGCCGCCGCGCAGGGCCTGTTCACCCGGCTGTCCCAGCGCCTGCGGGCGACCCCGGCCGACCAGCTACTGCGCTCCCGCATTCGGGTGCCGGATGGAGAAAAACTGATGATCGCCTTGACCTCTACCCTCGGCCACGGTGCGTGGAAGCGATGACGCGCACCATCGTGATCGGCGGCGGTATCGCCGGTCTGGCCAGCGCCGCCCTGCTCGCCCGGGACGGCCACGACGTCACCCTGCTGGAATCCCGCGCCGAACTCGGTGGACGAGCCGGTCAGTGGAGCAGCGATGGTTTTCGTTTCGACACCGGGCCGTCCTGGTACCTCATGCCGGAGGTGTTCGAGCATTTCTACCGACTGTTCGGCACGACCGCCGCCGAACAGCTCGACCTCGTGAAACTGGATCCCGGCTACCGCGTGCACTTCGAGGGGGATCCGGATGCAATAGATATCCGGGCGGACCGGGCCGCGAACATCCGCTTGTTTGACAGTGTGCAGCCGGGGGCCGGGCGGGCGCTCGACCGCTACCTCGATTCGGCGATCGACACCTATGACATGGCCGTGAAAAGGTTTCTGTACTCGAGCTTTGAATCATTTCGCCCGCTCCTGGTGCCCGACGTGCTGCGGCGCCTCGGTCGGCTGGCCCGCCTGCTGCTGCAGCCGCTCGACAAATTTGTTGCCGGATATGTGAGCGACCCCCGGCTGCGTCAGATCCTCGGGTACCCCGCCGTATTCCTGGGTTCAGCGCCGAACCTGACACCGTCGATGTACCACCTGATGAGCCATCTCGACCTGGCCGACGGGGTGCTCTACCCGCAGGGCGGGTTTGGAACACTGATCGACAGCATCGCCGCGATCGCCCGTGCCGAGGGCGTGCGCATCGTCACGGAGGCCACGGTCACGGCCATTCGCGTCACCGGCCAGAAAGCCGTGGCCGGTGTGAATTACGACGACGCCAACGGCACGTCACAGCAACTCGACGCCGACGTCGTGGTGTCGGCCGCTGACCTGCACCACACCGAAACCGAGCTGGTCCCGGCCGACCTGCAGACCTACCCGGAGCGCTGGTGGGACAAACGCCTGTCGGGTCCTGGAGCGGTGCTCGTGATGCTCGGCGTGAGCGGCCAACTCCCACAGCTGCAGCACCACACACTGTTCTTCACGACGGACTGGGGCAAGAATTTCAGCCAGATCTTTGGCAAACAGACCTCCGTCCCGTCGCCGGCCTCGCTCTACGTCTGCATGCCGAGTGCCACGGACGCGTCGGTGGCACCGGCCGGGGACAGCAACCTGTTTATGCTCGTGCCGGTGCCGGCCGATGTGACCCTCGGCGGCGGCGGCATCAACGGGGCCGGATCGAAAACGGTTGAATCGATAGCGGATGACGCCATCGCGCAGGTCGCCCAGTGGGCCGGCATTCCCGACCTCGCCCAACGCGTCACGGTGCGGCGCACGGTCGGGCCCGGCGACTTCGCCGACGACCTGAACAGTTGGAAGGGTGGCGCCCTCGGCCCGGCACACACCCTCCGGCAGAGCGCCTTCATGCGCGGGTCGAACAAATCCAAGAAGATTGCCGGCCTGTACTATTCCGGCGGCACCACCATTCCCGGGATCGGCCTGCCGATGTGCCTGATCAGCGCCGAGATTCTACTCAAACGGCTTCGCCACGACACCAGCACCGGACCGTTGGCCGAGCCGCTGCGTTCCAGCCCCGCCGGTAAAACTGCAAACCCACTGGAGTCTGCGCCGAATCGGTCGTGAGTGTTCTGTACCTGCTGACACTGCTGGTCTCGCTTGCCGGTATGACGCTGCTGGACTGGCGCTATCGACTGTTCTTCTGGCACTCTCCCCGGCGTGCGGCCCTCGTGCTCGGCATCGGAGTGCTCTTCTTTCTCGGGTGGGACCTGCTCGGCATTGGCCTGGGCATCTTCTACCGCGGCGAAACGGCGCTGATGACCGGGCTGCAGCTGGCGCCGGAACTGCCGCTGGAGGAGTTCTTCTTTCTCACCTTTCTCTGTTATTTGACCATGAATCTCGTGCAGGGTGCCGGGCTTGTGCTCCAGCGGCAGGCCTGAGATGACCTACCTCGTCCTCAACGCGGTCTTTCTCGCCGTGACCGCGCTCGTGGCCGTCGTGGCCCTGGTGCGCCGCACGATTTCAGCGCGTGTCGTGGCGGCTGTGGCCGTTGCCCTCGGACTGACCCTGCTGCTCACGGCCGTATTCGATAACCTGATGATTGGGGCTGGACTGTTCAGCTACGACCCGGAGCACATTTCGGGCCTGTTCATCGGTCTCGCTCCGATCGAAGATTTTGCCTACCCGCTCGCCGCGGCGATTCTGCTTCCGTCGCTGTGGGTGCTGCTTGGCCGTACCACGTTAGGACGAACGGATGACTGAGCTCGGCACGGCGTCATGGAAGACCCGGCAGGTCGTATTGTCGTCCCGGCCGCTCAACTGGATCAACACGGCGTTTCCCTTCGCAGCGGCCTACATGGTGACCACCGGGCGCATCGACGCGCTGCTGATCGTTGGCACACTGTTCTTTCTGGTTCCGTACAACCTGCTGATGTACGGCATCAACGATGTCTTCGATTACGAGTCCGATCTGCGTAATCCGCGAAAAGGCGGTGCTGAGGGGGCGCTGCTGCACCCCGCGCTGCACCGAACGGTGATTGCCGCAGGGGTTCTGAGCGTGGGGATTGTGGGCGGGGCGATGGTCGTGTTGGCGGGGGCAGGGCATCCGCTCTCGTGGGCGGTCCTCGCCGTGAGCCTGTTCGCGGTCGTGGCGTATTCGGTGAGCGGGCTGCGATTCAAGGAACGACCGATTCTGGACTCGATCACCTCGAGCACCCACTTTGTCAGCCCCGCCGTCTACGGCCTCGTGGTGGCCGGCGCCACCGTCAACTTTGGGCTGATCGCCCTGCTCGCGGCGTTCTTTCTGTGGGGCATGGCCAGCCATGCCTTCGGCGCGGTGCAGGACGTCGAGCCGGACCGTCACGCGGGAATTGCGTCGATCGCGACGGCCCTCGGTGCCTGGCCGACCGTGCGGCTCGCGATAACCTTCTGGACCCTCGCTGGCCTGTTCATGCTGGTGACGCCATGGCCCGGGCCGCTCGCCGCGGTGCTGTCCGTACCCTATATTCTCGCGGCGCTGCCGTTTTGGTCGGTCGGTGACGAACAGTCGGAAAGTGCCAACCGGGGCTGGAAACGTTTTCTCTGGCTCAATTTCTTCACCGGCTCTCTGGTATCCCTGCTGCTGATCTACTGGGTGCAGCAGGGCGCCTGACTGGAAAGTTCCGGCCAGCCGGAGTCAGGCCAGTAGAGTGAATGGATGGAGCTCACTTCCGCCCGGGTCGATAGCTGGTGCTGGGGAGTGCGCCTGTTCAGGACCCGCTCGATGGCCACGGCCGCCTGCCGCGCCGGGCACGTGAAGGTCAATGGCGACAAGGCTAAGGCCGCGCAGGCCCTGCACGTCGGCGATGAGGTGCGGGTGCGCTCCGACGGCTTCGACCGGGTGCTGATCGTGTCGCGCCTCGTGGTCAAACGGGTCGGGGCCGTCGTTGCCGCCGGCTGCTACGTCGACAAGACTCCCCCGCCGCCGCCGCGCGACGAGGTGGCCCTGGTTCCCATGCGCGACCGGGGTGCCGGGCGGCCGACTAAGCGCGAGCGCCGGGAGATCGACGAGCTGCGCGGGCATTAGCACGCGGCGATACCCGTTTTCTACTCAGAATCACCGTGTGAACCCGGACTCTCGGTAGCGGGCGCAGCGGCTTGTGGGCTCGCGTCGGCCTGGGACTGGCGGGAGTGGGCCGATTGCAGGCCGGCCACAATGCCCAGGGAGCGCTTGATGCGGTTCGCGGCGTCATCGTCGGCCGCGCTTGCCGCCTGGTTCGCCTCGATCACGGCGCGAACGACCTCATCGCGCTGAATCTTCACCCCTCGGGGGGCGTCGATTCCGATGCGCACGCTGTCGCCGCGGGCGTCGAGCACGGTGATGACGATGTCGTCACCGATGAGGATCTTCTCCCCCAGTTTGCGTGTCAGAACCAGCATCGTGCCAGCCTATCGGTTTGAGCGCGGCCCTCCACGTAGCGGCGGGCCGATCCAGCGCGCAGCGCGGGTCGATCCAGCGCGCAGCGGCGGCCGATCCAGCGCGCAGCGGCGGGCCGCCTACGCGCGGCGGCTGGCCGCCCGACGACCGGTCGGCGCAGCGGCATCTCGGCCGTCCATCCATTCGACCGGCAGGTCAAGCTCGGTGACAGTCGCCGGTGAGGTGGTCAGCTGGGCACCGATGGCAGCGACCGCATCGACCGAAACTGCACCGGCGACCATGTTCACCCACCGCTTGGTGTCCTCCGGCTTACGCCCGGCATCAACGACGACCCAGACCTGGTCTGCATCGAGCGCGGCGAACGTTACCGCCCGCGCCACGACGTCGGAGGCGGGTTCGAGTCCGAAGGCAATGAACGTGCTGTGGCCCAGCTCGACGCCCCTGGCTCGCGCGGCGAGGGCCTCCCGGCGATCATCAACGCGCTCGGGTGACCCGTGAAGCAGCGCTCCCGAGATGCGCAGGTCACCGGAGCCGGCCAGGCGCAGCATGAGCCGGGCGATGGTGAGCGCGTCGTCAACGAGGCCGACGACGAGTACGAGGTCACCAGGCCGGGTAAGCGGGGTCGGTGCGAACCGCTGCGCACCGAATCGGGTGCCACCCGACGCGCGAAGCGTGCCCACGCCGACATCCGCTGCCCCGGTAGCTGCCCCAGTAGCAGCCCTGGTCGAGCCCGCTTCGTAGGCGGTTGCAGCGCCGGGCACCGGGTCAGCCGCTGGGACGACAAGGTCGACGGGAGCCCGGGCCGTCGCGAAGGTGAGTTCGTCCATAAGAGCGGCGAAGCCGTCAGAGTCGGTCGAGAGCCGCGGTGCGGTGTCGACGCGGTGCAACTGCGACTCCTCCTCGTCGGCATCGGCGAGCAGCGCGGCAATGCCCAGTCGGGCGGTCATGTCGAGGCCGGCGTGGGCCGATCGTCGGCGAGTCGCCGACTCGATCACCTCAACGATCACCTCGTAGTGTTGCCGTGCGAAGAACCCCCGAATTCCGCCCACTGTGACGCGTTCGGCAGCGATGATCGTGGCGTCTTTGCCGTGTACCGCGAGGATTCGCTCCTGCACTTCACGCAGGGTCGGCCCCTCAAACAGATATCGTTTCGGCTCCACGGACCACACCTACCGTCTCAATGGTGACGTTCGCCGACGTGACCTCTTGGTATGACAGTACCGGCAGCCCGCCCGTTTGGGTCGAAACCAGGCGACGAATGGCGGGGCGCAGCGCTGGGGCGCAGACCAGCACCGCGGTCTGGCCGTTGGCCTCGACCGTGGCGACCGACGACCGCACCGAGGCGAGCACCGTTTCGATGCGTGCCGGATCCATCAGAATCTGGGTGCCCTGGTCGGAGGGGCGCATGCCCTCGAGCATCGACTGCTCGAGCCCCGGCTCGATCATGATGACTCGTAGCACCGAACCGTCGAGGTACTGCGCGGTCAGCGCCGGCCCGAGGGCGTGCCGCGCCGACTCGATCAGCCCCTCGGGGTCGTTCGAGGTCTTTGCGCGCAGCGACAGGGCCTCGTAGATGCGCGGGAGGTCGTTGATCGGGATCTGCTCGATCAGTAGCCCCTGCAGAACACGCTGCACCTCGGCGAGCGAGAGCAGGCCGGGAATCAGATCGTCGACGGCCGAGGGGTTGACCTGCTTGACGCCATCCGTCAGCACCCGCACATCTTCGCGGGTCAGCAGGCGGGCCGCATTGGTGGTGATGATCGATGCGAGGTGGGTGACCACGACCGACACCCGGTCGATGACGGTGGCACCGGTCATCTCGGCGCTGTGCCGCATCTCGCTCGGCACCCATTTGCCGGCCAAACCGAACACGGGCTCAACGAAGACCTGGCCGGGAAGCGCTTCGAGTGCGTCGCCGAGGGCCAGGACCTTGCCCGACGGCGCGAGACCACGCCCGTATTCGACGCCGGCGATGCGGATGACGTACGTCGCAGGCGGCAGATCGACGCTGTCCCTCGTGCGCACCGGCGGCACGACGACGCCAAGATCCATTGCGATCTTGCGGCGCAGGCCGCGCACCCGTGCGAGCAGGTCATCGGAAGCACCAGAGACGATATCGACCAGGTCCGGTGCGAGCATGATCTCGAGCGCGTGCACCCGCATCTGCTCGATCAGATCCTCGTTGGTGTCTGACTTGGGGGCGCTGTTCTCGGCAGCAACGTTCGCTTCGACGTTCGCTGCGGTTGCGGTCTCTCGCACCTTGATGCGCTGGGCGGTCACGATGAGCGTGGCCCCCACGACGAGAAACGGCAAAATCGGCATGCCGGGGATCATCGCCATCAGGATGGCGGCTGCGCCGGCGATGGTGAGTGCGTTGCGCGACTGGGTCAGCTGGGCCGACGCCGTGGACCCGATGTCGGTTTCGGCGTTCGAGCGGGTGACTATCATACCCGTCGACACGGCCATCAGAAGTGCCGGAATCTGAGTGACCAGGCCGTCGCCAATGGTCAGCAGCGCGTAGGTGTTCAGCGCATCGCCGATCTCCATGCCGCGCTGGAACATGCCGATCGCGATGCCGCCGATCAGGTTGATGATGATGATGATCAGGCCGGCGATGGCATCACCCTTGACGAACTTTGAGGCACCGTCCATGGCACCGTAGAAGTCGGCTTCGGCCGAGACCTCGGCGCGACGATCCTTGGCCTCGGCGTCGGTGATGAGGCCGGCGTTCAGGTCGGCGTCGATCGCCATCTGCTTTCCGGGCATGGCGTCGAGGGTGAAGCGAGCACCGACCTCGGCGACCCGCTCGGCACCCTTGGTGACCACGACGAACTGGATCACGACGAGAATCAAAAAGATCACGGCGCCGATGATGATCGAACCGCCGACGGCGACATGGCCGAAGGCTTCGATGACCTGGCCGGCGTAGCCATCGCCCAGAACCAGCCGAGTGGATGCGACGTTGAGGCCGAGCCGGAACAGCGTCGCCACCAGCAGCAGCGAGGGAAACACCGAGAAGTCGAGCGGCTTCTTCACAAACATCGTGGTCAGCAGCGTGACGAGGGCGAGCATGATGTTCACGATGATGAGCACGTCGAGCAGCACCGCCGGAATCGGTACGACGAGCAGCAGAATTATGCCGACGACCCCGACAGGGACGGCGAGCTTGGTGAGATTGCGGTTCACTCTAACGTCCTCCGACTGGTTGAGGTTGTGGGGCTTCCGTTGGTGATGGGGCTGATAGGGCGCTCATGGTGTGGACTCCCGGCGAGCTGCCCCTGGCCTTGAGGGCCATGACGAAGGCGAGCACGCGGGCGACGGCGTTGTAGAAGTCGGCGGGGATCTCGTCTCCGATCTCGCAGGCACCGTGGAGGGCCCGCGCGAGCGGAATGTCCTGCACGATGGGCACCCGATCCGTGTCGGCCTGTTCGCGGATGCGGGTGGCAATGTGGCCAACGCCCTTGGCGACCACGCGCGGCGCCGATTTTCCGGGCTCGTACTTGAGGGCGACCGCAACGTGGGTCGGGTTCACCAGCACGACGTCGGCATCCGTCACCGAGGCAATCATGCGGTTGCGGCTCATTATGAGCTGGCGTGAACGACGTTGCGATTTGATCAGCGGGTCGCCCTCGGAGGCCTTGTTCTCATCTTTGACCTCTTTCTTCGACATGCGGGTCTTCTTGCGGTTGCGCCGCATGATGACGAAGATATCGGCGGCTGCGAGCACGAGCCCGGCGATGACGGCGGCCTGCAGCAGCGCGGCCGCACCGTTGGTTGCTGCGACGAGCAGCTCAGACACGGGCAGGCCGCCGGCGGTGAGCAGAACCGGCATGAGTCCCTGAATCACGGTGTACAGCACAAGCCCGACGACGGCGGTCTTGGCCAGAACCTTCACGCCCTCCCACATCGCCTGGGTGCCAAACACCCGCTTGAGGCCGGTGACAACGTTGAACTGCTCGTACTTGCCGGTGAACTTTTTAAACTGGATGCCGCCCTGCAGGGCTGCCCCGCCGAGCACGACCGCGACCACCACGACGAAGAACGGCGTCAGGCTAGCGGCCATCGACGCGAGTCCGTTGCCGAGCGCCTGAACGGCTACGTCGGGGTCTGGAGTGTTGGCCAGCGCACCGATCATATACATCTGGTCGGTGCCGGCGAGGGCACCGGCGGCAATGGTCGCCGGAAGCATGATAGCGGCCGCGCCAACACCCAGCCACGCGGTGACGTCCTGCGATTTGGAGAGCTGACCCTTCTCACGCACCTCTTTCATGCGCTTGGGGGTGGCAAGCTCGGTCTTTTCACCGGAATCCTCGGCCATTTACTTCACCCCCATCATCACGTCGATGGCTTGGCCGGTCAGTGACGACACGATGTGCGGCAGGGCCACAAAAACGGTCGCGGCGAGGAGGAGCGTGATGAGGATCTTCAGCGGAAAGCCGAGCGCGAACGCGTTGAGTGCGGGGGCGACCCGAGTGAGCAGGCCGAGGCCGGCATCCGCTAGAAAAAGCACGACGAGCAGGGGCCCGGCGATCTGCACAGCGGCGAGAAACATCTGGGTCGTTGCCGCGATCATGGCCTGAGCCGGGGCGGCGAGGTCAAGACCGCCGCCGAGGGGCAGCGCTGTGAAACTGCGAGCGAGACCGCCGATGATGAGTTGGTAGGCGCCCGACGCGAACATGAGGGCGAGAGCGGTCATCTGAAACAACCTGGTGAACTGGGCACCGTTCACCATGGATTGCGGGTCGAAACCCTGCGCCATCTGGAACCCGCTGAACATGTCGATCAGACCACCGGCTGACTGCACGGCCGCGAAGATCAGAAACACCAGAAAACCCAGGGCAGCGCCGACCAGAACCTCGAGAATGAGTGCGCCGACGAAACCCGCGGTGCTCTGTGACACGTAGCCCTCGGTGACGCGCGGTGCCATGGCCAGGGCGAGCCCGATCGAGAGCATGGCCTTGATCCGCAGCGGAATCGCCTTGTACGAGAATGGCGGCGCGATCACGAGAAAGGCGACCATGCGCACACCCGAGAGCATGACCGCTTCGATCCACGACACGTTGAGGACGAATTCCACCTCAGCCACCGCCGAGGAGTGCAGGAATCTTTTCAAACATCTGGTTCGTGAACGCGACCGACTCAGAGATCATCCAGTGACCGCAGATGAGCAGGGCGAGCGACACGGCGATCGCCTTGGGCACGAACGACAGCGTCACCTCCTGGATCTGCGTGATCGACTGCAGCAGCGAGATGACGAACCCGACCACGAGCGCGGTGATGAGCACCGGCGCGGACAGTTTCGCTGCGAGAATCAGGGCCTGCAGGCCAATATCGAGAACCGCGTTGGTGTTCATGTGACCATCTGATAACTGCCGATGAGTGAGGTGATGATGAGGCCCCACCCGTCGACGAGTATGAACAGCAGAATCTTGAACGGCAACGAGATCATGACCGGTGGGAGCATCATCATGCCCATGGACATGAGGGCGGCCGAGACGACGATGTCGATGACCAGGAACGGAATGAAGATGACGAAGCCGATGATGAAGGCGGCGCGCAGCTCAGAGATCATAAATGCGGGAATGAGCGTGAGCAGGGTGACGTCGTCGGGGTTATCAGGGTTGGGCTGGTCGGCGGCACGGGTCATCAGCGCAAGGTCTTCACCGCGGGTGTTGGCGAGCATGAATTGCCGTAGCGGCTCAGAACCGATGTTCAGAGCATCCGTGAAATTCATGGTGCCCTCGAGGTAGGGCTGCAGGGCAATGTTGTTGATGTCGGTCAGAATCGGCGCCATGATGAACAGCGACAGAAACAGGGCCAGCCCGGCGAGCACCTGGTTCGGCGGGATCGACGGCAGGGCCAAGGCGTTCCGGGTCATCGCGAGCACGACGAAGATCTTCGTGAAGCTCGTCATCATGAGCAGTAGCGCGGGTGCCACCGAGAGCAGTGTGATGCCCAGCAGGGTGACGATCGCCGACGACGGTGCGCCGTCTGGACCGTTGATGTCGATGCTCAGCCCGCCCCCGCCACTGTCGGCCGGGTTTGCCGGGTCGCTCGGAAGGGTCGGGTCATTCGGAAGGGTCGGGGAGTCGGGCATGGCCGGGTCGACCGGCACAGCGTGGCCGGCACTCTGGCTGACCCAGAGGATCACGACGGTGATCAGCACCACGAAGGCGAGCAGGATGCCGATGCGAACGTAGTTCTGTCGGGTGGCGAACCGCGAGACCCGGTTGTTCACCGGCCGTGCCGAAGCGCGGCGGCGGTCTGCTGCCAGGTGGCCGGCGACAGAATCGAACCGGCCAGGCGGGACGACGGCGCAATAGTGCCGTCAGGGTTCGTGGTTGCCGAGACCCTGGTGGGTGCGCCGTGCGCGCGGCGCGGACGGAACGCGAGCGGCGGCGTCAACACCGGTTCAGCCGACGTTGCGGTGGTCAGAGACCGGGCGAAGGCGTCGGCGGTGTAGCCGGGGGCCGCGGTCGCTGGCTCTGGCACCGGTGTGTCGCTGCCATGCAGAACGCTGACCGACTGCTCTGTGACTCCCAGAACGAGTCGTTGACCGTCGACGTCAACGACGACGACGGATGCCTTCTGGCCGATCGCCTGTCGGCCAACCACCACGACGAGGTCGGCTTTGGCTTTCTGTCGACCGCCGCCCTTGGTCAGGCGTCGCTGCAGGTACCAGAGCAGCCCGAGCACAACGCCCAGCGACAGCACCACCCGCAACGCAACAATGAGGGTATCCACTTATGACTGGCCCTCGGCGACGTCAAGAATCTGGGTGATGCGCACGGCGTAGTCCTGGTCGACGACGACGATTTCACCGTGGGCGATGAGACGGCCATTGAGCAGAATATCGGCGGGCGCGCCGGCGGAGCGGTCCAGTTCGATGACCGCGCCGGGCTCGAGGTTGAGCACATCGCGCACGGACATGCGGGTTCGCCCGATCTCAACGGTGAGGGTCATTTCGACGTTGTTGATGCGACCCAGATTCCCCATGACCGAACGAGTGGCGGGCAGGGTATATCCGCGAACGACACCGTTCTGGCGGATCCGGATGGCGAACCATCCGGTGATGGTGCCCGCTGCGCTCAGTTCGAACACGGTGGTGTCTTCTGCGGCGAACAGGGCGGAGGCATCCTCGCGCGCAGAGTCGCCGAGCACGCCGATGCCGAGCACCGAGGAGGCACTCTCGAGCGCGGGGCGCAGCACATCCTGGCTGGAGACGAGCGAGGGGGCGGCGCCGGCCGCGGCGTCGAGGGAGGCCGGGTCCATGAGCACAATGGCGAGGTCGGCCGATGTTGTGCCGACGTAGGAGGCGACGACTGCTGAACCGACCCGAGCCGACAGGGCCGAGCTGCCGAAGTGCGGTGTGGCCTGCAAGGGCATGCCGGTGGGCAAGGCCCGGATGAGTTCGTCCACGGCTGCGTCGGCGATGGGCTGGGTCGAAATCACTGGGTTTTCTCCTCGGTGTCAATGATGATGCAGGCCAGGCGGGAGCCGTTGGCTCCAACGGCCGCGCGGGCCAGGGGCTGTCCCCCGACAGCCAGGTCGAGCGGACGATGCTTTGGGTGGGGAACGGGGAGTACATCGCCGACCGCAAGGGACAGGATGCGACTGGGAAGCACGTGCGCCGGTGTCAGGCGCAGCGACACCTCGACCGGCACGGCTGCAATCTGTGCCTTGAGAAATTCTGCAGAGTTGGTGCCGGTCATGGTCGGGTTCACTTCGCCGAGCTGCGGAATGAGCGCCGTGGCGGGAATGGCGAGGGTCGCAGCGACGGTGACCTTTTCGACGCGAATCGAGAAGTTGGCCACGATCATGTGGTCACCGGTGGCGGCGGCCTGGGCGAACTGCGAGTTGTACTGAATCGCCTCAACGGCGATGTCGTGCACCAGCAGCGGCCCGAACGAGTAGCGCAGGTCTTCGAGGCCCTCGGTCATGAGCTGGCGCACGAGCGCCAGTTCGATCTGGGTGAAGGTACGCTCGGCCGGAATGACCTGCGTGCCGTTGCCGCCAAGCATGTGGTTGACCCAGGTCAGGCCCGTTGACGTCGGAAATTGGAAGACAGCGCGGGCTTCGATCCCGGCGATCGTGCACAGGACCATCGCGGTTTTCGCCGGCAGTGAGGCGGCGTACTCATCGTAGGTGGCCATGAGTACCTGGTCGCAGGTGATCGTGCACAATGCCCTGACGCGGGCGGTGATCTGGGTGCCCCACTGGCGGGCAAAGGTTTCACAGGCCAGTTCCAGCACGCGGGCATGATCGCGCGCCAAAGTGGTCGGCCGACGGAAGTCATATAACTCCACCGGTTTGGGCGCCTTTGTTGGCGCACTGGTTTCAACGTGTTCCTGGACCGTCACGTTTGGACTATCGGTCACCGCGCTCAGAAGGTAAGGAGAGGGACGCCGGACAGTTTCTGAGGATATTTTGCGTTCTACGGCGTTGTGGCGACGCTTGTTCCGTCAGCTTCGAGGGCCGCCGGGATCAAAGCGCGCACCCCGTCACTTTTGTCGGAGAGCAACACAATGTCGACCCGACGGTTCTGCGCCATGTCGGCGAGGGTTGAACCGGTCGAAGCCGGCCGCGCCGAGCCGTAACCGACCGCGCCGATGAGCCCCGGCGTCACGCCACCCTGCTCAACCAGGCGCCGCAGTACCTGTGTCGCGCGCCCACTCGAGAGCTCCCAGTCGGTGGCGAAGATCGCCGACTGTCCGTGCTTGTCAGCGTGACCCTCGACAGAGATCTGTCGATTCGCCGCCGCCAGAACCGGTGCCGCCGCATCGAGAACGGATGTCGCCACGGCGCTCAGCGCCGTGCTGTCGGGCGCGAAGAACGATTCAGACCCGACGAGCCCCATGGTCAACCCTCGTTCGTCGATGGTGAACGAGATGCGATCGGTCATGCCCGCAGCAGAGAGGTTGGCGTTCACCTGGTCTTCGATCGATTTCAAGGTGCGCACCTCCTCACGGGCGCTCGCGGCATCGGTGAGGGCGGTATTGGTCAGGGCGGTATCGATGAATCCCTCGGCCACATCATTGATTTTGTCTGCCGGAACGACCACGCCTTCGGCGGTATCGATCTTGCCGGCCTCAACCGTGCCGAAGCCGCTCGCGAGTGAATTGGCGAGTTTCTCAAACTTGGCCTGGTCGACCGTCGACATGGCGAACAGCACGATGAACATGCACATGAGCACGGTCACCATGTCCATATAGGACGCCATCCACCGTTCATCGGGATGAACCTCTTCGTCCTCAACCTTCTTGCGTCGACGAGGCCGGACGCTCATGCTGCCTTGGGAAGCGTCTTGGTGTTGACTTTCGGCAGATCCTCTGAAGGAATCATGGCGCGCAGTCGTTCGCCCAACAGACGCGGCTGGCTGCCGGCCTGCACGGCCAGGGCACCCTCCATGAGCAGCGTCATGCGGTCGACCTCAAGGTCGGCAAGGCGCCGCAGCCGTGCTCCGATTGGCAGCCAGATGAAGTTGGCCGAGAGCAGCCCCCAGAGGGTCGCTACGAATGCGGTCGCGATCATCGGACCGAGCTTTTCGGGGGTTGAAAGGTTTTCGAGCACGTGGGTGAGCGAGACGACCGTTCCGACAATGCCGACGGTGGGCGCGTAGCCACCGAGACTGTTGAAGAACTTGGCCGCGCTCCGGGCGGATCGAGCCTTGGTCGCGATGGAGTCTTCGAGCAGCATTCGCAGTTCATCGCCGTCGGTGCCGTCCGCAATGTTCTGCAGGGCATCGCGCAGAAACGGGTCGTTGACCGTGTCTGCCTCTTGTTCAAGAGCCAGAAGGCCCGAGCTGCGCGCGGTCTCGGCGAGGCCGACAACCTGGTCGATGACGGTTTGCGGCGGGGTGATCTTGCCACGGAACGCACCGGGGAGAGCTTTGAAGGCCATGATGGTGTCGCGCACGGTTCCGCCGGCAATGCCGACAGCGATGGTGGCGCCGAAGACCAGGATCATCGGAGCCGGAAGCAGAATCGACATGACCGATGAGTGTTCGAGCGTGATCATCGCCACGAGCGCGCCGAACGCGAGGAGGATTCCGATCAGTGTCGCGGGATCCACTAGATGGCCCTGGGGCCTCGGGCCAGATTGCCGGCAGTCGGCTCGTAGGCGAGGGCGATGACGTGGGCCCGATAGCTCGCGATCTTCTCGATGACATCGTCCATCGATTCGGTCACGATGAAGTTGGCGCCGTCGACCATGACCAGAGTGGTATCCGGGTTTTCGTGGATGCGTTCAATCAGGTCTGGATTGATCGCAAAGTGGCTGTCGTTCAGCCGCGTCAATACGATCATGAGCTCATCCCTGGTTTGAACGACTCGAGTGAGGCGTCACCAGCTACTGTCGGCCACCGGCCCGCCAGCGTTAGCTTGCACAGCGTCAGGGTATCGACAGGCTCGACCAGCGGAGTTCGTCAGTCGAGCCCGTCGCAACCGGTGGTCGAGCCCGTCGAGATCACAGGTGTCAGCGCTTGAGGTTGGTCAGCTCCTGCAGAACCTCGTCGGAGGTCGTGATGATGCGCGCGTTGGCTTGGAAGCCACGCTGGGCGACGATGAGGTTGGTGAACTCCTGCGACAGGTCGACGTTCGACATTTCGAGGGCACCGCTCTGCAGCGAGCCAAGGCCAGCCGAGCCCGGGGTCCCCGTGGTCGCCGCTCCGGAGTTGAACGTGGCGCGGTAGGCCGAGGAACCGGCCTTCTCGAGCCCACCAGGGTTGACGAAGTTGGCGAGGGCGACGCGGCCGATCGCGAGCTGGTTTCCATTGCTGAACAGGCCCATCAGGGTGCCGTCAGCGCCGAGGGTGTAGGAGTTCAAAGTTCCCGCGGCGTTGCCGTCGTTGGCGGCGCCAGCGACGGTGGTCATACCGGCGAAGCCTTCGAGCTTCGACAGATTCACGGTGATGTTGCCAGCGACGAGCGTGGAAGTTCCCGTGAAGCCGCCCAATCCGTTCGACGTGAGAGTCGTCGTGGTTGCGTCGAGCGAGTTACTGACCGTCCACTGGGTTGCCGATGACCGCGTGAAAGACAACTTCACCGTGCTGGAGGTTCCCAAATCGTCGAAGACCTGGATGTCACGCTCTAGCACGGTGTTCACTGTGGCGCCCGAGGGTAGATTACCGGTGAACGATGCTGTGGTGGTGCGGGTTGCAGCGCTGATCGCGCCGACCGGCAGCTGGATGTTGCCGGTGGCACCGCCGTCGTTGACGACCCCGGTGGCGCTGGCACCCCAGCCCTGCACGATGGCGCCGTCGGGCGACACGAGACGCCCAGCGGAGTCGAAGTCGAACGATCCGGCGCGGGTGTAGAGGGTCTCGCCGCCGGACTGCGTGATGAAGAAACCGTCGCCGCTGATCATGAGATCGGTCGACTTGCCGGTGGCCTGCGACGAACCCTGCGAGAAGTTGGTGGCGATACCGGCGACCTGCACGCCGAGGCCGATCTGGGCCGGGTTGGTGCCACCGACCTGATCCTGGGGAGCACCGGCGCCCGAGGTGAGCTGCGAGAGGGTGTCCTGGAACTGCGCGGCCGAGGCCTTGAACGCGGTCGTGTTGACGTTGGCGATGTTGTTGCCGGTCACGTCGAGCATGGCCTGGTGTGAACGAAGACCTGAGATACCGGAGTAGAGAGAGCGAAGCATGAGTACTGCCTTTCAATGAGTAGAAAGAAGTGAAGCTGGAAAGAGCGGGGGTTTAACGTGCAGCGAAGGGTGCCTACGTGGTGACGGGGGTCCTGACTCCCGAAATAACGTCGAGGGCAACCGGGTTGCCGTCAACGGTGACCTGGGGAACGGCACCGGCGAACGACACCGACGTGGCCACACCGGTGACCTCTGTACCGTCAGGCTTGCTGTAGGTGACGGTCTGACCGACCATCGCGGCCGCCGAGGTGCGCATCTGCAAAGAGAAACCCTCCTGGCTGGCCGTCGTCATCGCGGTGATCTTCTCCATCATGGCGAGCTGCGTGGTCTGCGCGATCATCTCGTTGGTGTCCATCGGCGAGCTCGGGTCTTGATTTTGCAGCTGGGTGACCAGCAAGGACATGAACACGTCGGAGTCCATCGATTGTTTGGGTATGCGCGTCGTGGCGGCGGTGTTCAGGCCGGCGTTCGAAGCGGCTGCGATTGATTCAACGGTCACGGCTGATCTCACTTTCTCGAGTAGAAACGGCACTCACGCCATCACGTCGATGGTCGAGTCTTCCCCAAAACGCTGGGGGCGCAGCGGTTCGGCTGGAGTGTCTGGTTCGTGGCCGACGCGAGCAGTGCGATCAGCGCCCTGCTGCCACGACCCCGCCGAATTGCCCGGATTGTCCTGGCTGGCCGGGTTGTGGCTGGCCAGGTTCTGATTCGACAGGTTCAATTGGGCATTCAGCCCCGAGCCGGCCAGGTCGCGGCGCAGATCGGGCATGATCGCCCGCAGTGAATCGCGCGCCAACTCGGTCGGTGCGAACAGTTCGACCCGAATTCCCTCTAACGAGACGTGGGCGCGCACGGTGACCGGTCCGAGGTTGTCGGGGGTGACGCTGATGGTCATCATGTGTTCCCCGGGGCCCACGTTGGCCAGCGAGAAGATCGGTTTGGCTACCTGTGCGGCCAGGGGAACGGGCGCGGCCTGTGCCATTAGGGCGACCGGGGCGGTGGGCGCAACGGGAGCGGCTGACACGACAGCGGGGAGCGGGGTCAGCGCACCGAGGGTGGGGGTCACCGCCGGAGCGGCGGCATCCGCTGTCACCAGACGAACGGCGTCAAGCTTCGTGGTGCCCGCCTTGACGGTGTCGGCGGGCAGAGCGAGCGCGACCGTCGGCGTCGGCGGTGCGGCTGGCGACACTGGTGCAGTAGTCGCCGGGTTCGAAGGCGTAAGCTGGCTCGACGTGGGCAGGCTCGACGTGGGCAGAGCCGACGTGCTGGCCGCCGGTGGTGTGCTGGCCGCGTCGGCCGGGGTGGTCGCTGAGGCTGGAATGGTCGGGTTGGCCGGGTTGGCCGGAATGGTCGCTGCAGGGGCGGCTGATGCGACCGCGACCGATGTGGCGCCAGCAGGCGCGGTGGCCGCGGCAGACGTCGAAGTCGAAGCTGTGCTCGACACCGCTGCGGCAGTTTCAGCCGAAACCGTGTTCGCGGTGCTGGCCGCAACATTTACTCCAGCCTGCACCCAGGAAGGCACGAAACCGGCGACCGATGCCAGTGGCGCAACAGGTGCAGGAGTCGGTGCTGCCACCGGCGCAGCGGTCGGTGCCGCGCCATCAGACGCAGTATCGGTGGCCGCAGTGTCATCGGCGATCATCGACTCATCTGCGACGGTGGCCACGGCGTTCGCCAGTGAGACCACGGCGTTCGCCAGCGAGACCACGGCGCCTTGCTGACGCGCTGCTGGCGACACGGTCTGCATCTGAACCGGCTGGGCGGCCCCCGCGCGGTTCGCTGCGGTCGTCGCGGCCACGGCCGGAGTGGCCTGGGACAATTCATCCACCGAGTTCTGCATGATCGAGGCGAAGCCTTGGGCTCCCGACGACTGGGCTCCCGACGACTGGGCTCCCGACGCCTTTGCGCCAGCGGAGTGTGCCGCCGAATGCGCAGGCGCGGCCGGCTTGAACTGGTTCAGAACGAGACTCACGCTGCGCCTCCCTTGGCGAATGATGCGAACGCGGCGCTGAGCATGTCAGCGGTGCCGATGCCCGCGGTGCCGCTACCAGCGGTGCCGGTGACCGCGGTTGCCGTCGGGATGATGCGACGGATGGTGGTGATCTCGGCATCGGACATATAGGCCTCACGCAGGCAGACCGTGCGGCCCGGGTAGGGCGCGTGGATGACCTTGTGGTCGCCGGCGTAGATGAGAATATGGGCTCCGCCACCGGTGACGATGAGGTCGCCCGGTTGGGCTTCAGCGAGCGAGGCTACTTCGGTTCCCATCTTCATCTGGCCAGAGACAAGGCGCGGCATATCTATGCCGATATCGGCATATACCTTTTGCACCAGACCGGAGCAGTCCATGCCGCTCGAATCTTCGCCGCCGAAGACGTAGGGCACGCCGAGGTACTTCTTGGCCGCGCCGACGACGTCGACGCCCGACTTACCGCCGGTCGACCCGACCGCGCTCGTTCCGGTGGCGGTGGCAATGGCGGTGGCAATGGCGGTGGCGGTGGTCGGGCCTGTGCCCATGGCTGCAGCAAGCTGCGCGGCGAAGGCGTCGGCATTGGTGGCAGCAACCGCTGGGGTTGCGGCGGCCTTCGGCACGGTGGCGCCGGCCGAGAGCTGGTGCAGGGAGGCCTGGATCTGCTCCATGCGGCCCATGGCTGCGATCATCGTCATGAGGTCACGTCGCTTCGGGGGTCAGAATTGTCTTGGTCACGGTGCCAGCGGGTCGACGCAATCTCATCGAGGACGATCTGCTCGGCGTGCAGGTCAGCGGCGGCGACGGCAGCCAGATGGCGCACCTCAAGTTTTTCCAGGGCGATCGACTCGGCCCGGGCCGCATCGAACACGGTCTGGGCTTGGTCGGCGCTGGTCTGGTTGGTGCGGCCGAGCGCGTCGAGGTCGGCAAGCATGCTGCGCGACGACGAACGTGCGGCGGCCATGGCGTTCATCGCGGCGACGGTCTGCGGGGTCGCCCCACTGGTGTTGAGTGCCGAGCGCGCACGACCACGTCGGGCTTCAATCGCGGCGACCCGAGCGTTCGCCTCGGCGAGGTCGAGGGCGGCCTGGTCTTGTTGCAGGCGACGAAGGCGCAGCAGGCCGGCGAGGGGGAAACCGCGTTTCATGCCACACCGCCGAGGGTGCGGGTGAGCCGGGTGAGCTGCGCCCAGGCCTGCTCTGTGGGGGTCTGGTCGTTCATGCGCTGCTGGAGAAAGGCTTTGATTGCTGCATCGTTGGCCACGGCCGCATCGACGAGCGGGTTGGTGCCGACGCGGTAGGCGCCGACGTCGAGCAGGTCTTGGGCGGCGGCGCGGGCGGCGAGCACAGTGCGCAGGGTCGTCGCGATCTGGTTGCGTTCGGGCGAGTTGACGCGCGAGGCGACCCGCGAGATCGAGGCGAGCACGTCGACCGACGGAAAGTGGCCGGTGATGGCGAGTTTGCGATCGAGCACGACGTGGCCGTCCAAAATCGAGCGGGCGGCATCCGCTATGGGCTCATTGTGGTCGTCGCCGTCGACGAGCACGGTGTAGATGCCGGTGATCGAGCCGGTTTCATCGGTTCCGGCACGTTCGAGAAGCCGGGCCAGCACCGAGAAGGTCGACGGCGGATAACCGCGGGTCGCCGGCGGCTCCCCCACCGACAGGCCTATTTCGCGCTGGGCCATGGCGACGCGGGTCAGCGAGTCCATCATGAGCACGACGTCTGCGCCCGTGTCACGAAACGATTCGGCGATGCGGGTTGCGGTGAACGCTGCACGCAGACGCATCATGGCCGGTTCGTCCGAGGTCGACACGACCACGATTGAGCGAGCGAGGCCCTCGGCACCGAGATCGTCTTCGAGAAATTCGCGCACCTCACGGCCACGCTCCCCCACCAGGGCGATGACCGAGACCTGGGCGTCGGTGCCGCGGGCGACCATCGACAACAGCGACGACTTGCCCACGCCCGAGCCGGCGAACAGGCCCATGCGCTGGCCGCGACCGACGGTGGTGAGCGTATCGAGCACGCGCACGCCGAGCTGCAACGGTTGGGTGATGCGGGTGCGGTGCATGGCCGAGGGGCTGTCGTTCTCGATCGCGACGGCGCCGTCAGAGAGCAGCGGCCCCTTGCCGTCGATCGGGCGGCCGAGACCGTCGATGACACGGCCGAACAGCCCGGTGCCGGTGGGTACCAGCAGAGGCGTGCCGGCCGTACGCACCCGCGCACCGGCTTTGAGTCCGGTCATACGCCCGAGCGGCATGCAGCGGATGCCCTCCCGTGTCGTCGCCACGACCTCGGCTTCGACCCCGGGCTGGTGCGGTTCGGCGCCCAACACGACGAGTTCGCCGATGGCGGAGCGCAAGCCCCGCACCTCAACGCTCAGGCCAATGATCGATGACACCACGCCGACCCGCTCAGGCTTCGCAGCTCTGAGGGCCATCGTCAGCTGCTGGGCGCGGGGGCGCCACATCGTCGTTGTCACGCGGAGTCTCCGAGCAGCGCGGCCTTGGCGCGGGCGAACGCAGTGCTGATGCTGGCATCAAGAAACCCGTCGCTGAATTCGGTGAGGGCGTCGCCGCGGTGGATGAGCGCATCCGCTACAAATTTGACCTCGGTGAGGCTGCTGATGGCTGTACCGAGCACGGCGAGGTCATCGGGGTGCATGCGAATCGTGTGGATCTCGCTGCGATCGAGGTCGTCGGCGCGGCCCTGGGCACGTTCAAGGGCCCGGCGGGCTGACGGCTCGGTGCGGCTCAGTTCGCTGCCGAGCACGGCTTCGGCCAGGTCGAGGGCGGTGTGCACGAGGGTGTCTTCGGCCTCGCGCAGCAGCGGCATGCTGCGTTCGTCAAGGGCCTGGGCCGCGGCACGCAGCAGTCGCACACCACGGTCGATCCTGGCGTCACCCAGCTGCCGGCTCTCGGCGTGCTCGGCCTCCATCTCGGCTGAACGCCGAGCCACCTCGTCGGCGGCAGCGTGCAGTCCTCTGGTGTAGCCGGCCGCGTGCCCCTGGGCGCGCGCCATCTCGTCAGCGCGGGTGGTCTCGTCGTCCCGCACACGAGGGAATGCGATGCGACCGAAGACGGAGTCAACTGACATATTCGTCCTCCGTGCCGCGCGTCACGGTAATGACACCCTGCGCCTCCATGTCGCGGATGGCGCGCACAATGTTGGCACGGGCATCTTCGACCTGGCTCAGACGTACCGGGCCGAGGGCCTTGATCTCGTCTTCGAGCATGTCGCGGTTGCGCTCGGACAGGTTCGCGCGAATGACCTCGGCGACGGCGCTCGAGGTGCCCTTCAGGGCCATAGCGAGGGCTGTCGTGTCGATCCCGCGCAGCACCTGCTGCACGTCGCGGCTCTCCAGCTTCACGATGTCGACGAAGGTGAGCATGCGTGAACGCACCTCTTCGGCCAGAGCCGGGTCGCTCTCCTCGAGGCCTTCGAGCAGGGAGCGCTCGGTGGCGGCATCCGCTCGGTTGAGAATATCGACGAGCGGTTGAATACCACCGACGACCTCGACGACCTCACGAGAGACGACGGCGCCGGTGCGCTGCTTGAGCGACTCGGTGACGACCCGAATCGCCTCGGGCGTTGCACTGCCCATTGTGGCGATGCAGCGGGCGACCTCGGTGCGCAGGGCTGGGTCCAGGCCGGTGAGTACTCCGCTGGCCTGCTCGCGGCGCAGGTGCGCCAGAACGAGGGCGATGGTCTGCGGCATTTCGCCGTCAAGCAGGTTGAGCACGTCGTTGGGTTCTGAGGTGTCGAGAAATTCAAAGGCCTTGCCGGCCATAGAGGTGGCGACACGGGCCAGCACACCGGCCGCGCGCTCGGCACCGAACGACGCCTCAAGAAGGCCGGCGGCAAAGTCGTGGCCACCGCGCGCGTGGCGGCTGCCCCGCTGGGTGATCTCTTGAAACTCGATCAGGGTTGATTCGGCCACGGACGAGTCAACCTTGCGCAGTTGCACAATCTCTGACGCGATGACCTCAGCTTCGACGTCGGTGAACTGTTTCATAACTTCGGTGGCCCGCTGGCGGTCCATGTTCATGAGCACGACGGCGACCTTTTGAGTGCCGGTCAGCGCGGCCGAGGCTTTCGCCGCGGAGTCGGTCATGCCGGCTGCCGATCGTCCATCAGCCCGCGCAAGAACTCGGCGGTGCCGCGCGGGTCGTTCTGCGCCAGCGCGTCAATTTCAGCGCGACGGATGTCTGCCGGTGTCGGCTCGAAGGCCACGGTGCGAATGACCTGGGTGGGCAGGTCGCTCGGGTTGAAGAACAGCGAGCCCGGCCCGGCGGTCAGGGCGTTCGGGGTCTCTGCGCCTTCGCCAAGCGCGTTCTGCATCTCGGAGAGATCGCCGAGCTCGACCGTTTCGCGGCTCTGGCGGCGCGAGCGGCGCGCGTAGAGCAGCAGGCTGACCACGAGGGTGATGACGATGCCGGCGGTGATGACCGAGACGCGGATGATGTCGGCGAGCTGCTCTGCCGAGGCGGCATCCGCTGTGGCTTTGAGCGCGGCGGCGGCGGAGGCAGCGCCCGAGGTGTTGAACGGCATGACCTCAACGGTGATGGCGTCGCCGCGCACGGTGTCGACACCGGCGGCCGAGGTGACCATCGACGTTACATCGGAAACGTTGAGCACCTTGGCCGCTGCGGTGTCGAGCACGACCGAGACGGTTTGGCGCTTGATCGAGCCGGACGGAATCGTGCGGTTCTCGGTCACCTTGTTGATGGCGTTGTTCTTGGTCGTCGTGCCCGAGGTGAAGGTGCCATCGGGGTTGGTCGTACCGGTAGTCGTGGCGGCAGCACCCGTCGCGGTGGTCGACGTAGCACCGAGCACGCCGGCGGCGGCTCCCCCACCACCGCTGTAGTTCTCGGTCGCCACTGATTCGCTCAGCGTCGGCGCGTTGGTCGGCGTGGTGAACGACTCTTCAACGCGAGAGGCAGATTCGTAACTCATGTCGGCGGCCACAACGACGGTGGCGTTGCCGACGCCGACGACCTGGTCGAGCATGGCCTGCACGGCGCCCCGCACACGCGACTCGTAGTCGGCGGCCTGCTGGTCGGCAGAGCCGGTCGCGCCCACGCCAACGGCCGAGAGCACGGTGCCGCTCGCGTCGATGACGGCCACATCTGAGGCTTTCATGCCGTCGATCGAGGCGCTCGTAAGGTGCACGATGGCCTGAACCTGTTCGTTCGAGAGCGTCACGCCGTTGCTGGTCTGCACGAAAACGGACGCCGTCGGGTCGTTCTTTTCAGACACGAAGACGCTGTCCTTGGGGATGGCCAGCTGAACGGAGGCGGTCTGCACGCCGTCCATGGCACCGATGGTCTTGGCCAGTTCGCCCTCAAGGGCACGCTTGTAGGTCACGGACTGCTGAAACTCGCTCGAGGTGACGCCCATCGTGTCGAGCAGCGAGTATCCCCCGGTGCTCGCCGACGGCAGCCCGGCGGCCGCGGCCTTGAGACGCTCGTCGTACACGTTCGCCTCGGGCACCATGACGCTCGCGCCGCCATCGGCCAGTTCATACTTCACTCCGTCGGCACGCAACTGCTCAACGACGGCGTTCGCGTCAGAACCGCTCAGCCCGGTGAACAGGGGCGTGAACGCGGGCTTGGTGACCCACATACCGAGCGCAGCTGCCCCGAGCACGAGCACCGCAACACCGATGATGGCTACGGTGCGCTGGGCAATGGTGAATTCGCGAATAGCGTTGCCGAAACGGCGAAAGACGCTGGTGACCTGACGGGGCATTAGGCCTGCATCCTCATGATCTCGTTGAACGCGTCGACGCCCTTGTTACGAATGGCGGCGACGAGTTCCATCGTGACCGCGGAGCGGGTCGAGGCGATGGTGGCGGTGTGAATATCGTTGAGGTCGCCCGAGACGGCCTGAATGGCGAGGGCGTTCGAGGTCGACGAGAGACTCTGCAGGTTGTCGACCGCGCCGCTCAGGGCGTTACCGAAGCTGGCACCGTCGGTGCCCTGCGCAGCTTGAGTGCTCGAGCTGCCCATGACGCCGCCAAGCGAAGCGGAACCGGCGACCCCCTGGATGAGGCCAATTGCGCCGAGCGGCATCAGCCACGTCCGATCTGCAGGGCTGCTTCGTAGGCGGTCTTGGCCCGGTCGACGACCGCGGCGTTGGCCTGGTAGCCGCGCTGGGCCATGATCAGGTGGCCCATCTGCTCGGCCATGTCGATGTCGGGGTAACGCACGTAACCGTTGGCGTCGGCCAGCGGATGCGCCGGCTCATACACGAGGGCACCGGCGGTGTCGCCGAATGCCGCGGTGGCCGAGACTCCCGAAACGCCCTGCCCCTCCTGGGCGACGATGTAGCGCTCTTGAAAGGCCCTGTCGCTGGTGGCTGTGACGGTGCTGGTGTTGGCGAGGTTGTCGGCGATGGCGTCGAGCCATTTGCGGTGCATGGTCATTCCGCTGCCCGCGATGCCAATTGCGTCGACCATCAGCTGGTCCTGATGGCGGTGCGCATGGCCGTTGCCGGGCCGTCGATCGCCTTCGCCGCGAATTGATAGCGCAACAGGGCGTCAATGTTCGACAGCGTCTCGGTGTCGAGGTTGACGTTGTTGCCGTTCAGCCCGGTCGCTTCAAGCGATCGCTCGGTGCTGGCAGTGACCTGGCCACTGCCATCCGCTACCGATTTCGCGAGGGCCTTCTCGAATGAGACGACCTTGGCGTGGTAGTTCGGGGTGTTGATATTGGCGATGTTGCTCGCGATGGTGCGCTGGCGCAACGCGAGACCATCCAGTGCACTGGTGAGCGCAACAGAGGTCACGGAATCAAGCATGGTTACCCGTTTCGTCGACAAGAGACAAGACGGCCAATCCGTGGCCCGGTATGAGCAATCCATGCTCACTGGTAGTTATCGACGCGGGTGAGAGTTTCGTAAGGAGTTTGCTGAAAGTACTTGAATTCTGTTGCGATACAGGGTTTCAGCCGTCAACATCCAGATAAACGGATGCCCGCGCGTCGCGTCGCGGAGGCACCGAACGTACGGCGGCCAAGTGCCGACCCACGCCCGCGCGCGCCGCCGCCAGCTCCCCCACGAGCTTCTTCTGATTACCGAGCAGGTGCCGCACGCGCGCCCCGAGCTCGGGAGGGAGCGCCGCCAGCCCTGCCGGTGGGGTCCACGCGTTGGTCGAGCCAGCCCTGTTGGTCGAGCTTGTCGAGACCATCACATCTTCGTTGGTCGAGCTTGTCGAGACCACCAATCGCGCCGCTTCCTCCAGCTGCAGCTCGAGTGCGTCCAACGCAGCGTTCCACGCCTGCAGATTCGCGTCGCTACCCAATCCCCAGCACCCCGCCAACCCGCGCAGCTGCGACCGGCTGAGCCGGCAGCATCCCGGCCGCTTCATGCCAGGTCAACCGCAGTGGCTCGAGCAGATCAATGCATTCGCGTGTCCGTGCCGCATCCCGATGCGTGTTCGCGCTCATCATCGCCGTCGACGCGTAGGTGTACAGCGAGAACAGCCCGTCGCCGCCGTCCCAGGCCTCCACGTTGAGCGAGGTACTCAGTTCAGACACAATGGCCTGCGCGTGCAGAAGGTTGTCGCTGGCAACCTGCCAGTCCTGGCGCCCCTGCGCGGCTTCGGCCCGGTTCAAATCGAGCAGCAGCCGGTCGTAGAGCATCGTGAGCAGTCGCACCGGCGTGGCCGAGAGCACCGCTTCGCGGTTCAACTGTGCGCGTCGGGCCTGTGCCCCACCCATCATGCTCATAACAGCCATCATCATCCTGTGGTCGAGTTGGAACTGGGGAGCCCGGCAACCTGGGCGCTCAGCCACGAGGACTGGGCTTTCAGGGCGCTGAGCTGGGTTTCCAGTGCGGTGTAGGTGCTCTGCAGGGTTGCCCGGCGGGTGGCCAGGCTGCGGTCCCAGTCGGCGATGCGGTCGCCGAGGTTGCGCACGGTGGACTGCTCACCGGTGATCTTCTGAGTGAGCTGGCCGTCGTATCTGTCCGAGGCCGTGGTGGCGGCCGCCGCAACCCGGGCGGCGATCTCCGTGACGGCGGCCTTCACCGTCGCCGGGTCCTTGGCGAGGGCGGCGGCGAACCTGGCCGGGTCGAACTCCATGGTTCCCAACCGGCTGATGCTGATGCCGTACTCCGACGGGGACCGCCCGTTCACGGGTAGGGAGGCCGCCGAGAGGATGCGCTGCTTCGTGTCCCGGATGGTGCTGTCACCGGAGAACAGTCCGGCCGTCGTCCGTGAGATCCCGGAGGAGTTCGTCGTGGTGCTCACGGTCGTCCTGGCCGTGATCGTGGCGAACACGCCGTTCAGGGCGGTGACCAGGTCGGCGGCGCGGGTGCTGATCTGTGCGTCGTCGCGGGCCACGGTGATGCTGACCGGGTCGACCGATACGGCCGAGACGGTGAGCGTCATACCGGGCAGGATGCCGGCGAACGTGTTGGTTGCGGAGGTGATCTTCTGCTCGGCCGCGGTGCCGGCCCAGAGGGTGACCTCGGCATCCTGCGCGGCCTGGGTCTGGGTCATCGGCACGGTCGTGCCGGAAATCGTGACGCCGGCGGCCGCGCCGGACGCGGTGGCCGTGAACTGCAGACGGAAACCGTCGACTCCCACGGCAACCTTGGTGGCGATGACGCCGGCGCCGGCCGCATTCACGGCCGAGACCATGTCGTCGAGCGAGGTCGAGGCGCCGGTGACGGTCGTGGCCGTGCCGTCAGCCCGCGTGACGGTGAGGTTGGTGTCGGGCCAGGCGGTGACCGGGCCGGAGACCATGACCTGGGTCTGGGCGAGCCTGCCGACGACGAGGTCGAGCTGGCCGGCAGCGGCACCGGTCGAGGTGGTGACCGTGACACCGGTGGAGCTGCTGGTGGCCGAGTAAAGATCGAGAGCGGCCGGCTTGGCGGCGGTCTTGGCCAGGTCGGCGAGAGCGGCCACCTGGGTGTTCAGACCCTGGAGCGCCGTGATCATGGTCTGGGCGGCGGAGACCCTGGCCTTGAGCTGGGTCTGCGGGATTGCCTCGACCTGCATCAGGGAGTTGATCAGGCTGGTGGTGTCCAGGCCGCTGACGAGGCCGTCAATCGCTGTGACCATGTCGTCTCCTCCTTCTGCTTCCTGGTAGTGCTGGATTGTGTTGGGTCACGCTGGCTCGGGCTGGTGCAACGCGAATGGCTGGTGGCGGCCGAGGGATGAGGTCCAGTTCATCTCTCGGTCACCACCAGCCATAGTTCACCGTGCGGTTGCCCGAAAGGTTCAGCTCACCGGTTTAGCGGAGGAGCTGCAGCACGCCCTGGTTGGACTGGTTCGCCTGCGCGAGCATGGCGGTACCGGCCTGCGAGAGGATGCTGGAACGGGTGTACTTCACCATTTCCTCGGCCATGTCGGTATCGCGGATACGCGAACCGGCAGCGGTGAGGTTCTCCTTGGCAACGGCCAGGTTCTTGATGACGCTCTCGAAGCGGTTCTGCACGGCACCCAGGTCGGCGCGCTGCGAAGAGATCGCCGTGATTGCCGTGTCGATCGCGGTGATCGTGGTCTGGGCCGTGGCGTTGTCGGTCACGACAAAGCCGGCCGCACCCGTCGCGCTGCCCAGTGTGCCAACCGCTGTGGCCACGTCCGCGTTGTTGACGACGATCTTGTCGTTGGCGGTTGCACCGGCACCGATCTGGAAGGTCATCGTGCCACCCTTGAG
>NZ_JAJAYI010000068.1 GCF_026786305.1 Cryobacterium sp.
CCGCCGGGGGGGGGGGCGGAGAAGCGCGAGAAGGTACGCGAGTACTACAACCGCTACTACGAGGCCCATCGCGACGAGGTGAATGCCCGGGCCTCGGCCAGGCGGGATGCGGATCCCGAGCGCACGAAGCAGATCACGCGGCAGTGGGCCGAGCGCAACAAGGAGCGCCGGGCCGAGCTGCAGCGCACCCGGCGCAGCAATCCGGAGATCTACCAGTCCGAGCTAGAGGCCAACGCTGCCGCGCGACGCTTCAAGCGCAGTCTCAGTCGGGCCGGGCTCCCGCCGAAACTTCTGCACGCGACGACTGCGGCAGAGCGCCGGGCCAACGAGCGCGAAGCCGACGCGTATTTCAATGACCCGTCGAGGCCCGAGCATCTGCTGCAGTTCACCGTCTTCGCCGAATCACTGACCGAGCAGATTCTCAAGAACGGCGCCCGCATGCAGGAGTTCGCCGAGGCATATGTATCGTCGCGCGCCCGCATCGGGCTGCCGTCGGTGTCGGTGGAGGACATCGTCTACGCCCGAGCTGCCGAGGTCGTTGCAGAGCGGATGCGGCGGGTCGACCTGCTGACCAGCCGCGACGTCGCCGCGGCCGTGCGGAGTACGAATGCGGAGGTTCAGAGAAAAGAGCGGCTGTGGCAGCTCGATGGACTCATAAGAACAGTCGTGACCCATGCGCACCGCAATAGTGCGCGGTTTCGCGTCGACGCGGAGATGGATAACCAGGCTAGGACTCATCGGGGAAAGCCTCGTGTGCCCGTCGAATTACTGGTCGTGCAGCTTGCGATGCAGGAGGTCATTGGGCGCGTGCCCACGAACAGGCTGACAATCGAGGATGCTCGGAACGCTGCCCACGTCGCGAAGCTGCGCATTGCGATGTCTTTCCAAGCTCGTCCGGACGCGGGAGACGAACGGATTCACCGACGGTCAGTCGGGTAACTGGCCTTTGGCTTGCCACACTCTGGATGTGGGCGGATTTCGCGATCTCCCTAGACGCCTGTCCAGATCGGTCAAGCGCGGTCGCGACCGTTGTACGGAAGCTCTGTGCTAGTCAGAGCCGGTCACCACATCAGGTGTGCAGCCCGAGACCAGGAGTTCGGCTCGCGCTTGGTATCAGATGTCGAACGCGTGGGTTTGGGGCCGAGCATTGGGACTTGATGCGCGCACGTTTATTCAACGTTTATTACGTCGAGACCGGCCGAGACGCGCCGATGTGTCGAAATAGAATTGTGGCAGATATCACAGGGAACTCCTGATCAGGTTGAGATCAGACGAGATTGGTCTAGGTTTCGGAACGAGAGTCGCTCGGTCAAAAGGGGCCGGCCGCAATCCGATTGTCGTAGGTTCGATTCCTACCGAGGGCACCGCGAGAGAATCGTTTCTCGCTTCGGCGGGGTGCCGGAGTGCGGGGCGCCGGAGTGCGGCGTGCCTTGAGCGCTCGTCGATGACCAGGCGTGGTTGGCCTGTTCTGGGCGTTTTTTCGGGTGCGGTCGCTGCGCGAATTGTCGAGGATTGCTAGATTCAAGTATGCGAGAACTTCAGGCGCGAATCATCGCGGAACTCAACGTCTCACCCACCATTGACCCTGCCTCAGAAGTGCGTCGCCGGGTGAAGTTTCTCAAGGAATACCTCAAGGACACGGGCGCCCAGGGACTCGTGCTCGGCATCAGCGGAGGCCAGGACTCCACCCTCGCCGGCCGGCTCTGCGCACTGGCAGTCGACGAACTCGTCGACGAGGGCCACCCGGCGACCTTCGTGGCCGTGCGCCTACCCTACGCGGTGCAGCGCGACGAAGCAGATGCCCGACTCGCGTTGGAATTCATCCGCCCGCGATCGCAGGCCACCTTCAATATCGAACTCGCCGTCGACGGGTTCGAGAGCGAGTTCCTGGCGAGCCTCGACGTTGCGATGACCGACTTCACCAAGGGCAACGTCAAGGCGCGCTCCCGCATGATCGCCCAGTATGCGCTGGCAGGCCAGCTCGGTCTGCTCGTGGTTGGTACCGACCATGCCGCCGAAGCGGTCACCGGATTCTTCACCAAGTACGGCGACGGCGGCACGGACATTCTGCCGCTGACTGGTTTGACCAAGCGTCAGGGCCGCGCCCTGCTGACGGAGCTGGGCGCGCCCGAACAGCTCTATCTGAAAGACCCCACGGCTGACCTGCTCGACCACACTCCCGGCCAGACCGATGAGGCCAATCTCGGCCTGCAGTATGAGAACATTGACGACTATCTCGAGGGCCAACCGGTCGAGGACGAGGTCGCCGCGGCGATCGAAACGCGCTACCTCAGCACCGAGCATAAGCGGCGGGTACCCGCCTCGCTGTTCGACGAGTGGTGGCAGTGATGTCGACACCATCCAGCGTGTCGAGCTGCCTCTAGAGCGTCGGGGCCGCCGACGACCGCGTGAGCGGGTCTGTGCTGCGCACCTCGAGCTTGTTCACGTCGTCGAGCAGGCGCTGGGTCTCGGTAGACGGCGACGCGCTTGATGGCGATGTTGTCGAAACGGATGCCGGGGTGCGGTTGACGGCCGCAGGCGTGAGCGGCGCGGCCCGCAGCGGAGCCGGCGCGAAATCGGTCGCGCTGTACTGGTCGTGGTGCTGCTGGGCCACCCAGGCTTCCTGTTCAGCGAGCAGGCTCTTCTCGGTGGAGGAGTTCTGCGCCTTCCAGCGGTCCAGATCGCTCTGAAAAATCTTGCGTGCTCGGGCCGGCTTGTTCTGCCAGTCCACCAAGCGGTCACGAAACTCGACCAGGGCCGGCTCCAGCTGGTACCCGAAGGTGGCGGAGGTGCGCTTGAGCTCATAGAGCTCGTGGGCGGCCCAGTTCGCGGCGATTCCCGATCCGCGGATCGGCAGCAACCGCACCTGAATGTCGGCCTGGCCAACCGCCCGGTCACTCATGACCTGCTCCTGCGGTGTCAAAGAATTCCAGACGGATGCTTCGGTGGCGGCATCGATAAGGGTCGAGATCGCGGCGACCTTGATCTCACGATCCCGCTGGGTGAGGAGCCGTTTGACGGCCCCGCGGGAGATCAACGCCGCCAGCACGCTGGCAATGACGATCGCGCCGATGAACACGACCGCGGTGAAAACCATCGGTTGGGTGCTGACATCGGTAAACCAGGCTACGAAGCTATTCCACCATTCCATGTGGTGGATTTTATCCGCGTCGAACCCTGTTCGCGGGGACCAGCCGCGGCGTGCCCCCGCGCAGTTGCCACTATTACATGTCGCTCTAGTAGATGACGCTCTAGCGAAAACAGTCAACCGCGTCGTCGATGCGACAGAAGACGCCGAGGTCTCGGGTGCGGGTCGCGAAAACCACGCGTCTGGCGCTGAATCGGTCGCCGTCGACGCCGGCATGGCGTTCGAGATAGCCGATGACGGCGCCAGCCGGATCGACGATGCGCCACAGCCCGTCGCGCACGAGAATGAAACTGCGGCCACGAACTTCGGGAACTACTGCGTGAGCAATCGGTGCGCTGAGAGTGGTCATACGTGCTCCTTCGTGGTGGCGACTCAGCCGGCCGCGGGTGTTTCTTTCACCGTATGGGCGACCACTGACATCCGCTTCGGGCGAACGCGCTCCGCGAGTGCCGCTTCGACCTGTGGCCGCAGCGACCGACCAGTTAGGCTGGCCCGGTGCAAACTTTCGTGGTCGCAGGTGGATGTTTCTGGTGTCTCGATGCCGTGTATCGGGTGCTGCGCGGAGTGAGCGATGTCGTGTCGGGGTACACCGGCGGTACAACCGCCAACCCGACCTACGAAGCGGTCTGCAGCGGGCGCACCGGTCACGCCGAGGCCGTCGCGGTGACCTTTGACCCCGACGTCATTCCGGCGAGTGTTATTCTCGACGTGTTCTTCACGCTGCATGACCCGACCCAGCTCAACCGCCAGGGCAACGACGTCGGTACCCAATACCGGTCGGCGATGTTCTTCACCGACGACGAGCAGAAGCAGCTGTTTGAAACCGCCCGCGATCGGGCGAACGAGTGGTGGGGCTCCGCCATCACGACCACCATCGAGCCGCTCGGCGACTATCACGAGGCCGAAAAGTACCACCAGGACTTCTTCAATAAGCATCCCGGTCAGGGTTACTGCATGGCGGTCGCCGTGCCGAAGGTCAATAAGATTCGCAAGTCGTACTCCCACTACCTCGTGAGCTAGTTTCTCCTCCACAGTCGCTCGGCTGCGGGATTCTCCACTGATTGGGATGGCTTCAACCGAGAGGTCGTTTCGGGCGGCACACTCGCAGTGTGCGACCCGGGAACGGCGAAGACTGGCACGAGTTGCCGTTCCCGGGGCGTGTGCGCCGACTGTTTGTTCGGCGCTTGCGCGATCGTGTTTACGCGATAACCGTGCCGGGAGAAACTATGAGCGAGCACATCACGGTATCCGGAATCATCGGTACCGTCCCCCGCCGGACCTTCGCCAAAAACGGAGCTCCGATCACGTCTTTTCGGCTGGCCGCCCGCCAACGTCATTTTGACCGGGCCAAGAACGACTGGGTCGACGACGACACCAGCTGGTACTCCGTCGCGATGTTTCGCCAGCTGGCCACGAATGCGGCTCAATCCCTCAGCAAGGGCGAGCATGTCATCGTGTCGGGACGGTTGATCATTCGCAGCTGGACCAACGCAGAACGCTCTGGAACGGACGTTGAAATTGTTGCTGACTCCGTCGGCCACGATTTGACCTGGTACACCACGACGTCGGTGCGGAGTGGTGCGCCGGACCCTGCGGGTGCTGGGCAGACCGGGCCGGAACCGGTCGAATCCGCGGAATCCGCGGAATCCGTCGAATCGGCCACCGCAGATGAGGCGGAGCGGGCGCACACCGACCGTTCCGGAGACGGCTTTGTTCCGATCGACACCGACGCAGATCGGGACGAGTATGCGCGTTTAGACTCGTAATATTGTCCACGCGTGTGGACTGGGGGAGGCAGTTCGTGAGCGTGGCAGAAGCAGCACGGCAGAATATGAACGCGAGTACGGTAAAACGGCGCGCCCGCTGTTCGTGGTTCACCGTGGGTGCGGTGGGCGCGGTGCTGATCCTCGGTCTCAGCCTGACCGCGTGCACCGGCGGCCCGGCCGAGCCCGCCGCCAGCGGGACGGCGCCGTCCACTTCGTCTACACCAGACGCCTCGCCCATACCGGAGCCCTCGCCCACACCGGAGCCCTCGAGCATACCGGAGCCCGACCCGACCCTGTTGCCGACCGGAACCGCCGCCGAAAACCTCGTCTATTTCAACTTTCTCGCCGCCGCCGTCACCAAGGCGAACCCTGCCGCCGACGGACGCGCCTACATCGACGCGCTCGTGGCCGGCGGGTTCGACCGAAACGCCATGGAAGTGACCTTCGACCGCACCCAGGCTGATCTCGCCGCGGACTCGGTCCAGTTCTCGCTGCGTTTCGCCAACGAATGCCTGATCGGCCAGATTGGGCCGGCTAGCGACGGCTTCCACAGCGTGGTCGCGCCCATTCTGTCGACCGGATTGTGTCTTGTCGGGTCCACCCGGCAAATAGACTGGTAACCACTATGGCCGAATTTATTTACTCAATGGTCCGCGCTCGCAAGGCGATCGGCGAAAAGCTGATTCTTGACGACGTCACCATGTCCTTCTTTCCCGGCGCCAAGATCGGTGTGGTCGGCCCGAACGGTGCCGGAAAATCCACCATCCTGAAGATCATGGCGGGCCTGGACACCCCGAGCAATGGTGAGGCGAGACTCTCCCCGGGTTACACCGTCGGAATCCTCATGCAGGAGCCGCAGCTCGACGAGGGCAAGACCGTGCTGGAGAACGTGCAGGAGGGTGTCGGGCCGATCAAGGCCAAGGTCGACCGTTTCAACGAGATCAGCCTCGCCCTCGGCGAACCCGATGCCGACTTCGATACCCTGCTCGCGGAAATGGGCGTACTGCAGGAAGCCATCGATGCAGCGGATGCCTGGGATCTCGATTCCCAGCTCGAACAGGCCATGGACGCCCTGCGCACTCCGCCGGGCGACTCCGAAGTCTCCAACCTGTCGGGCGGTGAGAAGCGCCGGGTGGCGCTGACCAAACTGTTGCTGCAGAAGCCCGACCTGCTGCTTCTCGACGAGCCCACTAACCACCTCGACGCGGAGAGCGTGCTCTGGCTCGAGCAGCACCTCGCCAAGTACCCGGGCGCTGTGCTCGCCGTGACGCACGACCGGTACTTCCTCGACCACGTGGCCGAGTGGATCGCAGAGATCGACCGCGGACACCTGTACCCGTACGAGGGCAACTATTCGACCTACCTCGAGAAGAAGCAGGAGCGCCTTCTCGTGCAGGGCAAGAAGGATGCGAAGCTGTCGCGTCGTCTCGCCGACGAACTCGAGTGGGTACGCTCCAACGCCAAGGGCCGTCAGGTGAAGTCGAAGGCCCGCCTGGCTCGCTACGAAGAGATGGTCACCGCCGCCGAAAGCACCCGCAAACTCGACTTCGAAGAAATCGTGATTCCGGTCGGCCCGCGCCTCGGCGCCCAGGTGATCGACGCGACCAAGCTGGAGAAGGGCTTCGACGGGCGCATGCTCATCGACAACCTCAGCTTCACCCTGCCGCGCAACGGCATCGTCGGCATCATCGGCCCGAACGGAGTGGGAAAGACCACCCTGTTCAAGACCATCGTCGGCAAGGAACCGCTCGACGGCGGCGAGCTGAAGATCGGCGAAACGGTCGACATCTCCTACGTCGATCAGGACCGTGGCGGCATCGACCCGAACAAGACGCTGTGGGAGGTCGTCTCCGACGGCCAGGACTACATCCAGGTCGGCAAGATCGAGATCCCCTCGCGCGCCTACGTGTCGACTTTCGGCTTCAAGGGCCCCGACCAGCAGAAGAAGGCCGGTGTACTCTCCGGTGGTGAGCGCAACCGCCTGAACCTGGCGCTCACCCTCAAACAGGGCGGCAACCTGCTGCTCCTCGACGAGCCCACCAACGACCTCGACGTCGAGACCCTCGGTTCGCTTGAGAACGCATTGCTCGAGTTCCCCGGTTGCGCCGTGGTGATCACTCACGACCGGTGGTTCCTCGACCGGGTTGCCACGCATATTCTCTCGTATGAGGGAACCGACGACAACCCGGCCAACTGGTACTGGTTCGAGGGCAACTTCGAGTCGTACGAGCAGAACAAGATCGAGCGGCTCGGCCCGGATGCGGCCAAGCCGCACCGCTCCGCCTACCGCAAGCTCACCCGCGATTAAGACAGACCGGGAGACCTTATGAAGCTGCACGTACCGATTCGCCTGCGTTGGTCCGACCTCGATGCGTACGGTCACGTGAACAATTCCGAGATGCTGCGCCTACTCGAGGAGGCGCGCATCCTGGCTTTTTGGGCGACCGACGACGGGGCGATCGGCGCGAGCACGGCCGTGCTCGACGGTCGACCGGGAGCTGCGACCCTGACGCTGATAGCGCGGCAGGAGATCGAGTACCTGGCGCCGGTGCCGTACCTGCGCCAGCCGCTGGACGTGCGACTGTGGCTCGGCAAGCTCGGTGGGGCCAGCCTCGAGGTGTGTTACGAGGTGTGCAGCCCCGAAGGGGTCTCACCCGAGGTGTTGTATGCGCGGGCGAACACCACGATTGTGCTCGTCGACGCTGCGAGCGAGCGTCCGCGTCGCATCAACGACACCGAACGCGCGGCCTGGGCGCCGTACCTCGACGCCCCGGTAGAGTTTTCCCGGCGCTGAGGACCCGCTGGCGACTGGTCAGGCTTGTCGTCAACCAGACATGACGGCGTTGCCGTCGACCGTGACGGTCACCGTGTCGAGCCCCCGCGGCGCCGGACCGCCGAGTACATTCCCGGTCGCGAAGTCAAACCGCGATTGGTGACAGGGGCAATCGAATTCGGTCGCCGCCGGCTTCACTTTGCAGCCCTGGTGGGGGCAGATTGCGCTGAAAGCAACGACCGTGCCGGATGTCGGTTGGGCGAGCAGAATTGCTTGTCCATCCAGCGTGACCGCGATGCCGCCGCCAACCGGGACGTCGGAGAGCTTGGCGATCTGGGTTGCCGTGGTCGGCGAGCCGGAATCGGTGCCCGACCGACTCGGATCGGTGGTGCCAGCGTCCGGCGTGCTGCTGCAGGCGGCCAAGGCCACGGCTGTAGCAGCGCTTCCTCCGGCCACGATGATGTTGCGACGGGTCAGGTTGAGTTCCGGTGTCATGGTGCTCCTCAATACACGAGTTCGCGGGTAAATCGCTGCTGCTTCAGCTGATAACGAAGTGACTGGCGATTTTGTTCACTACATTAGCGCTGCAATTAAACTTTAATCGCACAGTAACCGTGTCAGCAGGGGAGGTAGGCCATGACGGTTGAGCGCGCTGAACTGTTACCGGCCCTCCATGACGAACACGGATCACTTCTGTAGCACTACGTGGTACGGGTGACCCACTATTCTGCCCTCGCCGACGATGTCGTGCAAGAAACGTTACTGCGTGCCCGGCTACGGCCCCGACCAGTCGATCAGACCGATGTGGCGGCCTAGCTGTTCACGGTGGCCCGCAACCTCGTGATCGACGATCGGCGCTCGGCCAGGACCCGGCATGAGATTGTGACAGATCAGCTACCCGACGTGCCCACCGGCGACCAGACCGACGCGCTGCTGGACGCCTGGCTGGTCTCGGACGCACGCCATGACCTCTCACCCAACCACCGGGCGGTCATCGTCTGTGCGTATTTTCGGGGCCAGTCGGTGGCCGAAACCGCGCGGGACCTCGTCATTCCCGAAGGCACCGTGAAATCGAGGCTGCACTATGGCCTGCGAGCCCGGCGACTCGCACTGCACGAGCGAGGAGCGACGGAGTGAGGAGTGACGGAGCGAGGAACCCTCCAGCGGATCGGTACAGCGAGTGGGATGGAGCCAACGTGCTCGGCGCCCTGGTATCGGGGGACCGCCATGACTACGAACGAATAATGACTGCGCCGGCTGCAGCCAGGCGGTCGCGCACCTCGTGGGTCTGCCCGGGCTGCTCGCCCAGGTACCGAGCGAACAGGCCTTACTGCTCGGCCTTTCCGCCGATTCGACATCGGATACCGCTTCGTCGCTCTCGGCGGGCCCGCCTGCTGGTCGCCGGAGGCGTGGTCGTGGCCGCCGCGGTCGCTGCATCCGCTGCACTGGTCCTGCCTGGCTGGCTCGAGCAGCCCGGCATCGGGGCAGGCGAACCGGCCGTGGCCATGACCGCGATGGTACCCAGCCCACTCAAAGCCACATTCCGCCTCACCGGGGAAGACTGGGGTACCCGCATCGACGCGAACTGCAGCTATGCGCACAACAGTGCTGACTTCGGTGCGCAGCCCTATGCCCTGTTCGTGACCGACCGGGCCGGCCGCGAGACAATCGTCGCCGGCTGGATCTTCGGGCCCGGCACCACAATCAGCGCGGCCGGCACGACGACCGTGGCCGAAAATGACATTGCGAGGGTTGATATTCGGTGGATGCCCGACGAACGCGTGCTCTTAAAGTCCAGACCGAGCTGGTAGCTGGCGCGCTACTCCAGAACGATGGGGACGCGCAGCATGCCTTCCTGCGCCACGGTGGCCAGAAGTACGCCCTCGCGACTGAAGATGCTGCCCGTGGCCAGACCGCGACCGCCCTGCGCGCTCGGGGAATCCTGCACGTAGAGCAGCCATTCGTCGACCCGACCGAAGCGGTGCCACCACATGGCGTGGTCCAGGCTCGCGACCTTGAGGCCGGGAGAGGACCAGGCGACGCCGTGCCGACGCATGATCGGTTCCATGATCGAGTAGTCGCTGGCATAGGCCAACGCCGCGCGGTGCAGGTCGGGGTCGTCGGGCAGCGCAGAGAAGGTCTTCATCCACACCATTTGGCGGGAGGTGTGTTCACCGTTGACCTTGAGATAGATCGGTGAGGGAACATGCCGCATGTCAAAGGGGCGCTCGCTCGCCCAATAGCGCGCCACCGAATGGTCGATGTGCGCAAGCGAGGCGGATGCCGTCGGCAGGCCTTCCGGATCGGGGATATCCGTCGGCATTTCCAGATGGTGTTCCAGACCCTCGTCGGTGTCCTGGAAGGACGCGATCATCGACAGGATCGGCACGCCGTCCTGGTAGCACTGCGTGCGGCGGGTGGAGAACGAGCGACCATCGTGAATGCGCTCGACCGAAAAGGTGATCGGCTGGTTGACGTCGCCGGGGCGCAGAAAATAGCCGTGCATCGAGTGCACGTGCCGTTCGTCGGGCACGGTACGCATCGCGGCGACGAGCGACTGGGCCAGCACCTGCCCCCCGAACACGCGGCCGAGCGGCATCCACTGGGACGGACCGGTGAAGATGTCCTCGTTGGTGCGGGCACCGGTGTCCGTCAGATCGAGGACGGCCAGAAGGCCTTCCATCGGCTTGTGCATGCTGTCTCCTCGGGCAAGTTCGCGACCGCGGCATGCGGGTGTTTCGTATCTTGGTAGTTTAGGAGATGATGAGCCAGTCATTTACTCTTACCGATTCCCAGTCCCTCAGCGACCTGATCGTGTTTCTCTCACGTTCCGGGCGTGTTCTCGACGGTTCCGTGCGCCTCATGGCGTCCGAGGGCGTTCTTGCGGTGTACACCGCCATCTTCTATCCGCGTGGTCTGCTCGACGCGAGTCCGACCGTGCTCGGCCTGCGCACCTTCTCCCTGCAGGAGCCGGTTGACCTCGACAAGGTCGTGCCGGTGCGGTCCCTGCTGGAACGCCTCAAACGCCTCGAATCCACCGCGCCTGATCTGACCCGGCCGGTCATCGTGACCGTTCCCCTCGAGGTGAACACCGTCACCTGGGCCGGTATCTCACCGCCGAAGGGCGGCTGGGAACCGCACGGCCAGACGCCAGCAGCGCACCTCGAAGCGGCCGCTCGGACCGGTATCGACGAGGTCGCCGCCGCCCTGCCGGAGGGCACTGGAGAGCTGATCGTCGAACGCGTGCGGTCCGAGGTCTGGGGCCGTCACGTCGACGGCCTCGAGTTCGTGCCGACCGGCGCCGGTTTTGCCGCGTTCAGCCTGGGGTTTCTCGCCGAAGACGAACCGGTGCAGCTCTTCGAGTCGGGGCTGTGGACCCGCCTCAGCACGAGTCGCGGCCATGTTCTGGTGCGGCGCAAGCCGTGGACCCTCAAGGCCTAGCCGGCTACAGACCGGCGGTGTCGGTCGCGAGCAGCGCCGCCCAGACATCCGCGCGCGCCGGAAACGACCCCAGATCGCGGTACAGCAGTTGTTCCGCCTGCTGAATGCGGCTGCGCACCGTGTGGCGATGCACCCCGAGCTGGGTGGCGGCTTCGCCGAAATGCCCATTGCAGAGCAGCCAGACCCGCAGGGTGCTCAGAAGCTCGGTGTTGTGCGCCCGATCGTGTGCCAGAACCGGTGCGAGTGTTGCCAGGCCGACCTCGCGGGCATCGGTTCTTGCCAGCAGTGCCAGCACACCCTGGCGGGCGACAACACTGAACTCGGTCACGCCCGGTGCGCTCTCCCGCGCCCGGGCCAGCGCCTGCTGGCCTTGATCGAGCGCGCGGGGCAGCTGTCGATAGGTGGTCGGCTCAGACAGTCCGGCGTGCAACTCAAACAAGGCGCACAGATTTGCCAGGATGCCGTGGGCCGCCCGGTCCAGACACAGCACGATGGTGTCGTCCTGGCGGGCGAAGAACAGCTGGCCGGGGGAGTCCTCGACGCGTAGCTCCAGATACTCGGTGATCGCGTCGCGGCGGAGAGCCGGCGCATCGACGACCGCGACCAGCACCGGTGCAACGGGGAGCGCACCCCACATCTGCCGGGAGATCTGATCGACGAGTTTCTGGTCACCCCCGAGCAGGGTGTGCATCAGGCCGGAGCGCAGCAATCCCTGAGCGCGATCGAGCGCGTTGTTCTGCTCCAGGGCCAACCCGGCAAGTGCGATAACGCTCGTGACGACTTCGGTGCTGGCCCGGTCGAGCGCTCGCGGACCGCCGAGGGCGAGCACACCGCGCAGGCGGTCGTGGCCACCGAGGGTTTGCAGGGTGAGGGTCTCTCCATTCGCGTTAACTGCGCTGCTGGAACGCTGCCCGCGGGCGAGCAAACGCCGGGCCTCGTGCTGAACGGTGGCAAGAGCTTCGGGGGCAGCGGTGAACGTGGCGCGGGGAAACACCCGGTCGAGTGTGCCGCTCGCGTCGAACAGCGCGACCCAGTGGCCGAGCTGGGCCGACAGCTCGGCGAGTGTCGCACTCAAACCGTCGGGTCGGAGCGCGGCGAGCGCGATGGCACGCTGTGCCCGCAGTGCCCAGGTAGCGCGCGCATACCGATCCTCGGCCACCAGGTCGGCGGCCGCCCGGGCCACGGCAATGAACGGAGTGCGATAGGGAACCTCAAACAGCGGCAGCCCGATCGAGCGGCAGGCCGCGATCAGCCCGTCGGGCGTGCCGTCCCTAATGACCTCGGTGCCAAAACCGAGCGCCGTGATGCCCCGCTCCTGCAGGCGCTCTATATAGGAGCGGTAGTCTGCGGGCGCTGTCAGGTCGCTGCCGAACTGTGTACCGGTCGTGAGCAGTACCTGGTCGGCTGACAGGAACGGGGTCGGATCGACCAGGTCGGAGCTGTGCACCCAGTCGACGGCTTTATCGAGCATCGTCTCGAGCGCGGCCGGGTCGGCGTCGCCGAGCACCGTGAGTCCGAGGTTCGGGTGGGCGACGAGCCTGCGCAGGGTGGGAAGCATGATGCCTTATACGAGTTGGCGAGAGTTAGTCATTCAACTATACAGCTGGGACATGTCATCGAAACTCCCATCTGTCTAGCCTTACCGAACTGGCATCGTGGCCGCGATACCGCCGTTTTTTTTGGATCGGACACTCTTATGACACTTGTAGACACTCCTCGTCTCACCGGCACGCCGCTTGGCGGCCCTACCCTGGCACAGGAACGCACGCTGGTCACGAACATCCCCGGGCCGAAATCGCGTGCGCTGAGTGAACGCAAAGCCCAGGCGGTTTCGGCCGGCGTCGGCATCTCGCTGCCGGTGTACGTGGTGGCCGCCGGTGGGGGCGTGCTCGTCGACGTCGACGGCAACTCGCTCATCGACCTCGGGTCGGGGATCGCCGTCACCGGTGTTGGCAACAGCGCCCCGCGCATCGTCGAGGCCGTTGCTGCCCAACTGGCCCAGTTCACTCACACCTGCTTCACCGTGGCGCCCTACGACTCCTACATCGAGGTGGCCGAAGCACTGAACCGTCTCACGCCCGGCGACCACGAGAAGCGCAGCGCGCTGTTCAACTCCGGCGCCGAATCGGTGGAGAACGCTGTCAAGATTGCCCGCCACTTCACCGGCAAGCAGGCCATCGTGGCCTTCGACCACGCATACCATGGCCGCACGAACCTGACCATGGGCCTGACAGCCAAGAACCAGCCCTACAAGAATGGCTTCGGTCCCTTTGCGCCCGAGGTGTACCGGGCACCCATGTCGTACCCGTTGCGAGACGGCGGCCTCGACGGCGTCGTGGCGGCGAACCGTGCCATCTCGCAGATCGAGAAGCAGATCGGGGCGAGCAACCTTGCCGCCGTCATCATCGAACCCATTCAGGGCGAGGGCGGCTTCATCGTTCCCGCCCGGGGCTTTCTCGCCACCCTGCTTGCCTGGTGCCGCGCCAACGAGGTTGTGTTCATCGCCGATGAAATCCAGACCGGCTTCGCCCGTACAGGACACATGTTCGCCTGCGAGTACGAGGGGATCGTGCCCGACATGATCTGCACCGCCAAGGGCATCGCCGGCGGACTGCCCCTGTCGGCCGTCACCGGACGCGCCGACATCATGGACTCGCCGCAGGCCGGTGGCCTCGGTGGCACCTACGGCGGTAACCCGCTTGCCTGCGCCGCCGCGCTTGCCACCATCGACACGTATGAAGCTGAGCACCTGGTCGAACGGGCCGCCACCATCGGAACGATCATGGGCAAGCGCCTCGGTGCGCTCGCCGCGTCCGACCCCCGCATCGGCGAGGTGCGCGGCCGCGGCGCCATGATGGCCATCGAGCTCGTCGACCCCGCCACGGGGGAACCAGACGCCGCACTGACCGGTCGGGTCATCGCAGCCGCCCACGCGCAGGGCGTGATCCTGCTGGGCTGCGGGACATACGGTAACGTCATACGCTTTCTGCCACCGCTCAGCATTCCGGACCACCTGCTGCTCGAGGGCCTGCAGGTTTTGGCCGACGGCCTGGCCGCCGCATGAGCGTCCTGCTGGAGGGCGCCGTTGCCTTCTCCGTCAAGGAACGCAGCACTGCGTTGCTCGCCCGCATACCCGACCAGCTCTACATCAATGGGCAGTGGCAAAATGGCACCGGGGAACCCATCGTGGTGACCGACCCGGCGACCGGGCGTGTTCTCAAACGAATTCAGAACGCATCCGCCGCTGATGGCGCCCGCGCGCTCGATGCGGCCGTTGCGGCCGCGGTCTCCTGGGCGGCCACCCCGGCTCGCGCGCGTGGCGAGATACTGCGCCGAGCATTTGACCTGCTGCAGGAGCGTCGCGAAGATTTCGCCTTGCTCATGACTCTCGAAATGGGCAAACCGATCGCTGAAGCCAACGGGGAAGTCACCTACGGCGGCGAATTCTTGCGCTGGTTCAGCGAGGAAGCCGTGCGCATCAGCGGTCGATACGGTGCCAACCCGGAGGGTACCGGCACGATGGTGGTCACCCATCGACCGGTCGGCCCGTGCTACCTGATCACGCCGTGGAACTTTCCCCTCGCCATGGCCACCCGCAAGATCGCCCCGGCGCTCGCAGCGGGCTGCACGGTCGTCGTCAAGCCCGCCGAACTCACTCCGCTGACCACACTGTTGTTTGTGCAGCTGCTCGAGGATGCCGGCGTGCCGGCCGGCGTCGTCAACGTGATCACGACGACGCAGTCGCAAGCGGTGTCGGCCCCGATCATCGCCGACCCCCGGTTGCGCAAGCTCAGTTTCACCGGATCCACGGTTGTCGGGCGAGCGCTCATCGCCCAGGCGGCCCAGAACGTGTTGCGCACGTCAATGGAACTCGGCGGCAACGCCCCGTTCCTCGTCTTCGCCGATGCAGATATCGAGAAGGCCGTCACCGGCGCCATGCTCGCGAAGTTTCGCAACACCGGCCAGGCCTGCACGGCAGCCAATCGGTTCATCGTTCACGCATCGATCGCCGAGGACTTCAGCCGTCAGCTGACCGACCGGGTCAACGCCCTCGTGCAGGGACCCGGCACCGACCCAAGAGTGAATCTCGGGCCGCTCGTGACCGACGCGGCCGTCGACAACATCGTTGCCCTCGTGCAGGACGCCCTCTCGCGCGGCGCCACGCTGCTCACCGGCGGCATTCGACCCGACGGGCCCGGCTCGTTCTACGCCCCCACCGTGCTGACCGGCGTAAGTGCCGACAGTCGCATGGTGCGGGAAGAGATCTTCGGCCCGGTCGTCGGAATCACCACCTTCGAAACAGATGAAGAGGCCATTGAATTGGCAAATGACACCGAATATGGACTGATCGGCTATATTTTTACCAACGATATGACCCGTGGGCACCGTATGATCGACAGTATCGACACCGGAATGATGGGCCTCAACACGGGTCTCGTATCGAACGCCGCAGCACCATTTGGCGGTGTCAAACAGTCCGGGCTCGGTCGTGAGGGCGGCCTTGAAGGCATCAACGAATACCTCTCGATCAAGTACACCCTCATTCCCGGATCCTAACCCGCCAGACAATACAGGAGCAACCATGACCACGATCGATCGTGACGTCGTTATTATCGGCGCCGGGGCATCGGGTCTCACCGCCGCGACCACGCTGCAGAAAGCCGGCCTCAGCGTTGCCGTGCTCGAAGCCCGCGACCGCGTCGGCGGGCGCCTGTTGACCGACCGGATCGAGGGAGCCATGCTCGAGATCGGCGGCCAGTGGGTCTCGCCCGACCAGCACGCACTCAAAGGCACGCTGGCCGAGTTAGGCCTGGCCACCTATCCGCGCTACCGGGCCGGTCGAAACGTCTACATCAACAGTGCCGGCGTGGTCAGCCGGTTCGACGGAGACATCTTTCCGGTACCGGCCCGGACCGAGGCGCAGATCGTCGGCCTGATCGACAAACTCGACGCCCTCGTGGCTGAAATCAACCCGGATAGCCCGTGGGAGCATCCGCTCGCCAAAGAACTCGACGAGGTGTCATTCAGCCGCTGGCTCGAGAAGCAGACCGATGACCAGGAAGCTCGCGACAACATCGGCATGTTCATCGCCGGGGCCATGCTCACCAAGCCCGCCCACGCCTTCTCGGCGTTGCAAGCTCTGCTCATGGCTGCCAGTGCCGGGTCGTTCAGCAATCTCGTCGACGCAGATTTCATTCTCGACGAGCGTGTTGTCGGCGGGCTGGCGCAGGTGCCGCTGTTACTGGCCGAGAAACTCGGCGGCGACGTCTACCTCGCGCAGCCGGTGCGCAGCCTGGCCTGGAGCGACGGGGACGTCACGGTCGTCGCCGACGGCATGACGGTGACCGCCCGACACGCCATCGTGGCCGTTCCGCCGCCGCTGATCAGCCGTATCAGCTTCGTGCCAGCCTTGCCGCGACGCCAGCAACAGCTGCACCAGCACCTCTCGATGGGCTGTGTGATCAAGGTGCACGCCGTCTACGAGACACCGTTCTGGCGTGCCGACGACCTCTCGGGCACCGCGTTCAGCCCCTACGAGCTCATTCATGAGGCCTACGACAACACCAACTTCAACGACCCGCGCGGCACCCTCGTTGGTTTCGTCTCCGACGAAGAAGCGGATGCCGTCTTCGCGCTGAGCGCCGACGAGCGCAAGGCGCGTGTCCTCGAGTCACTGTCGCACTACTACGGCGAGCAGGCGCTGCACCCGGTTGTTTACTACGAAAGCGACTGGGGTTCCGAAGAATGGACCCGCGGCGCCTACGCGGCCAGCTTCGACATGGGCGGACTCGTTCGGTACGGTGCCGAACTACGCAGCCCCGTCGGCCCGATCTCCTTCTCGTGCAGCGACATTGCCGGCAAGGGATACCAGCACGTTGACGGCGCCATCCGGGTCGGGCAGGACGTTGCCGCGGCGATCATCGCCACACGCCAGCTGGTCGCCAGCCCGACCGTGTGAGGTCTCTGGTCGGCTGAATCGCAACCCGGGCGGGAGCGGATGCCCTCGCCCTCGGTGGCGCCGAGGGTCTCGACCGCACTGAGCCGCTTGACCGGGGCGTTGTTGCGCGAGCGCGCCCGCCGCCTGCGTGAGTGCCGTGTTCACCGCGGCGGGAAGTCCCAGCGGAAGGATGGCACTTGCAAACCCCACCGCGAAGAACCGAGCCTCATGAAAAGGCGGGTCGGCCTGCACCGCCACGACCAGCAGCAGCGCCACCGCGTCGTCGGCGATGTTGCGGGCCAGATAGCCCCTCTCGCGCTGCAACGGACTCACCGTGCCCGGTGCCGGGCCACCTCGAGGTTCAGTTCATCAGGCCGGTGCGCGATGGGCCGTGACGCGCTGCAGCACCTTTGGTTCGGAGAACCGATAGTCGTCACCGGCCTCGATCGCGGCGGCAACAGGGTCAGGGCCGGAGTGAGGCAGTGCTCGGGGCAGTCGAAGCAAGACGACCGTGATTGCCGTGTGGCGTGGTGCTCGTGTACGCGGATCCCGCGCGTCAGCTGGCCGCGTGTGCGAAGCGTGCCGCTCGAGGGCGAGCCTATCGAGAGCTGGTCACGATCAGGGGCGACCATGCGCCTGTGGTAACGCGGTGCGGTCTACTCCTGGAAGCTGTTCACCATCGCGAACGCGGCGCGCTCCAGATAATCCCAGAGAATGCCCTGCTGTAACGGCGGCAGATTGGCCGCGTCGACGGCAACGCGCATGTGGCCCAGCCACCGGTCGCGGGCATCCGGATTGACCTTGAACGGCACATGCCGCTGGCGCAGCCGCGGGTGACCGCGTTGCTCGCTGTAGGTCCCGGGGCCGCCCCAGAACTGTTCGAGGAACATGACCAGCCGGTGTTCGGCGGGGCCGAGGTCGTCTTCGGGGTACATCGGTTTCAATACCGGGTCGGTAGCCACGCCCACGTAGAAGTCGTGCACGAGCTTTTCAAAGAACGAAGTTCCGCCGACCTCGTCGAAGAACGTCGGCACTGCGGCAGTACCGTTCTCACCCTCGCGCAGGTGCACGGCGGCGGGGGCAGTCGGCTGATCGGTGGGGTGTCGTTCAGAGGTCACGTGGGGCAGCTTTCTTCTGTGGGCTCGTTCTGTGGGTTCGTTCTGTGGGGCAGGGTCAGCCAATGCCGTCACCGCGAGTTTCGGGGTCGGGCGTCTTCATCGGAGCCGGAACGTTTTTGGCCTTGCGCGGCTTCCGCACCGAGACGGGGCCGGTGCGCACGCCGTCAACGACGTCGGGCACGGCGGCCGCGGCCCCTTCGGCCGCGTCGATGGCGCCCTCGGCCGGTTCAATGGCCGATCCGTCGATGGTGCCGTCGCCGGAGGTCATGACCACGCTGTTGAGAGGGGTAAGCGGCACGCCCATGCCATCGAGGGCCTTCTTCATGTGCAGGCGCAGATCGCGGGCAAAGTCCCACTTGGCCGAAACCCGGGTCTTGACCACGAGCCGGGTGACGAGGGCTTCGGCGCTGATCGACTCGAGGCCCCAGATTTCGGGCTTTTCGAGAATGAACGCGCGCCACTTGCGACTCGACGCGAGGGCTCTGGCCACGCGCAGAAGCTCGTCTTGCACGGCCTCGACGTCGGAGCTGTAGGGAATGGCGAGATCGATGATGACGCGGGCCCAGCCCTGCGACATGTTGCCGACTCGAAGAATCTCGCCGTTGCGAACGAACCAGAGTGTGCCGTCGATGTCGCGCACCTGGGTGATGCGAATGCCGACCGTTTCTACGATACCGGATGCGAATCCCACGTCGACAATGTCGCCCACGCCGATCTGGTCTTCCACGACCATGAACAGGCCGTTGAGAATGTCCTTGACGATGTTCTGCGCACCGAAACCGAGGCCGGCACCGATTGCCGCCGTGAGCAGCGCGAAGGAGCCGAGAATGTCCTTGTTCAGTGTGGTGACGATCAGCAGCAGAGCAGTGATCAGAATAAACACGTTCACGATATTCGCCAGCACGGCGCCGAGGGTGCGCGAGCGCTGCACGACGCGCACCGCCGCCATCGGCGACACGTTCAGCGCCTGGGTGTCATCGACCTTCTGCGTCTTCTTGACGCCGGAGACGATCTGCTGCACGACCCGCCGAATGACGAATTGCAGAGCCCAGCGCAGGGCAAAGGCGATGACGATGATCGCCGCAACGGCAAAGATCTTTTCCCCATAGGCAGTCCACCGAATTTGAGCGAAGTAGGCACCGAGGTCGGTCCAGAAAGTTTTCCAGTTCATATCAGAACCAGTCTACCGAGGGGCTTCGGCGGCATCCGTGACGTGGCCTCGGCGCTGCTAGCCGGGCCCCGCTATGCGGCCGGCGCAACCCGATGCAGGCAGCACAGCAGCGACATCCTCTCGGTTTGCGTGGAGTTTGCTGTGAACGTCGGGGCGAAAGTGAAAACCCCGCGACCAGCCTATGGACGGTCGCGGGGTTCGCAGTCGTGCAGGACTGGCGAACTATTCGGCGTCGCGCGCCTGTACCTTGAGTGAACGTTCGACACCGGCCAGGTTCTCAACCACGAGGCGGCGCAGGGCGGCCGGCTCGGGGTTCGCATCGAGCCAGGCGCCGGTCGCGTCGGCGAGAGCCTGACTGTTCAGCGGTGCCGGGTAGAGGCCGATCACGAGCTTCTCGCCGATCGAGAAGCTGCGGGCAGCCCACACCGCCTGCAGCATGTCGAAGTAGGTCGCGACGAACGGCTCGAGCAGCCCCGAGTCGTTCACCCTCAGGAACCCGGCGGCCGTCGTGCGCACGATGGTCGTCGCGGCCGTATCGACGTCGATGAGCGACGACCAGGCGGCGAGCTTGCCCTCGGCGGTGGGCAGAGCTGCCCGGGCCAGGGCGGCCGACTGGGCGCCTGTGGCCGTGTTGTCGGCCGCGAGCGCTGCGTCGATCTCGGTCGCGTCAGCGTGGCCGCCGGCGACGAGGGCGGTGAGCAACTCCCAGGCGAGGTCGGTGTCGACCGTGAGTCCGTCAAGCATGGTGCTGCCCGAGCGCAGGGCGGCTACGTTGTCGAGCTGCGCCGAGGTGGCCGCGACGGAGGCAAAGAACTTCACGAACTGGAATTGGGCATCGCTACCGGCCGCCGCTCCCTGCGCTAGCGTCCACAGCGCGTCGGCGACCTCGGTCGTGACGGCGGTGCGGTGCGGTGCGGCCACGTAGTAGGTGGCGGTGAGCACGACCTGGCCGAGCACGGTGCGCAGCGTGGTCGACTCGGTTTCAGTGGCAACGTTCTTCAGCACCAGATGCACGAAGTCGCGCGCCGTGGTTTCGGCGTCGCGGGTGGAGTCCCAGACCGAACCCCAGACCAAGGCGCGGGCGAGCGGGCTTTCAATAGCAGCGAGGTGCTCGAGGGCGCAGGCCTGCGAGGCCGGGTCGAGGCGCACCTTGGCATAGCTGAGGTCGTCGTCGTTGAGCAGGATCAGGTCACCACGCGCGTGGCCGACGAGGGCGGGGACATCCGTTCGCGAACCGTCGACGTCGAGCTCGACCCGGTGCGTGCGCACGAGTTTGTGTGCATCGTTGAAGGTGTAGAAGCCGATCGCGAGGCGGTGCGGGCGAATGGTGGGATAGTCGGCCGCTGCGGTCTGCAGTACCGTGAAGCCGGTGATGATGCCGGCGTCGTCGACAGCGATCTCGGGGCTGAGGGTGTTGACGCCCGCGGTTTCCAGCCAGAGCTGGGCCCAGCCGCTGAGGTCTCGACCGCTGGCCAGTTCCAGCTCGACGAGCAGGTCGCGCAGTTCGGTGTTGCCCCACTGGTGCTTCTGAAAATACGAGCCGACGCCGGTGAAGAACGCCTCGATGCCCACCCAAGCGGCGAGCTGCTTGAGCACCGACCCACCCTTGGCGTACGTGATGCCGTCAAAGTTGACGAGCACGTCGTCGAGGTCGCGGATAGTGGCGACGACCGGGTGGGTCGACGGCAGCTGGTCCTGCTTGTAGGCCCAGCTCTTCTCCATCACGGCGAAGGTGGTCCACGCCTCGTGCCACTCGGTGGCCTCAGCGGTGGCGATGGTCGACGCCCACTCGGCAAAGCTCTCGTTGAGCCAGAGGTCGTTCCACCAGGTCATGGTGACCAGGTCACCGAACCACATATGGGCAAGCTCGTGCAGAATCGTGACGACGCGGCGTTCCTTGATGGCGTCGGTCACCTTGGAGCGAAAGATGTACGTTTCGGTGAAAGTGACCGCGCCGGCGTTCTCCATCGCTCCGGCGTTGAACTCCGGCACGAACAGCTGGTCGTACTTGTCGAACGGGTAGGCGTAGCCGAATTTCTCCTCGTAGTAGGCGAAGCCCTGGCGGGTCTTCTCGAGGATGTAGTCGGCGTCGAGGTATTCGCTGAGGCTCTTGCGGCTGAACACACCGAGCGGAATGGTGCGTCCGTCACTCGACGTGAGTGAGCTGCGCACGACGGCGTAGGGACCAGCGATAAGCGCGGTGATGTAGCTCGAGATGGTGTGCGTCGGCTCGAACGCCCAGGTACTGGCACCGTTGCCGGCATCGGTCGGTTCGGGGGTGGTGGAGTTGGAGATGACCTGCCACGCGCTCGGCGCCGTGACGGTGAAGGAGAATTTAGCCTTGAGGTCGGGCTGCTCGAACACGGCGAAGACCCGGCGGGAGTCCGGCACCTCGAACTGGCTGTACAGGTAGACCTCGTTGTCGACCGGGTCGACGAAGCGGTGCAGGCCCTCTCCAGTGTTGGTGTACAGCGCGTCGGCGACGACGACGAGCTCGTTTTCGGTCTTCAGACCGTCAAGCGCAATACGGATGCCGTCACTCACGACGGCCGGGTCGAGCGCGGCACCGTTGAGGGTCACCGAGTGAACCTGCGCCGTGATGGCGTCGATGAAGGTCGAGGCGCCTGGGGTGGCGGTGAAGCTGACCGTGGTCGTGCTGCCAAACGTGGTGGGACCGGTGGTGAGGTCGAGCACAACGTTGTAGCTCGCTACGGTTACGAGCGCTGCGCGCTCCGCCGCTTCAATGCGGGTGAGGTTTTCTCCAGGCAACAGGTTCTCCAATTCGATTCACGATTCGATTCGCGATTGTGAAGCTCTGGCACTCGTGGAGCCATCGCACCTCGCAAGCCTAACCATGATTACGATGTGCACATGAGAGAGAGCACCGATCCGCTGGTCGCCACCAGCGCGCGCTACCGGGCCTTCGCCGAGGTCGAAGCCCGCGGCTTGAGCGCCTGCTACGAACGGTGGGCCGTTGGCATTGCGGACGACCCCCAGCTCGTGTCATTGATAGACGAGCTGCCCGCGGCCAAGCGGCAGCCGAACCTGATGTTCAGCGCGGCCCGGTTTCACGGGGCGCCGGTGGGGGAGTATGCACCGTTCGCCGCGTGGCTGCCGAAACACTGGGCCGACGTCGCCGCGACGTGCCTGACCCACGCGACGCAGACCAACGAGCCCGGTCGCTGCGCCGTGCTGCTGCCGGCTCTGGCGGCGCTCGCCGGACCGCTTGCGCTCATCGAGGTGAGGGCATCCGCTGGTCTCTGCCTGCATCCCGACCGGTACAGCTACCGGTATCGGTTCGCCGACAGTGACAGTGACAGTGACAGTGGCAGTGGCAGTGGCAGTGGCAGTGGCGGCGGCGACGAGCGGATGCTGCATCCTGTCGATGGTCCCAGCCCGGTGCTGCTCGACTGTGTGGTCAGCGGCCCCGTGCCACTACCCGAACGGATGCCCGACATCGTCTGGCGCGCCGGCATCGACCTCAACCCGCTCGACGTGCACAGTGACGCGGACGTGGCGTGGCTCGAGGCGCTCATCTGGCCGGAGCACGACGATCGGCGGTCCCGGCTGCGGGCCGCAGTTGCGGTGGCCCGGCAGCACCCGGTCGAGATCGTGCGCGGTGATCTCAACGACGAGATCGAGGCGCTCGTGGCTCGGGCTCCGGCTGAGGCGACCGTCGTCGTATTCCACACCGCCGTGCTTGCCTACCTGAACGAGACAGACCGTAATCGGTTCGCCGGGCAGATGACGCGGTTGCCGGTGCGCTGGCTCTCGAACGAGGGATACAGCGTGGTGCCGGGGGTAGCGGAGCGACTCACGGCGACGCCGGCGGAGTCATCCGCTTTCATTCTGGCGCAGGGCAGTGAGCCGATCGCCTTCACCCAGCCGCACGGCCGGTCACTGCACTGGATTCGGTGACACGTCGGCGTCGAACGGGGCATCGTGCGGCTGCCAACGCGGGGTATCGCCGCTGCTCGTGCCGAGGAGTCGTCGGGTGAGGTCTTCTCCCGCCGACAACAGGTCGTCGAGGGCGATCTGCAGGTCGTCATCGTCGACGGTTTCGGCGCGGAGGGCCGCGCGCAGCACGGCACGGCGAATGAGCTCCTTCGCGAAGGAACCGGTCACGCCCTCCGAGCGGAGGGCGGCCGCGTCGAGGGCTGCCGGGCTGAACGGCAGCCCGGAAGCGTAGCGGCGAAACAGCCGCTCGCGCTCCGCGAGCTCGGGTAACGGCACTTCAACGGCGAGGTCGACCCGGCCTGGACGTTCGGCGAGGGCCCGCTCGAGTACCTCGACCCGGTTGGTGGTTATGACGAAGGCCACATCGGCGTCGCCGTCGAGTCCGTCGAGGGCGTCGAGCACCTCAAACAGCAGCGGTTGCGGAGTCGCGTTGCGCTGCATCGCGACGAGGTCGATGTCCTCCAGAACGACAATTGACGGCGCGAAGGTGCGCGCGATCTCGGCGGCCGCAGCGATGTGCACGATGCTGGCCCCGGTAAGCAGCACGGCCGTGATACCCGGTGTTTCGCTCAGCAGATGGCGCACCGTGAGGGTTTTACCGGTGCCGGGAGGTCCGTAAAGCAGTACACCGCGCTTGAGGTGCTGCCCGGCGGCGAGCAGCGCGAGGCGTTGTTCACCGATTCCGATGACGTGGTCGGCGATGGTGCCGAGGATTCCCTCCGGCAGCACGATGGCCGCTGGCGGTACGACGGGCCGTTCCAAAAATGTGATTCCGGCCCCGGCCCCGTATTCGGTTTGCACGAACGACAGCACCTGACCGCGCAGCACGCTGTGCTCGATCATGAGCTTCCGCAGGTGCTCGAGAAAGTCCGTGACCATCTGCGGTGACACCGCCATGATTTCGAGTTCGGCGGAGTATCGCCCGAATTGCGGGTTCGCGGCGCGTTGCAGCACAGCGATCGGCTGGTCATGGAAACGGATGAGCCGGAGTCCGAACGAGACCACCTGACGGGTCGACGTCGCACCGGTCGCGCGAGCGGAGTAGTCCACCGGACCGGGACCAAAGCCCTGAAACGGGCTCGCCACCAGCTCGGACAGTGTCGAGTGAAACCGCTGCTGCCCACCGGACACCCCGAGGAGATTGGCCGGATCCGAATCGGTCAGGGTGGTCAGGGCAATGTCGGCGTCAACGAGGCGATGATCGGCCAGAGACTCCGACACGACCGGCAGGGTCGACGCGTCCCTACCGAGGTGCGCGGTGACCACCTCGCCGAGGGGCGACAGGCCCGGCCGGCCCCGGTCATCCGCTGCACTGACCACACGGTCCATGAAGGACTTGAAGGCCCGAACAACGTCTCGATCGAAGGTGTCCTCGGTCATATCGTGCTCCTCTCGAACCTGACAGCCCGTAATGATTGTCACGCCCATGTTAGAGGCGAACCGGTGGGCCTCGCCGATGCCGAAGAAGATGGTGCTCACCGTAATTTCAACCGCGGCGTAGCCCCCCGGAGCCGAGATAACACAGCCGTATCGCCGCACCCGATAGCCGCATCTTTTAATCCCTGACCTCTGGTTTCCTCGGCATCACCGTGAGCCAGGCGTCGGCTCGATGCCGGGTGGCGCTGTCGGAAACTGCACGCGCGCCCGAGAGATGCTGGCGCGCGAGCTGCAGGGCGACGACGCGCTACCAGGCTCCGGGCTTGTAATCCTTGAGAAACACGCCGTAGAGATCTTCGCCGGCCTCACCGCGCACGATCGGGTCGTACACGCGGGCGGCACCGTCGACCAGGTCGAGCGGGGCGTGAAAGCCCTCCTCGGCCAGACGCACCTTGGTCGGGTGCGGGCGTTCGTCGGTGATCCAGCCGGTGTCGACGCTGGTCATAAGAATGCCGTCGTCGAGCATCTCCTTCGCGCTGGTGCGGGTGAGCATGTTGAGTGCGGCTTTGGCCATGTTGGTGTGCGGGTGGCCCGGCCCCTTATAACCACGACCGAACACCCCTTCCATCGCCGACACGTTCACGATGTAGGTGCGCCGGGCAGCGGATGCCGTGAGCGAGGACCGCAGACGGCTCACCAGCAGAAATGGCGCGGTCGTGTTGCACAGCTGCACTTCGAGCATCTCGAGCGGGTCGATGTCTTCGACGTTGGCGGTCCAGCTGTTCACCTCGTGCAGGTCGGGCACGAGGCCGCCGGCGTCGATGGCGGTGCCGGCGGCGAGGCGTTCGAGCGACGAGGAGCCGGCGGTGAGGGCCAACCGGGTGAGGTCATCCGCTGTGAGGGCGCCGGCGCCGGATGCAGCCGCGAGCAGCGGGTGACCACTGACCGACGCGGCGAGAGCGAGCGGATGCGCATCGTTGGTGTGCCCGAACGATACGATCTCGGGCAGCGGTCCATCGGGCAGCGGCGAATCCTCTGCCTCGACGAGGGGGGAGTAGGACCCGCGCGAGCGGCGCACGGTCTGGGCGGCGTTGTTGATGAGAATATCCAGTGGGCCCTGGGCGGCGACCGAGTCGGCGAGGGCGATCACCTGAGCCGGGTCGCGCAGGTCGATACCGACGATGCGCAGACGGTGCAGCCAACCCTTGGAATCCGGCATGGCGGCGAAGCGGCGCACCGCATCACGCGGAAACCGGGTCGTGACGGTGGTGTGGGCGCCGTCGCGCAGTAGGCGCAGGGCGATGTACATGCCGATCTTGGCACGGCCGCCGGTGAGCAGTGCACGCTTGCCGCTGAGGTCCGTTCGGGCATCTCGTTTGGCGTGGCTCGACAAGGCGCAGCTGGGGCATAGCTGGTGGTAGAACGCGTCGACCACGGTGTACTTCTGCTTGCAGATATAGCAGGCGCGCGGAACGAGCAACTCGCCGGCCGTCGCCGCGTTCGTGCCGAGGGAGAGCTGGGCGCCGCGGGTCTCGTCGTCGATGCGGGTGGGAGCACCGGTGGCCGTGGCGGCGATGACGCTGCGATCGGCGTCGGCGATCACCGCGCGCTTCTCGATGCGGCGCACCATTTTGACCGACTTGAACATCTTGGCGGTGGCCTGGCGCACGGTGACGAAGTCGGCGTTGTCCGGGTCGATGTCGCTGAGGGACGCGAGCACCCGCAGGGTGACCTCGAGGTCGTGCGGGTCAATACCGGCAAATTCGGCTGCTGGCGCGCTCAACTCCGCAGCGCCTGAATCGACCGCAGCGCCTGACTCGACCGCAGCGCCTGACTCGACAGCGTCTGACTCGACAGCGGTGGGCGCAGTGCTCGTGGGCGCCGCACCGATGGGCGCCGTACTGATTGGTGCAGTGGTCATCCGAGAATTCTACGTCGGGCGACTGGGAGCATCCGTTTGACGTGTACGCAGCGGGCGTGCGTGACCGGGAGCCGGCGACGCACGCCCGCGAACACGAATACTAGTGCTCGGCCGGCTCTCGAATCGGAATGGCGTTCGTCGGCGGCTCGTAGGTGTGATCGAACGGCATTTTGTCGGTGTCGAGCAGGGGGTTGTCGTCCTGCGTCTTGACCAGTTCGTGCGCTTCTTCCTCGGTGTTCACGCTCGGCATGGAGCCCGGCAGTGGTCGGTTGGCCGATTCCCGTAGAAAGAAGATGGCGATCGCCCCGATGAACGAGGTGCCCATCAGGTAGAACGCCGGCATCATGTCGTTGCCGGTGCCCGCGATGAGCGCTGCGATGATGAACGGCGTGGTCCCGCCGAAGATGGCCACGGCAAAGTTGTACGAGATGCCCATGGCACCATAACGGCTCGCCGTCGGGAACAGGGCCGGCAGGGCGGAGGCAAGGTTGGAGACGTAGAACGTGACCGGGAACGCGATGAGCGCCAAGCCGAGCAGGGTCGACCAGACCGCGCCGACGCCGATGAGCAGGAATGCCGGGTACGACAACAGGACGGTGCTGATGGCTCCGATCCAGAGCACGGGGCGACGCCCGATGCGGTCCGACAGACGGCCGGCCAGCGGAATGCACAGCGCCATCACCACGAGAATCGGAATCGTCAATGCCGTGCCGTGCAGCTCGTCATAGCCCTTGTTCTCGGTGAGGTAGGTGGGCATATACGACGTCAGCGCGTAACCGACGGTGTTCGCGGCCGCGACGAGGATCATGGCGATGACGATGTTGCGCCAGTGCGCCTTGAAGACGGCAATCGGACTCTTCGAGGTCTCGGCTGTGCCTCCAGCGGGGTTCTTCTGCGCTTTCTCCTGGGCATCAAGGGTGGCCTGGAATGCGGGAGACTCGTCAATCTTCATGCGGAAGTAGATGGCGACCAGGCCGAGCGGCCCGGCAATGAGGAACGGGAGGCGCCAACCCCACTCCTGCATGATGTTCTGACCGAGCGTGAGCTGCAGCACCGAGACGAGCGAGGCGCCGATGGCAAAACCGAGGTAGCTGCCCATGTCGAGAAAACTCGCGAAGAAGCCGCGCTGTTTGTCGGGAGCATGCTCGCTGACGAAGGTCGTAGCACCGGCGTACTCGCCACCGGTCGAGAAGCCCTGGACGAGCTTGACGAACACCAGCAGCACCGCCGCCCAGATGCCGATCTGTGCGTAGCCGGGCAGAACCCCGACGGCGAAGGTCGAGGCGGCCATCAGAATCAGCGTGGTCGCGAGCACCTTCTGGCGGCCGATCCGGTCGCCCAGCCACCCGAAGAACACGCCGCCGAGGGGACGGGCGAAGAAGGTCGCGGCGAAGGTGCCGAGGAGGAAGAGTGTTTGGACGGATGCGTCCGCCTCCGGCAGAAAGACCGGACCCATGGTGGTGATGAGGTATCCGAAGATACCCACGTCGTACCATTCCATGGTGTTTCCCACGATGGTGCCGCCGAGGGCGCGCTTCATGATGGGTTTGTCGACGACGTTGACGTCGGATACGGCGATTTGGCGGCGACGGAGAGCTTTTGTGGGCTTGAGCCGGGCGGCCGCGGCGCTCATTGCGCCCGAATTCGTCTTGGGCGTGCTTCGGTCAAATGGCATGTTAAATTCTCCCGTGGAGATATTGTGCGTGCAAAGACAAAGCTGTACTGCGTGGTGCAGATTTTTTTGAACCTCCTTATAATACCCCCACACGGGGGGCATTGCCCTAATGGCAATCCTCAGAGTCGGGAATGACTCAGGCAGTTCTGCTTAGGCTGGTGGCATGACTGATTCCGTTGACTTCTGGTTTGACCCCTCCTGCCCTTGGGCCTGGATGACTTCGCGGTGGGTTGACGAGGTCGCCCGCCTGCGTGATTTCGAGGTGACCTGGCACGTGATGAGCCTCGCGGTTCTCAATGAAGACCAGGAGGTGAGCGAGGAGTACGCGGCGTTCTTTCCGCGGGCGCTCAGGTACACTCGCCTCGTTGCTGCCGCCGGCGCATTGCACGGCCAGCCGATGATCAAGGCGCTCTACGACGCGCTTGGTACGCAAATTCACCCCGGCGGCAACAGCAATCCCGACGAAGTCATTCCGGCTGCGCTCGCCGAGGTTGGCCTGCCCGCCGGCTTTGCAGCCTTCGCCGACAGCGACGAATACGACCTGGAGATGCGGACCAGCCACTTCGACGGCATCAACCGCGTCGGCCAGGACGTCGGCACCCCGGTGATCGCGGTCAACGGTGTCGCCTTCTTCGGCCCCGTTATCTCTCCAGCACCGATGGGTGACGCTGCTCTTTCTCTGTGGGACGGCGTCGTGGCGCTCGCCAGTTACGACGGATTCTTCGAGCTCAAGCGCAGCCGCACCCGCGAACCCATTTTTCACAGCGGCGGTCAGCACTAAATAGACTGCTCACATGCGCATCCACATCGCCACGGACCATGCCGGACTCGACCTCAGCCACCACCTGATCGCGCACCTGCGTGCGGCCGGCCACGACGTCATCGACCACGGACCACAGGCCTACGATGCCCTCGACGACTATCCGGCCTTCTGCATCAACGCCGCACAGGCCACCGTTGACGACCGTGAGAGCGGCATCGAAGCGCTCGGCGTCGTGTTCGGCGGTTCGGGCAATGGAGAACAGATGGCCGCCAACAAGGTAGCCGGTGCCCGCGCAGCCCTGGTCTGGAACCTCAGCACAGCACGGCTCGCCCGCGAACACAACGACGCCAACGTCATCTCGATCGGCGCTCGCGAGCACACGATCGCGGAAGCCACCGGGTTCATCGACGCGTTCATTGCCGAGCCGTTCAGTGACGGGGAGCGCCACGCGCGTCGCATCCGTCAGCTCGGCGAATACGAGCGAACCGGAACGATCGCCGGAAAAGGCGTGAACGTCGACGGCAGGTGAGCTGAGGTGCCAGAGGGTCATTCCGTCCACCGCATTACCCGGCAATTTCAACGTAACTTCGTCGGTCGCCGGGTCGCCGTCTCCTCCCCGCAGGGTCGATTTGTGGCCGGTGCAGCGCAGCTCAACGAGCACACGATAACGGATGCCCGCGCCGTCGGAAAGCAAATGTTTCTGGAGTTTGACCACGGACTGTGGTTGCGCATCCACTTGGGAATGTACGGCGCGTGGGATTTCACCGGCGAGATTCTGATGGATGCCACTATGGCCTCGGCCAACGGCCGGATGGGCCAGACCAATCAGCACGGCACCGACCTCGCTGCAGAAGCTGCAGCCCCGACCTTCGACGCGGGCGGCGAAAATTCAATCTTCAGCATCGGAGCGCCACGCCGCACCCGGGTGCGCATGTCGGAGCAGGAAAAGGAGGTCGACCTCGCCGACACCTTTCCGCCCGAGCCGGTCGGCCAGGTGCGGGTTCGCCTGCTGACAGGCACGGTGTGCGCCGACCTGCGCGGACCGACCGCGTGTGAGGTGCTCGACCCGGCCCAGGTCGAAGCGGTCATCGGCAAGCTCGGACCCGACCCGGAGCTGGGCAACACCCCCGAAGCCGAGGAACGCTTCGTGAGCGTTGTGCGCACGAAGCCCACGCCGATTGGCCGGTTGCTGATGGACCAGAGCGTGGTCAGCGGCATCGGCAACGTCTACCGTGCCGAGATGCTCTTTCGTGCCGGTCTGAACCCGCACACCCCCGGCAAGTCGCTGAGTAACGAGACCGTGCGGGCGCTCTGGCAGGACTGGGCACACCTCTTGCACATCGGCGTCGCGACCGGCCAGATGATGACGATGGACAAGCTTGAGGGTGCCGGATACCGGCTCGCCATGAAGAATCGCGCTGACCGGCACTGGGTCTACAAGCGGGAAGGCCTGCCCTGCCGGGCCTGCGGCACCCATATCGTGCTCGAAGAGATGGCGGCCCGCAAACTGTACTGGTGCCCGCGGTGCCAGGCCTGACCTCGCCCAGGCTCCACGGCTCCGTGGTGTGAGTGCGTCGGGCAAGCTGCGAAAATAAGCTCATGATCTTTCGTCGATTTACCCGGCCGCGCCGTCGTGTTGCCACCCTGATTAGCGGTGCCGTGGTCGGCGCGGTCGTACTCGCCGTGGGCCTGACCGCCTGCTCAAGCGACAACGGCGCCGGCGTCATCGACACCGTCGGCACGATTGACTTCGTGAACCCGCTCGCAATCCCGCCGCTTGCCGAGTCAACCGTCACTGACGACGGTGAGCGCGTCTTCGATCTCACGGCCCAGGCCGGAACGACCGAGTTCATGCCGGGAGTAGTCACCGACACCTGGGGGTACAACGGCAGTTATCTCGGCCCGACCCTCGTTGCCGAGCGCGGCGAGAACGTGCGCATCAACGTCAAGAACCACCTCGATGAGGCCACGACCGTGCACTGGCACGGCATGAACCTGCCCGCCGAAATGGATGGCGGCCCGCACCAGATGGTCGAGCCGGGCGCAGAGTGGAGCCCGAACTTCTCGATCGACCAGCCCGCATCGACGCTCTGGTACCACCCGCACCCCGCCGGAAAGACCGAGCACCAGGTCGAAATGGGCCTGGCTGGTCTGTTCCTGGTGCAGGATGCCGCTGAGGCGGCGCTCACCCTGCCCCGCAGTTATGGCGTCGATGACATTCCCGTGATGTTGCAGGACCGTCGCTTCGATGCGAACGGTCAGTTCGTCACCGACGTGCGCGGCTACATCGGCCCGATCGGCGACCAGCTGCTCGTCAACGGTACCCGCGCGCCGTACCTCGACGTGACAACCGAGGTGGTGCGCCTTCGCCTCGTCAACGGGTCGACGGCGCGCATGTATGACTTCGGGTTCAGCGACGGCCGGTCGTTTGACCTGATCGGAACCGACGGGGGACTGCTGAACGAGGCGGCAGCGATGGAGGGCATCCGCTTGTCACCGGGGGAGCGCGCCGAAGTGCTCGTGCGGCTGGTGCCGGGCGAGACCGTGAACCTGCAGTCCACCCCACCCGACCTTGGCACCTCGGCCGGAGCCGCAACCCGCAACGCCGGCGATGACACGCTCGACGTGATGGAGCTGCGCGCGGCCGACACGCTCAGCAGCATCGGCGCCGTGTCCACGAAACTGGCGAGCATCGAACCGCTCAAGAAAACGGATGCTTCCGCCGACCGTTCCTTCACCCTCAACGGATATACCATCAACAACCGGTTGATGGACATGGCGCGCATCGACGAGACCGTCGAGGCCGGTGCGACCGAAGTGTGGACCGTCGACAACGCCATGCCGTTACCGCACAACTTCCACGTACACGCCGTGCAGTTTCAGGTGCTCCGGGTGGGTACCGAGTCTCCGCCACCCGAGCTCTCGGGCTGGAAAGACACGATCTACCTTGAGCCCGGCGTGCGTTACGAACTGATCATGCAGTTCGCGGAATATACCGATCCCAACTTTCCCTATATGTTCCACTGCCACATGCTCGCGCACGAGGACGCGGGAATGATGGGCCAGTTCGTTGTGGTCAAGCCCGGCGACCAGGCCGGCACTCCGCCGACCGCGCACGACGCCGTCAGGTCGGAATCAAACCTGGCCGTCGGCAGTGGGCCACGGCTGCTCGCTCCGACCCACGGCCATTGAGTTTGTTCGCAGCAGCTGACGTGGGGCCGTTAGAAGGGGAAAGCCGCGGGCTCTCGGCCGACGACTTTCGTTGTGTGGAGGGGATGACGGGAATCGAACCCGCGCCATCAGTTTGGAAAACTGAGGCTCTACCATTGAGCTACATCCCCAGACCCAAGACTTCTGGGCACGGAAACATCGTAGTACAGGAAACCGGGTACCGGATGCCGGTGCGGGCGCATCCGCTCGAAAGGCGTGCATTAGACTTACTGAGGTCATTCCGCCTGTCGCGAGCTTTCGCCTGCGCCACCAGATTGATTCCCCAACAAAGTAGTACCAACGGGTCGAAGTAGATCCGGGGCGTAGCTCAGCTTGGTAGAGCGCTCGTTTTGGGGGCGAGAAGTCGCAGGTTCAACTCCTGTCGCCCCGACATTACCCGCAGCACACCGTTTCAATACACAGGAGAGTCTCGAGTGAAGTCCACGGTCGAAAAACTGAGCCCCACGCGCGCCAAGCTCACCATCACGGTGAGCCCCGACGAACTGAAGCCAGCCATCACCCACGCCTACGGCCACATTGCCGAAGATATCAACGTCCCCGGTTTTCGTAAGGGAAAAATCCCGCCGGCCATCATCGATCAGCGCGTCGGGAAAGCTGCGGTTCTGGAGCACGCGGTCAACGAGGGTCTCGACGGTTTCTACCGTGCGGCCGTTGAAGAGAACAAGCTTCGCCCGCTGGGTCGCCCCGAGGCCGACATTGTCGAATGGCCGAGCAACACCGACTTCTCTGGTGACCTGCTCCTCGCCATCGAGGTTGACGTGCGCCCCGAGATCGACCTGCCCAGCTACGCCGGCCTCAAGCTCACCGTCGATGCCGTCGAGGTATCCGACGAAGAAGTTGCCGAAGAACTCGACAAGCTGCGCAGCCGCTTCGGCACTCTCATCACGGTCGACCGCCCCGCCAAGACCGGCGACTTCGCCCAGATCGACCTGAACGCCGCAATCGACGGCGAAGAAGTCGACACAGCGAGCGGCATCTCCTATGAGGTTGGCTCCGGCGACCTCATCGACGGCATCGACGAGGCGCTCGATTCGCTCAGTGCCGGCGAGACCACCACCTTCAACTCCGACCTGATGGGTGGAGACCACGAGGGTGAGACGGCCGAGATCACGATAACGGTCATCGCCGTCAAGGAGCGCGAGCTTCCCGAGGCCAACGACGATTTCGCTCAGATCTCGAGCGAGTTCGACACGATCGCCGAACTGACCGAGAGCCTCAAGGTTCAGGTTGAGAAGTCCAAGGTCTTCGGCCAGGGCAGCCAGGCCCGCGAGCGTCTCATCGAGACGCTCCTCGGATCGGTCGAGGTTCCGATTCCCGCCGCGATCATCCTCGACGAGGTGAACCGTCACCTCGAAGGCGAAAGCCGCCTCGAAGACGACACACACCGCGCCGAGGTCACCGAAGCCAGCGAGAAGACGTTCCGTCAGCAGATTCTGCTCGATACGATCGCCGAAGCGGAGCAGGTCAAGGTCAGCCAGGACGAGCTCACCCAGTACCTCATTCAGGGCGCCAGCCAGTACGGCATGGACCCGAGCGAGTTCGTGCAGACGCTCAACACCAACGGTCAGATTCCGTCGATGGTCGCCGAGGTTGCCCGCAACAAGGCTCTCGCCATTGCCCTGGGCAAGGCCGAGGTCGTTGACTCCAACGGCAAGCCGGTCGACCTGAGCGAGTTCACCGGCCCGGTCGACGCCGGCGTCGACAGTGCAGCCGTAGCGGATGCCGCACCCGGCGACGCCGATGACGCTCCAGTCGCCGAGGCTGACGCTGAGATCGACGAGAAGCCCAAGAAGAAGAAAGCCGCTGCCAAGAAGTAGCGTCTGAATGCACGCACGGGCCGGCTGGATTCTTTCCCGTCGGCCTGTCGCATGCTGCAGGAGCTGTGTGCGGCAGCCGGTAATCTGCCGAGGGCGAACAGAGCCGTTTTGCCGCACGCGCTCCGATAGATTCATTGAGAAGCGACAACTGAAACGGAGCACGACATGGCCGACCCGACACCCACTAACGGTGTATTTGACCGACTGCTGAAGGACCGCATCATCTGGCTCGGCTCAGAGGTCCGTGACGAAAATGCCAACGAGATCTGCGCCAAGATCCTGTTGCTGGCAGCCGAGGACTCGAAGCGCGACATCTATCTCTACATCAACTCTCCGGGCGGTTCGATCACCGCCGGAATGGCGATCTACGACACGATGCAGTTCGTACCCAATGACATCGTCACCGTCGGAATCGGCATGGCGGCGTCGATGGGCCAGTTCCTGCTCACCTCGGGTACCAAGGGCAAGCGATACATCACCCCGAACGCTCGCGTGCTCCTGCACCAGCCGTCCGGCGGATTCGGTGGCACGTCCGCCGACATCCAGACCCAGGCGCGCCTCATCCTCGACATGAAGCAACGACTGTCGGAGATCACGGCAGCGCAGACCGGCAAGACCGCCGAGCAGATCAACGCCGACGGTGACCGCGACAACTGGTTCAGCGCCCAGGAAGCCCTCGAATACGGTTTTGTCGACCACCTTCGGGCATCCGCTTCGGATGTCATCGGCGGCGGCGGCACCGACCCCGACGCCACCAAGTAGTCCACCGAAACTGAACAGGAAGAAATCATGACTATCCCCACATTCGGTGGCACTGCCTACAGCTCGATGGGCGGCTCGACCACGAACATGCCCGATTCCCGCTACATTCTGCCCACCTTTGAAGAGCGCACCGCCTACGGATACAAGCGTCAGGACCCCTACGCCAAGTTGTTCGAAGACCGCATCATCTTTCTTGGTGTACAGGTTGACGACGCTTCGGCCGATGATGTGATGGCTCAGCTCCTCGTGCTCGAGAGCCAGGACCCGGACCGCGATATCACGATGTACATCAACTCGCCCGGTGGATCGTTCACGGCCATGACGGCGATCTACGACACCATGCAGTACATTCGCCCCCACGTTATGACCGTGTGCCTGGGTCAGGCGGCATCCGCTGCTGCCGTGCTGCTCGCCGGCGGCACCGCGGGCAAGCGTCTCGCACTGCCGAACGCGCGCATCCTCATCCACCAGCCGTCCGTTGGCGGCCAGGGCGGAGGTCAGGCGTCCGACATTGAGATTCAGGCGGCCGAAATTCTGCGCATGCGGGTATGGCTCGAAGAGACGCTCGCGCAGCACTCCAACCGGAGCGTCGAGCAGGTCAATAAGGACATTGACCGCGACAAGATCATGAGCGCGGCGGATGCCCTCGAATACGGGCTCATCGACCAGGATCTGACCAGCCGGAAGAACCTTCCGATGCTTGTCAAATAGTCTGTGACCTGAACCGGTCCAAGCGGCGCGTCGCCTTCGGGCGGCGCGCCGTTTCGGTTTGTCGCGTGCTGCACGTAACTGTCGGATGCACAGGCTAGGCTCAATTGCAGAGAGACCAATGGAGGAGGCTGACATGGCCCGAATCGGCGAAAGTGCCGACCTGCTCAAGTGTTCCTTCTGCGGAAAGAGCCAAAAGCAGGTACAACAGCTCATCGCCGGCCCCGGCGTGTACATCTGCGACGAATGCGTCGAGCTGTGCAACGAAATCATCGAAGAGCGCCTGGCCGAAGCCGGTTCTGAAGCCACCCCCGGTGAATTCGACCTCCCCAAGCCCAGAGAAATTTTTGGCTTCCTTGAGGAATACGTCATTGGCCAGGAACCCGCCAAGCGTGCCCTCGCCGTCGCCGTCTACAACCACTACAAGCGCGTGCGGTCTCGCGCTACGCTCACCGCAGCCGAGGCCATTCACGACGACGTTGAGATCGCCAAGTCCAACATTCTGCTGATCGGCCCGACCGGCTGTGGCAAGACCTACCTTGCCCAGACCCTCGCCAAGCGTCTCAATGTTCCCTTCGCCGTAGCGGATGCGACGGCCCTCACCGAGGCCGGCTATGTCGGTGAAGACGTCGAGAATATTCTGCTCAAGCTTATTCAGGCCGCAGACTACGACGTCAAGCGGGCTGAAACCGGCATTATCTACATCGATGAGATCGACAAGATTGCACGCAAGGCCGAGAACCCGTCGATCACCCGCGACGTCTCGGGCGAAGGCGTTCAACAGGCACTTCTGAAAATTCTCGAGGGTACGATCGCATCGGTCCCCCCGCAGGGCGGGCGCAAGCACCCACACCAGGAATTTATTCAGATCGACACCACGAACGTGCTGTTCATCGTGGCTGGCGCTTTCGCCGGACTCGAAGACATCATCTCGTCCCGCGCCGGGAAGAAGGGCATCGGCTTTGGGGCGCCCCTGCACATCAAGGGCGATGACATCAACCTGTTCAGCGAGGTTCTACCCGAAGACCTGCACAAGTTCGGTCTGATTCCCGAGTTCATCGGTCGACTTCCCGTGGTCACGACGGTCACCCAGCTCGATCAGGTGGCACTCATGCAGATTCTGACCGTGCCCAGGAACGCGCTCGTTCGGCAGTACCAGCGCATGTTTGAGCTCGACGGCGTGGAGCTTGAATTCGAGGAGCCGGCATTGGAAGCCATCGCCGACCTCGCCGTACTACGAAAGACCGGTGCTCGCGGGTTGCGGGCCATCCTCGAAGAGGTTCTCGGCCCGGTCATGTTCGAGGTGCCCTCCAGCACCGACGTGGAGCGTGTCATCATCACCCGCGACACCGTGCTGAACAACGCACCCGCTGAAATGGTGCTCCACAAGACCCGTCAGGTAAAATCCGCCTGACAACCGGGCCGGTGCACTGCGCCGTCTGCGGGCGTTGGGCCGGGCGGAGGGTAAACAGGCTCCGCCACTATCCGTGTGCGGGGTCGCGACAGGATGATCTGAGAACTTGGCAGCCTGCGGCGTCAGACCTGGATTGGGAAAACCTAACTGGGGGAGCAACGAATGAGCGAACGGCCACAGCGTGGTGGCCTGCGAGACGGCCCACGTGGCCTCCTACAGCCGGCGTCGACGGGTATTGTGGCGGCCATCACGGGCTTTGCGAGCTCGTTTGTGTTGGTCATCGCCGGGCTGCGAGGCGTTGGTGCGTCTGAGTCTCAAGCGTCGTCGGGGCTTCTCGCGCTGTGCCTTCTCGTAGGAGTGCTCTGCATTGCACTGCCCTGGTATTTTCGAATGCCCCTTTCTTTTGCCTGGTCAACCCCGGGCGCGGCCCTTCTCGTCGCGGCCGGCGCCACGACCGATGATTTTGGTGCTGCCGTCGGGGCCTTTCTCTTCTGTGGTGTGCTCATCGTCGTGTCTGGTTTGTGGCCACGGCTCGGCCGGGCCATCACGAGCATCCCCAAACCGCTCGCCGGCGCCATGCTGGCCGGCATTTTGTTGCCCATCTGCCTGGCTCCCATCCAGGCATCGATTGAACAACCGCTACTGGCTCTGCCCGTCGTGCTGGTCTGGCTCGTGCTGTACCGCCTGGCTCCGCGCTGGGCAGTACCGGCCGCGATGGTCGTCGCGGCGATCGGGATTGGGGTCACGGCTGGAACGGACTGGCTGTCAGCACCGACATCCGCGCCAGCCCTGACCCTGGTCGCCCCGGTCTTCGACCCGCTGGTGATCGTGAGCCTGGGCCTTCCGTTGTTCGTCGTGACGATGGCGGGCCAGAACGTGCCCGGCTTCGCCGTGTTGTCGACCTTCGGCTACCGCCCTCCGCCGCGCTCGGTGCTGGTGTGGTCGGGCATGAGCACCATGGTTGGCTCGGTGTTTGGAGCGCACAACATCAACCTGGCGGCGATCACGGCGGCGCTGATGGCCAGTCCAGACGCCCACCGTGACCCGGCGAAACGCTGGGTCGCGACGGTCGCGTCGGGTTGTGGCTACCTCATACTCGGCCTCGGGTCCGGGCTCGCGACTGCCCTCGTGGCGGCGTCACCGCCGATCCTCATCATCGCCGTCGCCGGTCTCGCGCTCCTCGGCGCCCTGGTCACAAGTATTACCGGTGCGCTGGCGGAACCCGAGCATCGCATCAGTGCCATTGCGACGTTTTTAGTGACGGCCTCCGGCATGACCATCGTCGGAATCGGGTCGGCGTTCTGGGGCCTCGTGGTCGGAGGTATCTGCATGCTGTGGCTCGGTTGGCACCGGCCTCGCTCAGGGTAGCCGACTGTGACGAGTGCTGGCCCCGTGTGTTCAGTCGATGTGCCGAGGGTGCCCGCGTGCGGCGCTGGCGCCGCCGAAACCTGTGCGCATTACGATTCCGGCCGCCGTGCGTTCGATGCTCAGCGCGTACAGAACCGCGGCGAAGGCAAGGAGCGCACCCGTCGCCTCGAACCCTTCCTCGATGCCGAGCAGCACGTGGTACTCAAGGCTGGCCCGAGCGAGGTCGTCCTGCTGCCCACCAACCACAATGCCACTGATTGCCTCGACTCCGACCGCGCCAAGCAGGTAGACGATGCCGGCGACGATGAGGCGGCGACGGAGACGTCGGTCGATGCTTCGCGCAATCCAGAGCACAACGATGCCCGCGACGATGGCCAGCGGCACCCCGATGGTTAGCCAGGCGAAGGTGAACGTCGCCCCCGGGGTGAACCGGGCAAATTTCTCATGCAGTTGAGCGATTTCATCGGCGGACATCTCGAGGCCCACAGCTCCGAGAACAACGTACGAAAGCCCGGTCTCACCCTCATTGCGGGCGTTCAGACCGATGACGCAGAGGACGACACCAACGCCTGCCAGGAGAAGCCCGGAAATCCAGGCCCAGAGGTTTGCTTCACCATCTGCGTAGAGCATACTCGCCGCTCCGCTCAGAACGCCCCACCCCGGCACCGAGCTGTCGATATTCTCGCGGAGGTAGTGAAAGATGAGTCCGATCAGGAGCATCGCGGCCAAAACGACGGCGGTGATCCACAGAAATCGTCGTCGACCAGCACCTTCGTCTCGACTCACTGGAATGTCCATGGCAGGAGACACTACACTGCGGCAGACCAGCCGCGCATCCTTATTCTTGAGGGTTTCTGGTCGGGACCGGAACCCTCCGAGATCGAGGCGGGAAAAACGGAACGCGAACTCGCACCCTAGTTCAGGCCCCGTCGGTCGAGCAGGGGCTGCAGGTGAGCATCACGGCCGCGCCAGTGCCGGTAGGCCTCGAGTGGATCCTTGGTGCCGCCGACTCCGAGCAGGCGGTCACGAAAGCGATCGCCGTTGGTGCGGTTAAGGCCGCCGTTCTCTGTGAACCACTCGACCGCGTCGGCGTCGAGCACTTCGCTCCAGATGTAGGAGTAGTACCCGGCGTCGTACCCGCCCGAGAACGTGTGGGCGAAATAGGTGCTCGCGTAGCGAGTGGGAACGACGGGATTGTCCAGGCCAACGGAAGCGAGGGCATCCGCTTCGAAGCCGGCCACGTCAGTGACGGTCGTACCGGCGTCAATGCGGTGCCAGGCCTGGTCGAGTAGCGCGGCGGCCAGGTATTCGCTGGTCAGAAAGCCCTCGTTGAAGGCCGATGAGGCCTGGATGCGGTCGACGAGCTGTTGCGGCATCGCCTCTCCCGTTTCGTGGTGGCGGGCATAGTTCGCGAGGATCTCGGGCCAGAGCATCCACATTTCGTTGACCTGGCTAGGAAATTCAACGAAGTCGCGGTACACATTGGTACCGGAGAACTTGGGGTAGGTCGCGCGGGCGAGCAGCCCGTGCAGGGCATGGCCGAACTCGTGAAACAGGGTTGTGACCTGGTCGTAGGTGAGCAGCGTGGGCTGGCCGGTGGCGGGTTTGGACACGTTGAGGTTGTTGCACACCACGGTCGTGTCGGTTCCGAGCAGGGTGGATTGGGAGACCAGAGCGTTCATCCATGCCCCACCACGCTTGGAATCGCGGGTGTAGAAGTCGCCAATGTAGAGCCCCACCGGGGTACCCGTCTCGGTACTGACCTCGAAGACCCGTGATTCGGGGTGCCAGCCGACCAGGTCGGGCCGGGCGGTGAAGGTGAGGCCGTAAAGCCGGTTGGCCGCGTAGAAGACCCCGTTGACCAGCACGCTGTCAAGTTCGAAGTACGGGCGCATGGCGGAGGCATCAACGTTGTACTTCGCCCGGCGCACCTTTTCGGTGTAGAACGCCCAGTCCCAGGCGGCCAGCTCGAAACCGCCGCCCTCGGCGTCGATCACAGCCTGCAGGTCGGCCTGTTCCACCCGGGCATTGCGGGCAGCGGCCGGGGCGAGGCGGCCGAGCAGCTCCCAGACCGCGCCGGGATTCTTGGCGGTTTCGTCGGCGGTCACGAACGCGGCATGGCTGTCGAACCCGAGCAGCCGGGCCCGCTCGGCACGCAGGTGTGTGATCTCGATCACGAGCGGCCGATTGTCGTTCGCCGCTCCGGCCGCATCAGAGCGGATGCCGCGAGCGCGGCTCGCCGCGAGCAACCGCTCGCGCACCCCCCGGTTGGTCAGGCTTGCGAGGTACGGGTGCGAGGTGGGGAGCACGAGACTGATCAGGTATTTGCCGTCGAGGTGGCGCTCCCTGGCTGCTTCGGCGGTGGCGGAGATCTCGCCGTCGGTGAGACCGTCGAGCTCGGCCACGTCATCGATGATGAGCGCGAGGGCATTCGTATCGGCTAGCAGGTTCTTCTCAAAGCGGGTGGTCAGGATCGACAGCCGCGCGTTGAAATCACGCAGCGAGTGCTTCTCGTCGTCGCCCAGGCCGGCCCCGGCGAGCGTGGACTCGGTGAAGTAGCGGTCGATCAGGTAGAGCGACTCGGCGTCGAGTCCGAGGCTCGCACGCTGCCCGTGCAGGGCGGCGATGCGCGCGTACAGGGCGGGGTCGAGCCGGATGGCGTCGGCGTGAGCGGCCAGCAGCGGCGCGAGTTCCTCTTCGAGGTCATTGGTGAAGTCGCTCGAGTCGGAAGAGCTCTTGTTGAAGAAGACCTCGGTGACCCGCGCGAGCGTCTGCCCGCTGCGCTCGAGAGCAACGAGGGTGTTATTGAAGGTGGGCGCATCCGCTGTGCCGGTGATGACACCGATCTCGGCGAGCTGTTCGGTCATGCCCTGCAGAAAGGCCGGCCGATAGTGCTCGTCGGCTATTTCGGCGAAGGGCGGCAGCTGGTAGGGCAGGGTGCTGCGGGCGAGAAAGGGATTGTTCGCGGTGGAAGCCATGCCTCCACACTAGCCAAGGCCGCCGACATGAAAGCGTGCTGCGCTCGCACACCTGGCGCACGGTGGCGAACTCGGCCGCGTACCTGATTCCGGAGTTGTGCACCGGAGGAGTGCTGCTCGATGTCGGCTGCGGCCCGGGCACGATCACCGTCGATCTGGCGCGTCGGCTCGCGCCGGACTACTGGAACGGCGGCGACCCCGATGCCGGGCGTTCGCTCAAGTCCTGGGCTCGACGGGCCGGGTTCACCGACGTGACCTGCAGCGCATCCGTCTGGTGTTTTGCCTCCGATGCGGAACGCGAGTGGTGGGGTGAATCGTGGGCGGTGCGAGTGACCGAATCAAGTTTCGCGGCACACGCCATCGAATCCGGAGTGGCCGACCTGGGCGACCTCAAACGGATAGCCGTGGCCTGGCGCGAGTGGGTGCGTGACCCGAACGGTTGGTTCGGAATACCGCACGGCGAAATTCTGGCCCGCGGCTGACCGAGAGCTCAGATCCATTCCTCATCGTCATCATCGGCGGTGGTTGAGGGCTGCGTGATGGTCGCGCTGTCATCCACCGGGTTGAAGCGGATTACGGTCCCATCGTCGAGCTCAATCACCGGTTTGGCCTCCAGCCAGGTCAGTGTCCAGCGCCACGTACTGGTGTCGACGGCGAGAGCGGTGAGATCCTCTTCGACGGCGCGCACGGCGATTTCGACGACGTGTGGAAGCCCGGTCGGCAGAGTTCCGCCGAGGGTCCACCGGGTGCCCAGCTGCATGATCTAGACGTCGATCTCGTAGGTGACCCAGTCGGTCCGAGTGCCGAGCTGATCGTAAAGCACCTGCGCGGTCGCGTTGTCGGCGGCGGTCAACAGCTGAACCTGGGCCAGCTTGTGCTGACGCGCATAGTTCTTGGTGAATTCCATCAACAGTGTGCCGACCCCCTGACCGCGGTGGTCCTCAGCAACATACAGATCGTCAAGGAATAGGGCGAGGTCGCCGCTGAGCGTGCGCGGCACGCTGCGGTAGTGCGCGAAACCGACGAAGTCACCATCGTCGTTGACCGCCACGGCACCGTTGAGGTCGTTGCCGGCGTCAATGATCCAGCTCCAGACCTGCAAAGCCTTCTGATCGGTCAGTTCGCTCTCGTAGAACGCGCTGTAGCCCTCAAACAGGCCCAGCCAAGCGAAAAAGTCCTTGTCGCCCAGCGGGCGCACGGTTACTGACATCTGGTCTCCTAACTTTCCAACACGGTGGCGAACACGATGTCGGTCACAGCGAGTTCGCTGCCGTCGACAAAGGTCAATTCTTGAATCCGACCAACCGCTTTGAGATCGGCGGCGGCCAGGGTAAGTAGTGCGATCTCAGCGGGTGCACCGCATATTACAGCGGAATCCACTTCTGATTTCTGCGACGCCTTCGCATCCGTTTTAGCACGACGGATGCCGGTCAGCGCGCGACTGGCCAGATCGAGCAGGGCGATGTTGCCGGCGGCCACCTCGTCGCTCCCGAGCAGATCGGCGGCGACCGGCCACGGCGCGGTGTGCACCGAGCCGTCGTTGGACCAAGACCAGGCTTCTTCGGTGGCGAACGGAACGAATGGCGCGAACAGGCGCAGCAGGGTGGCCAGTGCGGTGCGCAGCGCGGCGACGGCCGAGGCCTGCTCCGGACCGGGCTCGCCGTAGGCGCGCTCCTTCACCAGCTCGAGGTAGTCATCACAGAAGGTCCAGAAGAAGCTTTCGGTGGTCTCAAGCGCGCGAGCGTGGTCATAGTTCTCGAAAGCGGTCGTGGCCTGGGCGACGACCGCGGTGAGGCCGGCCAGCATGCTCTGATCGACCGGTTCGGTGATCGGGGCGTCACGGCTGCCCTGCGACATGGAGACGAACTTGCTCGCATTGAGAATCTTGATGGCGAGGCGACGGCCGATCTTGATCTGCGTCGGATTCTTCGGGTCGAAGGCCGCGTCGGTGCCCAGGCGAGAGGATGCCGCCCAGTAGCGCACCGCGTCGGAACCGTGCAGTTCCAGCATGTCGGCCGGGGTGACCACGTTGCCCTTCGACTTCGACATCTTCTTGCGGTCCGGGTCCACGATGAAGCCGCTGAGCGCGGCGTGCTGCCACGGCGACGTGCCGTGCTGCTGCTCCGCGCGCAGCAGGGTGGAGAACAACCAGGTGCGAATGATGTCCTGGCCCTGCGGGCGCAGCGAGTACGGAAAGACCAGGTTGAACAGTTCCGGGTCGCGCTCCCAGCCGCCGGCAAGCTGCGGGGTGAGCGAGGAGGTGGCCCAGGTGTCCATGACGTCGACCTCACCGATGAAGCCGTCGGCCTGTCCGCGCTGGCTCTCGGTATAGCCGGGTGCGGCATCCGAGGAGGGGTCAACCGGTAGCAGGTCGCGGGTAGCGACAATCGGCTGGTCGAACACCGGGTTGGCGTCAGCGTCGAGCGGGTACCAGACCGGCAGCGGCACGCCGAAGAAGCGCTGGCGGGAGACGAGCCAGTCGCCGGTGAGACCGTTGACCCAGTTCTCGTAGCGCACCTTCATGAATTCGGGGTGCCAGGCGAGCTCGGTGCCGTGCTCGAGCAATCGAGCGCGCAGCTTCTCGTCGCGGGCCCCGTTGCGGATATACCACTGCCGGGTGGAGACGATTTCGAGCGGCTTGTCGCCCTTTTCGAAGAACTTGACCGCGTGCACAATCGGCTTGGGGTCGCCGATCAGGTCGCCGCTGGCCCGGATCAGCTCCACGACGGCCTGCTTGGCGGAGAAGACGGTCTTGCCGGCGAGCTGCGCGTAGGCGGCACGGCCGGTTTCGGACGTGATCGCTTCAGGAGCCTCGGCGATGATGCGGCCGTCGAAACCCATGATGGCGCGGTTGGGCAGGTCGAGTTCGCGCCACCAGACGACGTCGGTCACATCGCCGAAGGTGCAGATCATGGCGATCCCTGAGCCCTTGTCCTTCTGGGCAAGGTGGTGGGCGAGCACGGGAACCTCGACACCGAACACCGGGGTCGTCACCGTGGTGCCGAACAGGTGCTTGTATCGTTCGTCGTCGGGATGCGCGACGAGCGCCACGCAGGCCGGTAGCAGTTCGGGGCGGGTCGTCTCGATCTCAATCGTGCTGCCGTCGGCTTTTCGGAACGACACCCGATGGTACGCGGCGGGCATGTCCTTGTCTTCGAGCTCGGCCTGCGCCACCGCAGTGCGAAAGGTGACGTCCCACAGGGTGGGCGCCATGGCCTGGTAGGCCTCGCCGCGTTCGACGTTGCCGAGAAAGGCCAGCTGCGAAGTGAACAGCGCCTCCTGGCCGATGGTGCGGTAGGTCTGGGTCCAGTCGACGCTCAGGCCGAGGGTGCGCCAGAGCGCTTCGAACTGCTTCTCATCTTCTTTGGTGAGGGTTTCGCACAGTTCGATGAAGTTGCGGCGGCTGATCGGCAGCTGGTCGGCGGCCTTCGAGCTCTTACCGTCGCCGCCTTCGAACGGTGGAACGAAATTCTCGGTGTAGCCGAAGGAGGGGTCGCATCGCACGCCGTAGTAGTTCTGCACGCGACGCTCGGTGGGCAGCCCGTTGTCGTCCCAACCCATCGGGTAGAACACGTTCTTGCCGCGCATGCGCTGAAAACGGGCGACGACGTCGGTGTGCGTGTATGAGAACACGTGGCCGATGTGCAGCGAGCCCGACGCGGTCGGCGGGGGAGTGTCGATCGAGTAGATCATCTCCCGGGTGGCGTTCTCGCGAGCGAAACGGTAGGTGCCGTCGTTTTCCCAGCGGGTCTCCCATTTGGCTTCAAGCCCCTCAAGGGCAGGCTTCTCGGGGACGCGGTCGGCGTGGGTCATGACTCTCCGGTTCGTTATGTTCGGCACCGTGTCGATGGTGAGGTGCCTGAGTGCGCCCATTCAATCTACCCGATCGGGCCTTCTTCCCAGAATAGGGGCTTCCCCGGGCGCTCGAATGCACCCGGTTCAGGCTGGCAGGCGGGGCACGGCGGCGAGTAACTGCGCGGTATACGGATGCTGTGGCGCGGCGAACACACGCCTCGCCGGCCCGCTCTCCACGATGCGTCCCGCCCGCATGACAGCGATCTGGTCGCTGACATGCGCCACGACACCGAGGTCGTGCGAGATGAAGACCAGACTCAGAGCGTGCTCCCGCTGCACGTCGTCGAGCAGATCGAGTACCTGGGCCTGCACACTCACGTCGAGGGAGGAGACGGGTTCGTCGCAGATGAGAATCTCGGGTCGGGCAGCCAGCGCCCGGGCGATGCCGACCCGCTGCCGCTGCCCGCCGGAAAGCTCGAGCGGGCGTCGGGGCAGAGCGGAAGCGGCGAGGCCCACTTCGTCGAGCAGGGTGGTGAGCCGCGCCGTCGTCTGCGGCGCGCGGCGCTCATGCCGCAAGCCCAGCGCGTCGGTGAGGATCTCGGCGACGTTCCAGCGTGGATCGAACGAGCCGAGGGCATCCTGATAAATGGCCCCAACGGATGCCCGCAGCCCGCGCCGGGTTTTCTCGCCGGCCGCGCTCCACGGCTGGCCGCGCACCTGTACCTCGCCGTGCTCAGGTGCCAGGAGCGCGAGCAGGAGGCGCGCGGTCGTGGTCTTGCCGGAGCCGGACTCGCCGACGATTCCGAGGGTGCTGCCACGGTGTAGCGCGAACGAGACGTCGTCGACGGCGAGCTGTCGGCTGCCGTCCGGGCGACGAAAACTCTTCGACAGGCCGATGGCTTCGAGCACGACGGTGCTCTCGCGGGGAAACGGTGTGGACAAAGCGCAGGTCGTGCCGGGGGCATCGGCCGGGCGGGCCGTGAGAGACAGCCGGGTGCCGCGCGGCTTGTCGGTCGGGATCGCCGCCACCATTCGCCGGGTCTGCTCCTGCCGGGGTGACCCCAGAACCTGTGCGGTGCCGCCGGTCTCCACGAGCCGGCCGTCGTGCATCACCGCTACCCGGTGCGCGATGCGGCTCACCACGGCGAGGTCGTGACTGATCAGCAGTATCGCGGTGCCCGCCAGGGCGATCTGCTCGAGCAACCCCAGAATCTGCGCCTGCACGGTCACGTCGAGGGCCGTCGTCGGTTCGTCGGCGATGAGCAGCGGCGCCTCCACTGCGATCGCTGCGGCAATGAGCGCCCGCTGGCGTTCGCCGCCGGAGAGCTGCCCGGAAAGTTTGCGCACCTGCAATTCGGGGTCAGGAAGCCCGACGGCCTCGATCAGCTCGAGCACCCGCCGTACCCGCGCTGCGGCACCGAGGGTGGTGTGCAGGCGCAGCGAGTCGGCGATTTCCCGACCGATCGGTCGCAGCGGATCGAGCGAGACCAGGGCATCCTGCAGCACGAGGCCGACGTCCTTGCCGCGCCGAGCCCGCCAGGCGCGGTCGGTCAGGCCCAGCACGCTGCGCCCGCCGAGCTCGAGACGGTCGGCGGTGACGTGGGCGTTCGCCCCGGCGAGCCCGAGCAGGCTGCGCGCGGTCACGCTCTTGCCCGAGCCGGATTCGCCGACAATGGCGAGGCACTCGCCCGGGGCGATGTCGAAGGACACACCGTGAACGACGGGTTCGGCCGCGCCGAACACGACTCGCAGATTGCGCACGGTCAGCGCTACCTCACTCATGCGTGCCTCATTCGACGGTCGATGCTGCGGCCTAGCACCGTGGCGGTCACGGCGGTCAGCACGATGAACAGGCCGGGAAAGAAGCTCATCCACCAGGCCGAGGTGATGTACGTGCGCCCGGCCGAGAGCATGGCGCCCCACTCCGCGGTTGGCGGTTCGGCGCCGAGGCCGAGGTAGCTGAGCGTTGCCGCCCAGACGATGGCCTGGCCGATGCCGAGGGTCGCGAGCACGAACAGGGGCGCGAGGGTGTTCGGCAGAATGTGCCGCAGCAGAACCTGCCATCGGGTGCGGCCGAGCACGGTCGCCGCCTCGACAAACGCGGCCGAGCGCACGGTACGGAGCTGGGCGCGAATGATGCGGGCGTAGCCGGGCGCCGTCGACAGCCCAACGGCGATCGTGGCGGTCGCTACGCCGGGTCCGAAGATGACGATGAACAGCAGTGCCAGTAGCAGCCCGGGAAAGGCGAACAACACCTCGAGAAACCGGTTCACGGTGAAGTCGACGACGCGGCCGAGCATTCCGGCGAGGGTGCCCAGCACGATGCCGAGCCCCAACCCGATCACCGTGGCGGTGGCGCCGATGACGAGCGAATACTGGGTGCCGTGCACGACCCGAGTGTAAATGTCCCGGCCCGATTCGTCGGTGCCAAAGCCGTGTGCGAAATTCGGCGACTGAAACGCTGAGAGCGGGTCGATGTGGAGGGGATCGCCCGGGGCGAGAAGCGTAGGCGCGACCGCTGCAACCAGCAGGAACAGGGCGAACACGCCGGCTGCTCCTTCGGCCACGCCGAGGCGCCGCGCCGGGCCGGCTTGCCGTGACTGGCTGGAGTGGGCCGCAAGCTCGGCCTGTACCTCGAGGTCGCTCACAGGAGACGCAATCGGGGATCGACCAGGCGACTGGCGGCATCCGTCAGCAGCGTCATCAGAATGTAGGTGACCGCGACGATCATCACGACGCCGATCACCACCGGAACGTCGCGCAGGGTGACCGCATTGAGCAGGGTGCGGCCGAGGCCGGGACGAGCGAAAATGGTCTCGACGACGACCGCACCGCTGATCAGCGAGCCGAAAGCCCACCCCGATAGGCTGATCGCGGGCAGCGAGGCGTGGCGCAGCGCGTGGACCCAGCGCACTCCACGCTCACTCTCGCCGCGGGCGCGGGCCGACAGCACGAACGGACTTTCCAAGGCGACCTGCAGCGATTCACGCATGATCTGGCCCAGAAAGCCGGCGAGGGGAACAGCCAGGGTGAGCACCGGCAGCACCAGTCCGGCGACGCCGCTGGTGCTGATCGGTGGCAACACGCCCAGCCAGATACTGAACACGACGATCAGTGAGGTCGCGAGCCAGAAATGCGGTAGCGCTGCCGCGACGATTTCGAGGCTCGACCCCACCCGAAAAGCGATCGTGCCGCCGCGGGTCGACCAGGTGGCGAGAGCCAGGGCGAGCAGCCAGGCCAGGGTGAGGGCGAGAACGGCCAGCAGCACGGTGCTGCCGAGCTGGCTGAGCACGAGCGGGCCGACATCCATGTTGAGTGCGTAAGACCTGCCGAGGTCACCGGTGGAGAGTCGACCGAGTTGGGTGAGGTACTGCACGATCACGGGCTGGTCGAAGCCGTACTCGGAGCTCACCGCCGCGAGGGCTTCGGGCGAGGCCTGCGATCCGGGGCCGCCGAGCACCGCCTGGGCGGGGTCGCCCGGAATGAGCCGCACCGCAAAGAAGGTCACGGAGGCCACCGCCCACAGCACAAAGACCGCGCCACCCAAGCGGGCAGCGAGTCGGCCGAGCACCCGCAGGACCACCCGCAGCGTGGCCCCGCGGGGACCTACCGGTTCAGCCACGCGTCGTACAGCGTGGGCACGGCCACGGTCGGCAGGGTGCGCAGGCCCACCACGTCGCTGCGCAGCAGGTAGTGGTTCTGCTGGTCATAGAGCGGCAGGATATAAAAGCCCTCCAGGATGCGGTTCTGGGCGTCGGAATAGAGGGACGCGCGCGCGGCGGGATCCGTTGCGCGGGCCGCCGTCGTGAGCAGCTCATCGATTGCGGGGTCGTTGACCTGCGCGAGATTGGCGAAGTACCCGCTCGGCGCCGGCACGATGCTGGCGGAGTGGTACAGAATGCGCAGCACGTCCGGGCCGACCTTGGTGTACGGCGCGCTCACCGCGTCGTAGTCGTTGGCGGCGAGGGCGGCGTACCAGCTGGAGAGGTCCAGGGGGCGAAGTTTCACGTCGAAGCCGGTCTCCTTCGCCGTGGCCTGAATCTGCTCGAACACACTCTGCTCGGCCGGGATGGACTGGTTGGTGCTCACCGGAAACTCCACCGTCAAGCGCACGCCATCTTTGACGCGGTAGCCGTCGGCATCCGTTTCGGACCAGCCGGCCGCATCGAGGAGTTTCGCGGCGGCAGCAGGGTCGTAGTCGAACAGTGCGGCATTCGAGACGGCGGTGGCTTCCACACTCGACAACGCCGAGTACGACCGGGTAGCGGTGCCCAGGAACAGGCTCGACACGGCGTCGTCGACGTTGGCGGAGCGCATGAATGCCTCACGAACGCGCACATCGTTGAAGGGGGCCCGGCCCGAGTTCAGTTCAATGCGGTTGGAGGCCCCCGGGCGCGGTGAATCGAGATGCTCGAGGGAATCGCTCTGTTTGGCTTGCACGATGGTGTCGGGCTGGGCATTGTCAATCACGTCGACCTCGCCGGACTGCACGGCCGCGTAGCGGGAGGCCGAGTCCGGGATGAAGCGCCAGATGACCTTGTCGAGGTAGGCAGGGCCGGAGTGGCCGGCATCCGCTGGCGGGGAGACGTAGTCGTCATTGCGCACGAGGGTGATCGCATTCTGCTTCACCCAGCTTTCCACGATGAACGGGCCGGTGCCGACCGGGGCGGCACAGTTCTCGTCCTGGCTGCGTTCGAGCGCCGTCGGTGATTCGATCGCGAGCCAGGGCTGGGACAGCGACTCCAGCAGGGCGCTGTCGGGCGCGCTGAGGGTGAAGCGCACGACGGTGGGGGAGACCGCCTCGGTGCCGGTGACCTTGCCGAGGGCGAGATACCCGGTTGACGACAGTGTCGTCGGGTCCTGTACGTGTGCAACGTTGGCCTGCACAGCGGCGGCGTCGAAAACCGTGCCGTCGGTGAAGGTCACGTCGTCACGCAGGGTGAAATCCCAGGTCAGGCCGTCCTCGCTCGCCGTCCACGACTCGGCCAGCCAGGGGATGATCTGCCCGTCGGTATCGCGGGAGACGAGCGACTCCAAATACTGCGCACTGATCAGGGCCTGGGGAAAGTTTCCGCCGACGTGCGGGTCGAGGCAGCTCGGTTCGGCGTCGCCCGAGGCGTAGGTGAGCGTGCCGCCGCTGATCGGTTCACCGACGGGTTTGTCTGAGCCGGTCGCGGTGCAGCCGGCCACGAACAGGCCAAGGGCCACGATGCCGGCGGTGGTGGCGAGAAGGCGGCGGGTACGGGCGGGGTGCCGAAGGGGCATAAGGATTCTCTTTCCCCGGCGGGTGCACGCCGGGCATTTGGTCACAGGGGTTCGGTGCGGGGCACTCCTCAACGTTAGGCCACGTCGGGCGAATGGGGGACAGGCGGTATCCCGGCTCATCGATGGCAGTGACAGGACCGGCCGGCATTCGATAGGTGAGCACCGCGTAGCTCAGAACAGATGAGTTCGGGTTGTTCATCCGGTACGATTAACGCGAATGACAGTGACCCGGCCATCACCGGGAAGTCTTCGGAAGAACGGATGCCCACCCTCGGGTGGACATTCCAGTAGAACCGAACGAGTCGGGCCCGTTACAGCCTGTGAATAAGCGGTCGGTCGTGGGTTGAGCGTGTCGAAACCACGGGTGGCAAGCGAGGTGGTACCGCGGCGATTTCGACAGAATCGTTCGTCCTCGTGGAGCAGGGCCCCAGTGACCCGTCCCGGTAGGAGAAGCATTTTGTACCCCAAGAGCCGTAACGCCCCGAATGGTGACGAGACCACGACCGGCGCGGCCATCGTGCCGTCCCCGAACTTTCCCGACCTCGAAGCCGAGGTGCTCGCGTTCTGGAAGAGTGATGAAACCTTCCAGGCCTCAATCGACTCGCGCGACGGTGCCGAGGAGTGGACTTTCTACGACGGGCCGCCCTTCGCCAATGGCCTTCCGCACTACGGCCACCTGCTCACCGGCTACGCCAAAGACCTGTTCCCGCGCTTTCAGACCATGCGCGGCAAGCAGGTGCACCGCCGTTTCGGCTGGGACACCCACGGCCTGCCCGCCGAGCTCGAAGCGGAGCGCAAGCTCGGCATCACCGACAAGAGCCAGATCGAAGAGATGGGCCTGGCCGCGTTCAACGCCGTCGCCCGCGAGTCGGTGCTCGAGTACACCAAGGACTGGGAAGAGTACGTCACCCGCCAGGCCCGCTGGGTTGACTTCGAGAACGACTACAAGACCCTCGACATCACCTTCATGGAATCGGTGATCTGGGCGTTCAAGCAGCTGCACACCAAGGGCCTCGCGTATGAGGGGTACCGGGTGCTGCCGTACTGCTGGCGCGACCAGACCCCGCTCTCCAACCATGAACTACGTATGGACGACGACGTCTACAAGATGCGCCAGGACCAGACCGTCACGGTCACCTTTCCGCTGATCGGTGCCAAGGCCGAAGCGCTCGGTCTCACCGCGGTGCGCGCCCTGGCCTGGACCACGACCCCGTGGACCCTTCCGACGAACTTCGCACTCGCCGTGGGCCCTGAAATCGTCTACGCCGTCGTGCCGGCCGGGCCGAACGGCACGCCCGATGCCGAGGTACTCAGGGAAGGGGCCGACGTCTCCGCCGAGGTGCTTGGCGCGGAATACCTCATCGCAATCGACCTGGTCGGCAACTATGCCACGGATCTGGGCTATGACGCGGCGGCCGACGCCACCGCATCCGTTTCCCGCACCGTGCTCGGCAGCGAGTTGGAGGGCGTCAGCTACGACCGCCTGTTCGATTACTACGCCGACGAATCGGTCTGGGGCACCCAGAACGCCTGGCGCATCCTTGTGGCCGACTACGTCACCACGAGCGACGGTACCGGCATCGTGCACCAGGCTCCCGCCTACGGCGAGGAGGACCAGAAGATCGGGGAGGCCGCCGGAATCCCCGTCATCCTCTCGCTCGACGATGGCGGAAAGTTTCTCAGCGACATTCCCGAAGTGGCCGGCCAGCTCTGGAGCGAGGCCAACAAGCCGCTCACCGCGCTGCTGAAAGCCAACGGCCGCCTCATCCGCCAGGCCAGCTACGAGCACTCCTACCCGCACTGCTGGCGCTGCCGCAACCCGCTCATCTATAAAGCCGTCTCGAGCTGGTTCGTGCGCGTCACCGAATTTCGCCCGCGGATGGTCGAGCTCAACCAGGAGGTGAACTGGGTTCCCGAAAACGTGAAAGACGGCCAGTTCGGTAAGTGGATCGGCAACGCCCGCGACTGGTCGATCAGCCGCAACCGCTACTGGGGCTCGCCCATCCCGGTCTGGAAGAGCGACAACGCCGACTATCCCCGAACGGATGTCTACGGCTCGCTCGACGAGATCGAGGCCGACTTCGGCGTGCGCCCCACCGACCTGCACCGCCCCTTCATCGACGAGCTCACCCGCCCCAACCCCGACGACCCCACCGGCCAGTCGACGATGCGCCGCATCACCGACGTGCTCGACGTCTGGTTCGACTCCGGCTCGATGCCGTTCGCCCAGGTGCACTATCCCTTCGAAAACCGGGAATGGTTCGAAGCGCATAACCCGGCCGACTTCATCGTCGAGTACATCGGGCAGACCCGTGGCTGGTTCTACCTGCTGCACGTGCTCTCCACCGCCCTGTTCGACCGGCCGGCTTTCAAGAACGTGGTCAGCCACGGCATCGTGCTCGGTAACGACGGCCAGAAGATGAGCAAGTCGCTGCGCAACTACCCCGACGTCAGCGAGGTCTTCGACCGCGACGGCGCCGACGCCATGCGCTGGTTTTTGATGAGCTCGCCGGTGCTGCGCGGCGGCAACCTCGTCGTCACGGAGGAGGGCATTCGTGAGGGCGCCCGCCAGGTCATGCTGCCGCTATGGAGCACCTGGTATTTCTTCTCGCTCTACGCGAACGCGTCTGGGCCGAACGGTGAAAGTAGCGCGGGCTACGACGCCACCTGGCGCACCGATTCCACCGACGTGCTCGACCTCTACCTGCTCGCCAAGACCCGCGACCTGATCGTCGGCGTCACGGCCGACCTCGAAGCCCTTGACAGCACGGTCGCCGCCGCGCGCCTGCGTGACTTCGCCGACGTACTCACCAACTGGTATGTGCGCCGGTCCCGCGACCGGTTCTGGGGTGGCGCTGCCGACGGAGCCACCGCCCACGAAGCCTTCGACACCCTCTACACCGTTCTTGAAACCGTCTGCCGGGTCACCGCTCCGCTGCTGCCGCTTGTCACCGAGCGCATCTGGCAGGGCCTCACCGGCGGCCGCAGCGTGCACCTCGAAGACTGGCCCGATGCCACCCTGTTTCCCGCCGACGAGGTACTCGTCACCGCGATGGACCAAGTGCGCCTGATCAGCTCCACCGTGCTGTCGCTCCGCAAGCAGGCCGGCCTGCGGGTGCGCCTTCCGCTGACCAACCTCACCGTCGTTACGGGCAACACCGCCGAACTTGACGCGTTTGTCGGCATTTTGCGCGACGAACTCAACGTGAAAACGGTCACCCTGATCGAGCTCGAAGATGACAGCGCCGCCGCCTACGGGGTCACGAGCAAGCTCGTCGTCAACGCCCGCGCCGCCGGACCGCGTCTCGGCAAGCAGGTACAGCAGGTCATCAAAGCCGCTCGTGTCGGCGACTGGAGCGAGACCGACGGCCGTGTCACGGCGGGCGGGATCGCGCTTGAGCCGAACGAGTACGAGCTGACCCTCGAGGCGAACAGCTCGGTCGAAGACGGGGCCGCAGCGCTCGCCCTACTGCCCGGCGGCGGTTTCGCGCTTCTCGCGACGCGCACCACGCCCGAGCTCGAGGCCGAGGGCTTCGCCCGCGACCTCATTCGGGCCGTACAGGACACCCGCAAGTCGGCCGGTTTTCACGTGAGCGACCGCATCCGTCTCGATGTGGTGTTTCAGAACGAAGCGGATGCCGACTCTTTCGACCTCGCCGGCGGGGTCGATGTGGCCGCCGAAACCCTCGCCACGAACTTTTCCACCCACCGCCCGTCGACCGGGGAATTTTATGCCGAGTTGCCGTCGGAGTGGTTGGAAGCCCGAGTCGGCGCTCCCGTCGAACACTACGTGCGGTTCGAAGCCGACCACTATGTCAATCTGGGCGCCGTCATCGTGGCCGTCGCACGCGTGAACGGAGCCATCCTTGTCTGAGAACGACACCCCCGAAGCACAGAATAACGACGCCGACAGCGCCGACTGGAAGAACATCACCGGGCGCGGCGACGACGAGGAGCCGATGAACCAGCCGGCCCCGCTGGACGCTTTCCGCGAGGCCGGCGATGCCGTCTTCGCCGAGCTGATGCAGCGGGTGGGGGAGGCTCAGCCGCAACCGCGCCTCGCGCCGACCCGCCGCGCCCTCGACTTTCTCGGTGACCCGCAGAACTCGTATCCGATCATTCACCTGACCGGCACCAACGGCAAGACCAGCACGAGCCGCATGGTGGAGAGCATCGTGCGGGCCTACGGGTTGCGCACCGGCCTGCTGACCAGCCCGCACCTGGTGCGATTGAACGAGCGCATCGTCATTGACGGCGAGCCGATCAGCGACCAGATCCTCGCCGCCAACTGGGCCGACATCCAGCCCTACCTGCAGCTCGTCGACACCGAACTCGAAGCAGCCGGCGACGTGCCGCTGACCTTCTTCGAAGCGCTCACCGTGCTCGCCTTCGCGTGCTTCGCCGACGCGCCGGTCGATGTTGCCGTGGTCGAGGTCGGTATGGGCGGCGAGTGGGATTCCACCAACGTCGCCGACGGGCAGGTTGCCGTGTTCACGCCGATCGCGCTCGACCACACGCAGCGCCTCGGCAATACCGTCGCCGAAATTGCGCGCACCAAGAGCGGCATCATCAAGCCGGCGGCATCCGTCGTCTCTGCAGCCCAGAGCCCTGAGGTTCAGGCTGAACTCGATCGTGCCGCCGAACTGAGCGAGTCCACCCTCGCGCGCGAGAACGAGGGCTTCGAACTGCTCTCGAGCACCGTCGCCGTCGGCGGCCAGGTCATCTCGGTGCGCGGTCTCGCCGGCACCTACAACGAGCTGTTCCTGCCGCTCTACGGCACCCACCAGGCCCACAATGCCGCGGTCGCCATTGCCGCCGTCGAATCGTTCCTCGGTGCGGGCAGCCAGGCGCTGGTCGGTGACCTCCTCGCCGAAGGCCTCGGCACCACAACCTCGCCCGGTCGCCTGCAGCTCGTCGGCATCGAACCGACCGTTCTCGTGGACGCCGCGCACAACCCGCACGGCGCCACGGCCCTCGCCGCCGCGCTCGAGGCTTACTTCGACTTCACTGAAATCGCCGTGGTCATCGGAATCCTCGCTGATAAGGACGCGCAGGGCATCGTCTCGGCCCTCACGACCCAGGTCGACCGGTTCTACGTGACCGAGCCGCACTCCGAACGTGCCGTGCGCGTGGACGACCTCGCCGACAACATCGCCGAGTGGACCAACCACCAAGCCATTTTTCGCTTCGACGATGTGGCCGCGGCCCTCGACAGCGCCCGCGAGTGGGCCGCCGAGGCGCCCAGGCGCGCCGTGCTCGTCACCGGGTCAATCGTGCTCGTCGGCGAAGCGATCACCCTCGCCGCCGCCGGCGAATGGATGGAGAAATGAGCCTCGCTGCTGACGGTGCAACCCCTGATGACACCGGCGCTGAAAACACTGGCGCTGAAAACAC
>NZ_JAJAYI010000069.1 GCF_026786305.1 Cryobacterium sp.
CCCGCCCCGCCGCGCCCCCCCCCCGCCCCCCCCCACCCCCCCCACCTGCGCCGGCCCCCCCCCCCCCCCCCCGGTGGGTGCGGGGGCGGGGGCCCCCGCCCCGCCCCCGGGCGCCGCGGCCCCCGAGCCCGGCGCCAAAGCGGTCGAGGTGCGGCGTGCCGACCTCGTCGCTGCGGGAATTGCGGCCGGTGCCGGTTCGGCCATGGCCGGTGCGACAGCATCCGCTGGCAGAGCCAAGGGAGCCCCGGCGACCGACTCGGGCAGCTACAGTGATGGCGAGCTCGCCGCCTCCGTCTGGGGCGGCTCCGACGCCGCCAACGGCGTGACCGTGGCCGACCCGGCCTTTGAAGAAGAGGCCGACGACCTGGATATCCCCGACTTTCTCAAGTAGGTCGAGTTCCAGCAGCCCCGGGGCCGACGCCAGTCGTGTCGACCCCGGGAAGCATCGTTTTCTCCGCACGTAACGAACAGAGCAGCATAAGCATGGCACTTCATGACGCGGCATCCTCCGAGACGCCCCCGGGCGATCTGGCTTCCCGTCTGGGCGCGGTGCACAACGGCATTATCGACGCCGCACGCGAGGCCGGGCGCGACCCGGCCGACATCACCATGATCGTGGTTACCAAGTTTCATCCGGTGTCACTGATCGAAGCGCTCTATGCCCTCGGCGTGCACCACGTGGGGGAGAACCGGCACCAGGAAGCGCAGTCCAAGGCTGCGTTGCTCGCCGATCTCGACCTCACCTGGCATTTCGTCGGTCAGGTGCAGGGCAAGAAGGCCCGCCAGGTTCGCGCCTACACCGACGTCATCCACTCGGTCGATCGTGAGTCTCTGGTGACCGCGCTCGGCTCGGAGGAATCGAGCATCGACTGTTTTATTCAGGTCAACCTCACCGATGACGCGGCCCGCGGCGGCGTGGATCCGCTGAACCTGCCGGCCTTGGTCGAGCGTGTTCTCGCCACGCCGGGCCTCGAACTGCTCGGGGTCATGGCTGTCGCTCCGCTCGGTGCTGAACCTCGTCGGGCCTTCGCTCGCGTGCGCGAACTCGGCGAACAGGTTCGCACACAAGCGCCGACGGCCACCGCACTGTCCATGGGTATGAGCCAGGACTACGCGGCGGCCGTGCTCGAAGGGGCGACACACCTAAGAATTGGCGCCGCAATCACCGGCAATCGCCCGGTGCTCGGTTAATCTCGAAGTAGCAAACCAACACGGAGGTCGACATGTCCAACCCGCTCAAGAAAACCATGGTCTACCTGGGTCTGGCAGACGAAGAGCTGGAGTACCAGGCACCCGCCGGTGCCCAGGGTGCTGCCAACAACGGCTCCACCAACCACGTGTCCGCCGTTCCGGCACGGGGGCACGACAATGCGCCGCACGGCAATACCGCCCACGCCAACGCGGCCCAGAACTCTGCCGGTCGTGCACCGGTCACCCCCCTGCGCAAGACATCGACCCCCCAGAATGTGGCTGCGTCTGAAATGAATGAAATTCTCACGGTTCACCCGCGCGCCTACAAAGACGCCCAGATCATCGCCGAATCGTTCCGCGAAGGCATCCCGGTCATCATCAACCTGTCGCAGATGAGTGACGGCGATGCGCGCCGCCTCATCGACTTCGCGAGCGGCCTGTCGCAGGGGCTGTACGGCAAGATCGAGCGCGTCACTGCCAAGGTCTTTCTGCTCTCGCCGTCCCACGTCGTCGTCTCCGGCGACAGCACCACCGACGAGGGCGCAGAGGACAGCTCCTTCTTCGCGCAAGGCTAGACTCAAGTGTGACTGGTATACCGATCCTGGGGAATCTTCTCTATTTCCTGTTCTTCATGTACTTCCTCGTGCTCTGGGGTCGATTCATCATTGATCTCGTGCGCGGTGTCAACCGGGGGTGGCGGCCGCAGGGCTTCCTGCTCGTGGTCGTCGAGTTCGTCTACACGCTGACCGATCCGCCGGTACGTTTCTTCCGCCGCTTGATCCCGCCGCTTCGCATCGGGCCCATCGCTTTGGATTTCGGCTTCACCCTGACGATGCTGTGCTGCATCATTGGCATGTCTCTGTCCGGCTTACTGTAATCGCCCGACCGGGGCATGTATTCTTAATGGATGACTGGTTCGCCGTGAGCCTGTACTCGCTCGTCGACAGCCCGTAATCAATCCAATACTTGAGTCACCAAGCGGTTCAAGTCAGTCAAATGTTCACATTAAATATAAGTTTTGAGGGTGGAAAGCCATGGCGTTAACTCCGGAAGATGTAGTCAACAAAAGGTTCCAGTCGACCAAGTTTCGTGAGGGTTACGACCAGGATGAGGTCGATGACTTTCTCGACGAGGTCGTAGTCGAACTGCGTCGCCTGACCAAGGAGAACGAGGAACTACGCGGCCAGGTCGGCTCTGATGCCGCGCCCGCAGCCGAGTCCGCTTCGGTCGCCGCCGTGGTGCCTGAGCCGGTAGCGGCCGTAGAACCCGTCGCCGCTCCGGTTGCCGCCGTTGCCGCCGCGCCGATCGACGAGACGGCCGGCACGACCAACCTTCTGCAACTGGCTCGCCGCCTGCACGAAGAGCACGTGAAGGAAGGCGCCGAGAAGCGCGACGCCCTGATCGCCGAAGGCCACGCCACCGCGGCACGCGTCATTGCCGAAGTAGAGACCCAACAGCGCGTTCAGCTGCAGAAGCTCGACCAGGAGCGTTCCACGCTCGAAGGCAAGATCGACGAACTGCGCACGTTCGAGCGCGAGTACCGCCTGAAGCTCAAGAGCTACATCGAGGGTCAGCTGCACGACCTCGATGCAAGTTCGGTCGGCTCCACGGCCGATGCCGGCAACACGCCGAAGCCCAGCTTCCAGGGTTTTGGAGCCTAGGGCACGAACGAAGAAGCGTTCGCGAGCGCTTATCGTTCTAGCCCTCGTCGCGCTGGGCGTCTACGCGCTCGATCAATTCAGTAAGTACCTCGTCGTCGCCTCGATGGCGGAGGGTTCCGTGGTTCGGGTTCTGAACGATGTGCTGCAACTGCACTTTGTTCGGAACCCGGGCGCGGCGTTCTCCCTCGCGAGCGGATCCACCTGGATCTTCTCCATCATCGCCACCGTCGTCGTGGTGTTCATCGTCTGGTTAGCCCGACGCATCCGCTCCCTGGCCTGGGGTCTCGTCTTCGGGCTGCTGCTCGGCGGTGTGCTCGGTAACCTGACCGATCGCCTGCTGCGAGAACCCGGCTTCGGGGTCGGGCACGTCGTCGACTTCATCTCGACTCCGTGGCTGTTGCCGGCCATCTACAACGTCGCCGACATGGCCATCGTGACCAGCATGGTCATCTTCATGATTCTGACCATCCGCGGCATCGGCCTCGATGGCAACAAGGTCTCGGCCGTCAGCAAGACCGCCACGCCGGCCCTCGAAGCACCCCTCGATCAAACGGACGCCGTGACCCCCGATACATCCACCCGCGACGCTGCGACCCGCGACCGGCCGGCCCCCGGGGCCGAGGCCCTGCCGTGACCGGTCCCCTCGCCCTGACCATCCCCCCTGAGCGGCGATCTCTGCCCCTCCCGGACGGTGTGGATGGCGTGCGCGTTGACGCCGGACTGGCCAAGCTGTTCGGGTTCTCTCGCAGCTTTGCCGCCGAGGTCTCCGAGGCCGGAGGCGTCGTACTCGACGGCACCGTCGTCGGCAAATCCGACCGCTTGCGGGCCGGCAGCTGGATTGAAGTCACCTGGCAGCCCAAGCAGCCGGTGCGCATCATCCCCATCGCTGTTCCCGACCTGACCGTCGTGCACGACGACGAAAGCATCGTCGTCATCAACAAGCCTGCCGGGGTCGCCGCCCACCCGAGCGTCGGCTGGACCGGTCCGACCGTTCCCGGCGCCCTCGCGGCCGCGGGCTACCGCATCGCGACCTCCGGTGCGGCCGAACGCGCCGGCATCGTGCACCGGCTCGACGTCGGCACGAGCGGTCTCATGGTCGTGGCGAAGTCGGAGACGGCCTATATCGCCCTCAAGAAGGCGTTCCACGACCGCGAGGTGGAGAAGATCTACCACACCGTGGTGCAGGGCCACCCCGACCCTCTCACCGGCACCATCGACGCGCCGATCGGCCGCCACCCCCGGTCGGACTGGAAATTCGCGGTCATGGCCGACGGCAAGCACTCGATCACCCACTACGAGACCCTCGAAGCTTTTCCCTCGGCCTCGCTTCTCGAGGTGCACCTCGAGACCGGGCGCACCCACCAGATTCGCGTGCACATGACCGCCCAACGGCACCCGTGTGTCGGCGACGCCATGTACGGCGCCGATCCGTCGATCACCGCCCGGCTCGGATTGAAACGCCAGTGGCTGCACGCCAAACAGCTGGCCTTCACCCACCCGGACAGTCATGAGTGGGTCAGCTACAACGCCGACTATCCGGCCGATCTCACCCACGCCCTCGCGGTGCTGCGCGGAGACTGACCGAGGCCGACTCGTCCCTAACCGTTACATCAACTCGTCGGAGTCCTTGTGAGCAACCCGGTAAATGCCACCGATTCGTTCGTCCACCTGCACGTGCACAGCGAATATTCCATGCTCGACGGCGCAGCGCGGGTGAAACCCCTCATCGAAGCAGCGGTGGAGCAGGGGATGCCGGCGGTCGCGATCACCGACCACGGCAACGTGTTCGGTGCCTTCGACTTCTGGAAGAGTGCGACCGACGCCGGCATCAAGCCCATCATCGGCACGGAGGCGTACATCACTCCCGGTACCGACCGCCGCGACAAGACCCGGGTGCGGTGGGGCACGAGCGGCCAAAACCGGGACGACGTCGGTGGCGCCGGCTCGTACACCCACATGACGCTGCTCTCCGAGAACACCGCGGGCATGCACAACCTGTTCCGGCTGTCGTCGAAGGCGAGCCTTGAGGGCTACTACTTCAAACCAAGAATGGATCGCGAACTGCTCAGCCAGTTCTCCACGGGCCTGATCGGCACGACCGGCTGCGTCGGTGGCGAAGTACAGACCCGCCTGCGCCTCGGCCAGTACGAGGAGGCCAAGAAGGCCGCCGGCGATTTTCAGGACATCTTCGGCAAGGAGAACTTCTTCTGCGAGATCATGGACCACGGCATCGACATCGAACGCCGAACCATGACCGACCTGCTCAAGCTCGCGAAAGAACTTGACCTGCCGCTGCTGGCCAGCAACGACCTGCACTACACGCACGCGCACGACGCCACCGCGCACGCCGCCCTGCTCTGCGTGCAGTCGGCGTCCACCCTCGACGACCCCAACCGGTTCAAGTTCGACTCCAACGAGTTCTACCTCAAAACGGCAGCGCAAATGCGACACCTGTTTCGCGACCACCCCGAATCATGCGACAACACGCTACTCATCGCCGAGCGCTGTGAGGTGGAGTTCAACACCCAAGCCAACTACATGCCCCGCTTTCCCTGCCCCGAGGGCGAGAACGAGGAGAGCTGGTTCATCAAGGAGAACGAGATCGGGCTGGCCAAACGCTACCCGAAGGGAATCCCCGCAGACGTCCGCAAGCGCGCCGACTATGAAATCGGCATCATCGTGCAGATGGGCTTTCCCGGCTACTTTCTCGTTGTCGCCGATTTCATCATGTGGTCCAAGCAGCAGGGCATTCGGGTTGGCCCGGGTCGTGGCTCCGGTGCCGGCTCGATGGTCGCCTATGCGATGGGCATCACCGACCTCGACCCACTCGTGCACGGACTCATCTTCGAACGTTTTCTCAACCCCGACCGCGTCTCCATGCCCGACTTCGACGTCGACTTCGACGAGCGTCGCCGCGGTGAGGTCATCAAGTACGTCACCGAGAAGTACGGCGAGGAACGCGTCGCGCAGATCGTCACCTACGGCACGATCAAGGCCAAGCAGGCCCTGAAGGACGCCTCGCGGGTGCTCGGCTTTCCCTTCGGCATGGGCGACAAACTGACCAAGGCCATGCCGCCGGCGATCATGGGCAAGGACGTGCCCCTCACCGGTATGTTCGACAAGGATCACCCGCGCTACCGCGAAGCGGCCGACTTTCGCGCGGTAATCGACAGCGATCCCGAGGCCCGCACCGTCTTCGACACCGCCCTCGGCCTGGAAAACCTCAAACGCCAGTGGGGCGTGCACGCCGCCGGCGTGATCATGTCGAGCGACCCCCTGATCGACATCATTCCGATCATGAAGCGTGAAGCGGATGGCCAGGTCGTCACGCAATTCGATTACCCGGCCTCCGAAGCCCTCGGACTGATCAAGATGGACTTTCTGGGGTTGCGTAACCTCACCATCATCGATGACACCCTCGACAACATCGCGGTGAACCGCGGCCACCGGCCCGTGCTCGAAGACCTCGGGCTTGACGACCCCGCCGCCTACGAATTGCTCGCGCGCGGTGACACCCTCGGCGTGTTCCAGCTCGACGGCGGGCCGATGCGGGCACTGCTGCGGCTCATGAAGCCTGATAACTTCGAAGACATCTCGGCCGTCATCGCCCTGTACCGCCCGGGGCCCATGGGCGCCAACTCGCACACGAACTATGCGCTGCGAAAAACCGGTGTTCAGGAGATCATTCCGATTCATCAGGAGCTCGAAGAGCCCCTGAAGGACGTCATCGGCAACACCTACGGCCTGATCGTATACCAGGAGCAGGTCATGTCGATCGCGCAGAAGCTCGCCGGCTTCTCGCTCGGTGAGGCCGACCTGCTGCGCCGCGCCATGGGTAAAAAGAAGAAGTCGGAGCTCGACAAGCAGTTCGAGGGCTTCTCCCAGGGCATGCAGGACCGCGGCTATTCAATGGATGCCGTCACCACGGTCTGGAACATTCTGCTGCCGTTCTCCGACTACGCGTTCAACAAGGCCCACTCGGCGGCCTACGGGGTGCTCTCCTACTGGACCGCGTACCTCAAAGCCGTCTACCCGGCCGAGTACATGGCGGCCCTGCTCACGAGCGTCGGCGACTCCCGTGACAAGCTCGCGCTCTACCTCAACGAGTGCCGCCGCATGGGGATCCGGGTGCTGGCCCCCGATGTGAACGAGTCGATCGGCTTCTTCGCAGCCGTCGGCACGGACATTCGCTTCGGTCTCGGCGCGGTGCGCAACGTCGGTTTCAACGTGGTCGAGGCCATTCGCGGCGCCCGCGAGGAGAAGGGCCGCTTCGAGTCGTTTCACGATTTTCTGCACAAGGTGCCGCTGCCGGTAGCCAACAAGCGCACGATCGAATCGCTCGTCAAGGCGGGGGCGTTCGACTCGCTCGGTGCGACCCGGCGCGGTATGGTCGAGATCCACGAATCCGCCGTCGAATCGGCCGTCAAGATCAAAAGGGAGGAGAGCAACGGCAACATCGGGTTCGACTTCGACAGCCTGTTTGACGAACCTCAGGACACCGAGCAGGTGCCCGACCGACCCGAGTGGAGCAAGAAAGAGAAACTCGCCTACGAACGCGACATGCTCGGGCTGTACGTGTCCGACCATCCGCTCGCCGGGCTGGAGATTCCGCTCGCCAAGCACGCGAGCACCACGATCGCCGACCTGATCGCGTCGGAATCGACCGAAGACGGCGACACGGTGACCGTGGCCGGCCTGATCACGAGCGTGCAGCATCGCATCGCCAAGAAATCGGGCAACCAGTACGGCATGATCCAGGTCGAGGACTTCGGCGGTGAGATCACCGCGATGTTCATGGGCAAGGCCTACCTCGAGTTCGCGCCCGAACTGATCAGCGACTCGGTCGTCGTGGTGCGCGGTCGGGTGAGCCTGCGGGACGACGGCATGAACCTGCACGCGTTCAGCGTCTTCCAGCCCGAGCTCGGCCACGGTTCCGACCAGAGTCTGGTCTCGATCACGGTGGGGGAGCCCCGCGCGACCACCGACACCGTGAGCGCGCTCGGTGAGATTCTGAAGCGCCACGCCGGCGACGCCGAGGTGCGGCTCAAGCTCGTCAAGGGCGACGTGGCGCGGGTATTTGAGCTGCCGCACCGGGTGACGGTGAGCGCCGACCTGTTCGGCGAACTCAAGAGTATTCTCGGCCCGAACTGCCTGACCTGACCCGGGGCGATCGATCGGCGTCGAATCGATGTGCACTGTCAGGATGCCCGCCTAGGCTGAAAGCATGCACACGCGAGAGCCGATCTATTCGACCGCTATCGGCGCCGGGCGCGCCTTGTTCGCCCTTCTTCGGGTGCGCCCGACCACGACCGGGCTGGCGCAGCTGCCGGCCACCGGCGGCGCGGTGCTCGCGATCACTCACTTCGGCTACCTGGACTTCGCACTGGTCGAGTGGGTCACCTGGCGGCACAATCGCCGGCACATTCGTTTCATGGCTAAGAAGGGTGCCTTTGACCAGCCGCTGGTCGGGCGCCTGTTGCGCGGCATGAAGCACATTTCGGTCGACATGGAGAGTGGCCACGAGGCCTACGCCCAGGCCGTTGCTGCACTGCGCACCGGTGAGCTGCTCGGCGTGTTCCCCGAGGGCGGCGTCAACGCCTCGTTCACGGTGCGAGAGCTGAAGACCGGTGCGGTGCGCATGGCGCTGGCCGCGAACGTGCCGATCATTCCGGTCGCAGTGTGGGGCGGGCATCGGCTGATGACCAAGAACCACCGGTCGACGCTACGGGAACGGCTCGATGTGCCGGTCAGCATCCGCTGTGGGGAGCCGTTTCACGCGAATGCTGGTGACGCTGCCAACGCCGGTGTCGCGGCAGCCACGTTGGCGCTCCACGACACGCTGCAGGACCTCGTTGATGCGGTGCAGAAGGAGTATCCCGTTGCCGGCACCGGCCAGTGGTGGCAGCCGGCGCATCTCGGCGGAACCGCGCCCACACCGGCTGCGGCCGCGGTCCTTGAGGCCGAACGCCGGCGCCACAAAGCCGCTGAAAAGTTCAACGCTGAGCGGTTGAAGACCGCAAAGAAGAACTCGTAGCAGCTGAAGCAGGATGCCGCACCCATCGGCTCATCGACGATGAGAAGTTGGGCCGGGAACGATGGCTTAGATGGCGACGCCCGGAACCCGATAGGTGCGCTCGTGGTACAGCAGGGCTTCATCGTCGGTGCCCATGCCGCCGCCCTCGATCTGCACGACCACGACGGCGTTGTTGTGCACCGAGACCCGTTCGACGATGCGACCGACCATCCAGCTGGTCACGCCGGTCAGCACGGGGAGTCCGTACGGCCCCGGCTGCCAGTGCTCACCCACGAAGCGATCGGCGTGCGGGCCGGCGAGTTTTTCGGCGACTGCCCGGTTGTGGGAACCCATCATGTGAATGACCACGCGGTCGGCGACGGCGATCGCGGCCCAGGAGCTCGCCGACCGGGCCATGTTGAACGTCGCGAGCGGTGGAACCGCGGAGAGCGACGCCAGGGAGGTGGCCGTGAAGCCGACCGGGGCGCCGGCGGGCGCGAGCGTCGTGATCACGGCGACCCCGGCGGCATGACGGCGAAACGCGTGTTTGAACGCTGCGAGGTCATCGGGGGCATGGGGGTCGGGGGCGAGCGGCGGGCTGGCGGGCAGGGTAGTCGTGGGGCGAGTAGCCAGGGGCGGGCTCGTCACAGGCCGAATAGTCACGGGGGGTTCAACGTTGCTTTGCATACTCAACCAACAATCTGTTTCAGCATCAGCCTATTGCCGCGCGCTGATTGTTACGTCGTGTTGACGGATAGGCTGGGTACGATGATCCAGACTATTGACCTTCGCGGGAGCGAGCCGACACCGGCCGCGCTTCTGGCTTCCGTTCCGCGCGCCCTCACCAGCGTTGCCGTCGCCGCCGACATCGCGGCCGAGCTGATCGCCGATGTGCGAGCGCGCGGCGGGGCGGCCCTGCTCGACCAGGCTGAACGCCTCGACCGGGTGCGCCCGGGCCAGGTGCGAGTTCCGGCGAGCCACATTGCCGACGCGGTCGCCGGGCTCGACCCGGCCGTAAGCATGGCCATCAGCGAAACCATTCGCCGGGTGCGCCTGGCCAGCGCCGCGCAGGTGCCGCCGCACGCGACGACCACGATCGAGGCCGGAGCCACCGTCACCCAACGCTGGCAGCCGGTGAACCGGGTCGGACTGTACGTTCCCGCTGGTAAGGCCGTCTACCCCTCGAGCGTCGTGATGAACGTCGTGCCCGCGCAGGTCTCTGGCGTGCGCTCGATCGCCCTCGCTTCGCCGCCGCAAAGCCACTTCGACGGCCGCGTGCACCCGACCATCCTCGCCGCCGCCGGCCTGCTCGGGGTGGACGAGATCTACGCGATGGGCGGCGCCGGTGCTATCGGTGCCCTCGCCTACGGTGTTGAAGACATCGGCCTGGAGCCGGTGCAAATTGTCACCGGCCCCGGCAACGTTTACGTCGCCGCCGCCAAGCGGCTCATTCGCGGGCAGGCCGGTATCGACTCCGAGGCCGGCCCCACCGACATCCTCGTGATCGCCGATGCCGCCGCCGACCCGCTGCTCGTCGCCGCTGACCTGGTCAGCCAGGCCGAGCACGACGAACTCGCCGCGGCCGTGCTCGTGACCGATTCCGCCGAACTCGCGGGGGCCGTCGAGGCCCGTCTGGCCGTGCTGGCGGCATCGACGACCCACAGCGAACGGGTGACCGCAGCGTTGGGTGGCCGCCAGTCGGCGATCGTGCTCGTCGACAACCTCCAGGTCGCGGCCGCGTTCAGCAACGCCTTCGGACCGGAGCACCTCGAGATTCAGACGAGCGATCCCGACGCCGTGCTCGAGCAGATCGAGAACGCCGGAGCGATTTTTCTCGGCCCCTACTCGCCGGTGAGCCTCGGTGACTATGTCGCCGGATCCAACCATGTGCTGCCGACCGGCGGACAGGCCCGGTTCTCGTCGGGCCTCGGCGCCTACACGTTTCTGCGGCCGCAGCAGGTCGTGCGGTATAGCCGCCAGGCGCTGGAAGCTGTCGCCGATCACATCGCGGCGCTGTCCAACGCCGAGGCGCTGCCAGCGCACGGAGACGCCGTGGCTGCCCGGTTCGAGACCGCTCGCTTCACAGCCGACCGCTAGGCTGGGACCACCATGTTTTGCCCGTTCTGTCGTCACCCCGATTCCCGAGTCGTCGACTCGCGTACGAGCGACGACGGACTGTCGATTCGGCGCCGCCGGCAGTGCCCCGAATGCGGCCGCCGCTTCAGCACCACCGAGACGGCGAGCCTGAACATCATCAAGCGCAGCGGCGTGGTCGAACCGTTCAGCCGCGAGAAGATCGTCTCCGGCGTGCGTAAAGCCTGCCAGGGACGCCCGGTCACCGACTCCGACCTCGCCATGCTGGCCCAGAAAGTCGAGGAAACCGTCCGCCAGACCGGTGCCTCCCAGGTCGATGCCAACGACGTCGGCCTGGCCATTCTGCCGCCGCTGCGTGACCTCGACGAGGTCGCTTATTTGCGATTCGCGAGCGTCTACCAGGGCTTTGACTCACTCGACGATTTTGAGAGCGCCATCATCCAGCTGCGCACCGAGCACACGGCGCGCTCGAAAATCCCGGGTGCCGGAGCGGATGCCGGCCAGGCATCGGTCGGCACAGCCCCCCCCACTTCCAACAAACCATAGGGCCCGATGTATCCGCTGCTCTTCAAACTCGTGCTCGCCCGGATGGATCCCGAGCGCGCCCACCTCCTCGCCTTCACCGTCATTCGGCTGCTGCCGAACCTCGGACTCGGCCGCCTCGTGCACCGATTCACTCGTCCTCGCACCGACCTCGGCGTGAACACCCTCGGCCTGCACTTCACGTCACCGTTCGGCGTCGCGGCCGGTTTCGACAAGGACGGTGAGGCCGTGCTCGGCCTCGGCCAGCTCGGGTTCGGGCACGTGGAGGTCGGCACGCTCACCGCCGTCGCTCAACCCGGCAACCCGAAACCCCGCCTGTTTCGGCTCGTGGCCGACCGCGCGGTCATCAATCGAATGGGCTTCAACAACCAGGGCGCCGCCGCAGCCGTCGCCCGTCTGACCCGGGTGCGTGCCGTCGCCGGCCGCCCAGTGCTCGGCATCAACATCGGCAAGAGCCGCGTCACCGCCGTCGGGGACGCGACGGCCGACTATCTGCGAAGCGCTGAGACCCTCGCCGCCCTCGCCGACTATCTCGTGGTCAACGTGAGCTCACCCAACACGCCGGGCCTGCGCGGACTGCAGGAGCTCGACCAGCTCGCCCCGCTACTGACCACCGTCAAGCGTGCCGCCGGCGCCACCCCGTTGCTCGTCAAGATCGCCCCCGACCTCGACGATGCCGAAGTCGTACGCATTGCCACCCTCGCCGTCGAACTCGGCCTCGACGGCATCATCGCCACCAACACCACGATTTCCCGCACCGGGTTGCGAACGGATGCCGCTACCATCGAGGCCGCCGGAGCCGGCGGCCTGTCCGGCGCTCCGCTGCACGCCCGTTCGCTCGCCATTCTGCTGCAGATTCGCGCCGTCGTGCCGCCCGAGTTCTGCGTCATTTCCGTCGGTGGGGTGGACACGGCCGCCCAGGTGGCCGAGCGTCTCGCGGGCGGAGCAACCCTGGTGCAGGGCTACACGGCGTTCCTCTACCGCGGCCCACTCTGGGCCCGTCAGGTCAACCGTGGCCTCGACCGCATCCTGGCGGTAACCGGTTAGCACCCGGTCATTTACCCGATGCCGCCCATTCGGCGCACCCGCTGCGTCGAGCTCACAGATGTTGCGCGGGTCTGGCGAAGGGTGTCCTCCCCTTCTGGACATCCGTTCGAAACAAAATCGAACTGGAATTGATATATGACACGCCTACACTGCTCCTTCTGGGCTCTATCACGGCCCGGATTTCAACCCTGAGCACAGCGCTTGTTAACGACAGCAGCTGTATTCCTACAGCGCCCTTGCACCCTCGAGAGGAATTCTTGCAATGACACCATCCAGAGGCTCTTTCACTTCTCGATCGGCAAGGCGGTTGGTGCGCGGCGTCACGGTCGCTGCGGTTCTGGCATTCTCGCTCGCCGCGTGCGCGAGCGGCGATGACGCGAGCCCGGCGGCGTCGGCCGGCGCGGCGGCATCGTTCGGTGACGCCAGCATTCAGTTCAGCTGGATCAAGAACGCAGAATTCATGGGCGAGTACCTCGCCGACAAGAACGGCTACTTCACCCAGGCCGGCTTCGACTCCGTTGACATGGTTGAGGGGCCGGCCTCGATCGAAGCGGCCGTCATCTCCGGCAACGTCGACATGGGCATCGGCAATGCGATTTCCACCGGAACCATCATTGCCAACGAGGGTGCGCCGTTGAAGATCATCGGTGCCACGTATCAGAAGAACCCCTTCACCATTCTGTCTCTCGCCGACAAGGGCAACATCGCCACTCTCGACGATCTGAAGGGCAAGACCATCGGCGTTCAGGCGAGCAACCTGAGCCTGTGGGAAGCCTTCCTCAAGATCAACAATATCGACGAGAGCTCACTGACCACCCTTCCGGTGCAGTACGACCCGACGCCGTTGTTCAACGGCGAGGTGGACGGCTGGTTCTCCTACCTGACCAATGAATCCATCGATGCCGAGCTGCTCGGACTGGGCCCGGTCAACCTGCCGCTGGCCGACTTCGGCCTGCCGTTCGTGGCCGAGACACTCACGGTCACCGACGACGCGATCAAGAACGACCGGGAGAAGCTCAAAGCCCTCCTCGTTGCCGAGATTCGCGGTTGGACCGACGCGATCAACGACCCGGATGCAGCGGCGAAACTCACCGTCGACACCTATGGACCCACCTTCGACCTCACCATCGACAAGGAGACCCGCCAGGCCGAGATTCAGTCCAGCGACCTCATTGTGAGCGCGGACACGCTGGCCAACGGCCTGTTCACGATCAGCACAGAGTTGCAGCAGCAGAGCATCGACACGCTCAAGGCGACCGGCCTGACGATCACGGCGAGCCAGCTGTTCGACATGAGCCTGCTCACAGAGGTCTACGCCGAGAACCCGGACCTGCTCGCCTACAGCAAGTAGCAGCCGGGTGGGCATCCGGGGGAACGTGCCAGCGTTCCAGCGGATGCCCGACCTGTACGTAAAATAGGCACCTAACCCTGCAATCCACCCCAGTTATGCCATCGCTAAGGAGCGTCCCACGTGAGCAGTGCTGATGCCGGTGTTCGTGATTCGGTGGCGAATGACGGGGCCAGCGGCGCAACTGCGGGCACCGGCCTGCATATCTCCCAGTTGCACAAGGTCTTCGCCGTGGGGCGTAAAGAAGTCGTCGCCCTCGACGACGCCAATCTGCACACCGAAAAGGGTAGTTTTCTCTCGTTGCTCGGACCGTCCGGCTGCGGAAAATCGACCATTCTTCGCATTCTGGCCGGCCTGGAGCACCCCACGAGCGGCACGACCCGGGTCGATGGCAAGAGCCCGCAGGAACTGCGTCGCGGGCACCAACTCGGCATTGCCTTTCAGGATTCCGCCCTCCTGCCCTGGCGCAGCGTGCGCTCGAACATTCGTCTCCCGTTTGAAGTCGCTCGCATTCCTGTCGACGACGCCTATATCGACGAGTTGATCGCCCTCGTGGGTCTGCAGGGCTTCGAGAAGGCCAAACCGGCGCAGCTCTCCGGTGGCATGAAACAGCGCGTGTCCATCGCCCGATCGCTCGTGCTCAAGCCCTCGGTGCTGCTGCTCGACGAACCCTTCGGAGCCCTCGACGACATGACCCGCCAGCGGCTCAACCTCGAGTTGTTGCGCATCTGGACGCAGAAGCCGGCCACGACCCTCATGGTCACCCACGGCATCGCCGAAGCCATCTTCCTCTCCGACCACGTCGCGGTCATGAGCGCGCGCCCCGGCCGGGTCCACGAAGTCATCGACGTCGACCTTCCGCGGCCCCGGTTGCCCGAGATGATGCGTTCGCCCGAATTTCATGCACTGCATGACCGCGCCTCCGACCTGCTCTTCAGCGGTGTCGCCGTGGGGGGCGACGAACGGTGATCCGAAGCTCGCTGCGCGCCCTGCCCGCCTGGGCGACCGGCCTGATCGGGGGCGCGATCGTCATTGCGCTGTGGTGGATCGGCGCCGTCACCGTCTTTGCCGAGGTCGGCTCCCTGCCCGGCGGGGCTGTGCCGACCCCGCTCGATGTGCTCATGCAGCTCGGGAGCGATGGACCCGCGTTCTACCTGCCCCACGTCAGTGTCACCATGCTCGAAGCGCTCATCGGCTTTGCCTGGGGGAACGGGCTCGCCCTGGCCCTCGCGGCCGTCGTGCTGCTGCTGCCGCGCATCGAGAGGATCGCGATGCAGATCGCCGTGATCACCTACTGTGTTCCGATCGTTGCCATCGGCCCGATCGCCTACATCGTGATCGGGGCGCCGAGCGCGGGCGACCCGGCGGGAACGGCGGTCTTTCTCGCTGCCATGTCGGTATTTTTCACGACCGTGATCGGCTCGCTCGTTGGCCTTAGAGCAGCGGATGGCGCGAGCCTTGATCTCATCACGGTCTATGGCGGCAGCACGTTCACCCAACTGCGTAAGGTGCGCCTGATCGCCGGTCTGCCCAGCGTGTTGACGGCGCTGCAGGTCGCCGCGCCGGCCGCCTTCATCGGTGCCATTCTGGGGGAGTACCTCGGCGGAGTCAGCCGTGGCCTGGGCATTGCCATGCTCGTGGCCGGTTCAACGGCCAACGTCGACCGGGTGTGGAGTCTCGCGCTCGTCGCCGGTGTCACCGCGGGCCTCGGGTACGCGATCTTTGCTGTCATCCTGCGTTTTGCGACGCCGTGGACTACCGGACGGAGCGGCCGATGAGCTTTGCACGGGTGGCGCTCGTGACCGTGACCCGCGGTCTGCTGACCGGGCTCATCACCCTCGCACTCGTGCTGGTCGCCTGGCAGGGACTGCTGCTGCTGCTGGACGTATCGCCCTTCCTGGCCAAGGGTCCCCTTGACGTCTGGACGTGGCTCGCCAGCGTTCCCGAAGCGGCCGATAATCGCGCCCTGATCCTCAGCAACCTCCTGGTGACCCTGAACGATGCCCTACTCGGTTTCATCGCCGGTCTCACCTGTGCCCTGGTGCTTGCGGTGGCCTTCAACCTGGTGCGGGGCATCGAACATGCCCTCATGCCCATTGCTCTGTTGTTGCGTTCGGTGCCCCTGGTGGCCCTCGTGCCCGTCATCAGTCTCATCACCGGGCGCGGACTCACGACCGCCGTGGTGATGGGTGCCATCGTCGTGCTGTTTCCGGCGCTCGTGAACATTGCGTTCGGACTCCGTTCCTCGTCGCCGCAGATCAGCGATGTGATCACCGTCTACGGCGGCAGCGCCGTGACGACCCTGCGCAAGGTGGCGCTGCCTACTTCGTTGCCGTCGTTCTTCGCCGCTGTGAAGATCTCGGTGCCGGGGGCCATCACCGGCGCGCTGCTGGCCGAATGGCTCACGACCGGTCAGGGCCTCGGTAACTCGATTGTCGCCGCTGTCGCCAAGGTGCAGAACTCCGAGGTGTGGGCGTCGGTCGTGGTGATCACCATCGTCTCCCTCGCACTCTACGGCCTGGCCCAGGTAGGCGAGAACCTGGTGCTGCGTCGCATGGGCATGGAGCAGAGCACCGCGAGCTGACGCCTGGATGAGCTGACGCACCGCCCTGTCACTGCCCGGTCGCAGCCCGCAGTAAGGCTGTAGTTCCGGGGGGCTCTAATTCCGTGGGGCTGGAATTCAGTGGGGCTGTCGTTCAGCGGTGCTGTAAATCAGTCGGGCTACAGCAGCCCGTGCTCGGCCAGTTGATTGGCCAGGCTCGACCCGTCTGGCCCGTAGACCCAGGGGCCTTCCGGGCCGCCCTCGATCAAGACGGCGTCGCGCGAGCGCCCACCGGCGAGCACCGCTTCGCTCGGGGAGAGCTGACGGATGGCCACGGCTGCGACACTACCCGGATAGTCACGCTGAAAGTCGCTGTAGATGGCCTCGTCGTGCTGGCCGTCGTCGCCGATGAGAATCCAGCGCATGTGCGGAAACTGCTCGGCGAGCCGACGCAGGTTGTCACGTTTGTGCGCGCTGCCACTGCGGAACCAGCGGTCGTGGGTGGGGCCCCAATCGGTCAGCAGCAGTGCCCCGGCCGGGTAGAGGTTGCGGGACAGAAAGCGTGACAGGGTGGGGGCCACGTTCCAGGCGCCGGTGGAGAGATAGATGACCGGGGCGCCGGGGGTGAACGACGCCAGTCGTTCCAGAAACACGGCCATCCCTGGGGTCGGCACCCGGGCATGCTCGTCGAGCACAAATGTGTTCCAGGCGGCCAACAGCGGGCGCGGGAGCGTGGTGACCATCACCGTGTCGTCGACGTCGGAGACGACGCCGTAGCCGACCGTGGGCGCCACGATGAACAGCGGGGCTTCGGCCACGTCCGAGAATTCGGTGTGCAGTCGGGCCACGTGCCAACCGGCGGGCAGTGATGCCGGAACGACGGTGTCAACGACGCCGCCGCGGTCAGCCTGTACGTGATGCCTCTGTCCGTCGATCTCTATCGTGACGGTCACGTCGTTCACGGGCACGCTCGTGAAGCTGCGCCAGCCGCGAATGCCGGGGTCAAGGCCATCCGGTCGGGGGCGCTTCTGGCGCTTGTCGGGCTTGATCGGTTTGGTCAGGAGTACCCGGCAGAGAATGCGAACCCACGCCGTCGAGCCGTAACCGGTGTACGGGATGACGGTGGGCTGATAGCCGCGACGACGTGCGGAGTGTTCGCGGCGGTCGTGGAGCCAGTCCTCGATGCGGGCTGCGCGGTGCATGATCCGCTCGGGACTGGGCGCACTCGGCGAGGCGTCTGGGGACTGTGGCACCCCCCCATTCTGCCATGTTTGCTGTGCATCCCCGATCAGGGCTGTGGGAATGGGGTTTTACCCAATAGGATGGTGATTTATATTCAAGGGGGAGAAATGTCGCTAGGTGGCCTATTGGGTGAAGAGACCGGTGTAGCACTGCAACAGGTGCGCACCGAGCCGATTCAGCAGCGCAGCGCTGCACGACTGTCCGGTTTGCTCGATGCAGCTGCCGCCGTTGTGGACGAGGTCGGTTTCGACCGCATCACGACCGCGATGATCGCGGACCGTGCTGGTGCCTCCATCGGCACGGTGTACCGCTACTACCCAGACCGGGTGGCCGTTCTGCACGCGCTGCACGAGCGCGCCGTGGTGCGCTTTCGGCAGCGTGTCGTCGACGAGCTCAGTGCCAGCACCCTCAGCTGCTGGTGGGACGCTGTGGACTGCGTTGTGACCGCCTTTGTCGGCCTGTACCGCTCCGAGCCCGGCTTTCGCATCGTGAACTTCGACGACCGCGACGGCGCTCCCGCCGTTGACGCCGTGGCGGATGCCGATTTCTTCGCCCAACGCCTCGCCGATGTTCTCGTGAACGAGTTCGACCTGCCGGCCGGCGAGGAACTGATCTTTCGACTCGAGGTCGCCGTCGAGATGGCCGACGCACTACTCGCCCGTGCTTTTCACACCGACCCGGTCGGTGATGAGCGCTTTATCGCCGAGTGCCGTCTGGTGTTGCGCGACTACCTCGACCGCTATTACAGCCCGCAGGCGCTCAGTTTTCTCGCCACTGCGTCGTAGCGTCCGCCCGTACCCTCCACTGCGAGCCGGTCGACCCGATGGGTTGCCCGGCTCTGTGGGTGGCGTTGGCTGGTGCGTCAGTTTTGCTCGTTCGCTCCGGGATGAATCCTTTTTACGCAATCTGTTTTGCCTGTCGCCTCGAAAAGTGGTTGGGTTAGCATCTGGTTTGTGTTGACCCGACCGATGCGAGGAGCGAGGCACCAGGATGATCGAATTCCACGCGGTGACCAACCGGTTCCCCGACGGCACCCTCGCCGTCGACGACTTCAGCCTCGTCCTGCCGTCCTACAAAACGACCGTGTTTGTCGGAACCTCCGGTTCGGGAAAGACAACCCTGCTGCGCATGATCAACCGGATGGTGGATCCGACCAGCGGGTCCATCGACATTGACGGAGCGGACATCGGTACGCTCGAGCCGGTCAAGCTGCGACGCGGCATCGGCTATGTCATGCAGAACTCGGGGCTGCTTCCCCACCGCAAAGTCATCGACAACGTCGCTACCGTACCGATGCTGCGGGGGATGCCGAAGAAGAGAGCCCGCGAGGAGGCACTCCAACTGCTTGACACGGTCGGCCTCGACCGGTCCCTGGCCAATCGGTATCCGAGCCAACTCTCCGGCGGCCAGCAGCAACGCGTGGGCGTTGCCCGTGGGCTGGCCGTCAACCCTAATATCCTGCTCATGGACGAACCGTTCGGCGCGGTGGATCCGATCGTGCGCGCCGAACTGCAGCAGGAGCTGCTGCGGCTGCAACGCGAACTCGGCAAGACCGTGGTCTTCGTGACCCACGACATCGACGAAGCCTTCCTGCTCGGCGATCAGGTGGTCATCCTGCGTACCGGCGGAAAGGTCGCCCAGGTGGGTTCGCCCGCCGAGATCCTGGCGAATCCGATCGATGAGTTCGTCGCGACCTTCGTCGGTGCCGATCGCGGCAAGCGGTCCCTACACGTCGAGAACCACGGCGATGGCGACATTGTCGTCGACGAAACAGGTCGTCTGGCCGGGGTGCTCGTCGGCTCGTCGACCACGTCGTCCCGGGCCAGCGCCGCGTCACAGTCTGGGTCAGAGTCACAGTGTGGGTCAGAGTCAAAGGCCGGTCCTCGCGGACCGGGTGCTTCGGCGCAGGGTGGGGATTCGCGGTGACCTGGATCTGGTCGAATATGGACCTTATTTGGGATCGCACGCTCGATCACCTCGTGCTCAGCGTGCCCTCGATCATCCTCAGTTTCGTCATCGCCCTCCCGTTCGGCTGGTTGGCGCACCGCTACCGCGCGAGCCGGGCGGTTATTCTGACCACGGTCGGGCTGCTCTATGCCATTCCGTCGCTGCCGCTGTTCATCGTGCTGCCCTTCATCGTGGGCACCAGCATCCGCTCGCCACTGAACCTGATCATCGCGCTCACTCTCTACGGGGTGGCCCTGATGGTGCGGGTGGTAGCGGATGGCCTCGGTTCCGTCGACCGCGACGTGCAACAGTCGGCAACGGGCGTCGGATTTTCGGGGTGGACCGTTTTCTGGCAGGTCGAGCTGCCCCTGGCCGGTCCCGTGCTTCTGGCTGGCCTGCGCGTCGTGGCGGTCAGCACGGTGAGTCTCGCCACGGTCGGTGCGGTGATCGGCGCTCAGAGCCTCGGCAGCTTGTTCACCGACGGGATCCAGCGGGGAATCCAAGAAGAGATCATCGCCGGCATCGTGGCGACCGTGCTGCTCGCCCTCGTACTGGATGCGGCGCTCGTGCTGTTCGGACGGCTGCTGATGCCGTGGACCCGGCGCAGCGCGATCGGCGTCGCGGCTCGCAACAGTGCCGTCGTCGCGGGGGTGACCACATGAGCTTTTTCATCGAAACTCTGGCCTGGCTGCTCGACCCCGCGAATTGGATCGGAGCCGGTGGCATTCCGACGCGTCTCGCCCAACACCTGCTTTTCACACTCGTGACCCTTATCGTTGCCGCGGTGATTGCCGTACCGATCGGCTTTGTTATCGGGCATACCGGTCGCGGCCGGGGCTTGGCCGTGGCGATCTCGGGCGCGTTCCGGGCCATTCCCACCCTGGGCCTGCTCACCCTGGTGGCCCTCTGGGTGGGAATAGGCTTGAGCGCCCCCTTCGTTGCGCTGATCGTGCTCGCCATTCCGCCCATACTGGCCGGCGCGTACACCGGATTTGAAGCGATTGATCGCAAGATTATCGATGCGGCGCGGGCCGTGGGCATGTCGGAGGCACAGATCCTGCTCAAGGTCGAGCTGCCGCTCGGCCTTCCTCTGCTGATAGGCGGGTTACGCTCCGCGACCCTGCAAGTCGTGGCCACGGCCACCCTCGCCGCGTACATCGCAAATTTCGGCCTGGGCCGTTACCTCTTTGAAGGCCTGCGAATTCGCGACTACGGCGAAATGCTCGGCGGTTCGGTTCTCGTGATCCTGCTCGCGATCGTGTTGGAGGGCGTGTTCGCCCTCATACAAAAATTGGTCGTTCCCCGCGGCGTCACCGAGGGACTCCCCACAGATATCCGCGACGGGTCATCCCGATCCCGCCCGGTGATGGAAACCACCATCGAGAAAGGAAACAGCAATGTTCACAGCACATAGAGGCCGGCTCACGCTCATCGGCGCCGTCGCGGTTGGGGCCGTCGTAGCCCTTGCAGGGTGTGCGTCGGGGGACCCCCTGGCGGAACCGTCGAGTAGCGCCACCGACTCCACCATCGTGGTCGGGTCGCAGGCGTACTACTCCAACGAGATCATCGCCGAAATTTACTCGCAGGCACTCGAAGCCGGCGGTTTCACCGTCGACCGACAGTTCCAGATCGGCCAGCGTGAGGTCTACCTGCCCGATATCGAAGACGGCAAGATCGACGTCTTCCCGGAATACACCGGAAGCCTGCTGCAGGCCCTCGACAAGGCCGCCGTCGGCGGCACCAGCGACGCGACCTACACGGAACTCCAGGCCGCCCTGCCCGACAACCTGCGTGTTCTCGACAAGGCCGAGGCCTCCGACCAGAACTCCTGGACCGTCACCGACGCCGTCGCGAGCAAGTACAGCCTCACCGACATCGCCTCTTTGACCAACGTCACCGAACCGATCACCGTCGGTGGCAACTCGGAGCTCGAGACGCGTCCCTACGGGCCGACTGCCCTCAAGGAGAAGTACGGAATCAAGATTGCCGGATTCGTGCCGGTCGAGGACAGTGGCGGACCGTTGACCGTCAAGGCGCTCGTCGACGGTGACATTCAGCTCGCCAACATCTACACGGCTGACCCGAACATCAAAACCAACAGTCTGGTCGCCCTCACCGACCCCGACGGATTGTTCTTTCCGGACAACATCGTGCCCGTCGTCTCCCAGAAGGTCGATGACAGCGCCGCGGCGATTCTCAACAAGGTTAGTGCGGCCCTCACAGCCGACATGCTGGTCGATCTGAACTCGCAGAGCTTCAACGACAAGCTCTCGGCCGACAAGATCGCGACGGCCTGGCTGACTCAGGAGAAGCTCGTCTAGGCACCGAACAGAATGAGGGCCGGCCCGGTCAGGAGCACCGCCGATACGGTGAGTGCTCCTATCGTGGCCGTGTAGCCCAGCGGCACGGTCGGGTTCACCAGCCGGGCCACTCGTGGCGTCACCTGGTGTGCCGGATGCTCGGGTTCTGCAGCTCGTCCTTTGTCAGTGTGTGAAGCGGATGCGATGGCGCTCGTCGCCGCATCCGCTTCGCTCATGAAGGGTGTGGTGAACCCGGCGAGTGCGAACCCCGTGAGGGCGATCGCGCGGGCCAGGGTGTGATCGTCGACCACGCGCCGGGCATGATCATCGGCGAGCATCTCCACCAGCAGGGCGACGGCGTTCTCGGCGCGGTTGGCGATCGGGAACCACGGCAATGCGCTGTGCCAGCTCTTGAAGGCGAGTAACACCAGGTGGTGCTGTTGCACGAGGTGTGCCTGCTCGTGGGCGATCACCGCACGCACCTGGTCGGTATCGAGTAGTCGGAGCAGTCCATTCGAGAGGACCGTTGCCGAATGCCCGGCTCCGGGCAGGCAATAGGCGACCGGGGCCGGATGGTCGATGACCCGCATTCCCGGCTGGCCGTGCAGGGGATCGCTGAGCAGGGCGATAAGAGTGTGGTGACGGCGGCGCTGGCGCTCGGCACGAACGAAAGTCGCGAGAAGATTCAACAATAGGTGGGTGCCAAGCAGAATGGCGCTGCCAAGTGCGAGCACGTGGGTGAAGCTCGTTCCGGCCGGGAGTGTGCCGGCCCGCAGGTCGCCGACGAGCACGACGATGCTCTGCGGAAGGGTGTCGCCGAACGGAACGAGGCCGTAGAGCAGCAGCGAGCCGATCATGGACATACCGCCGGACAGGGCGATAGCCTGCCAGAGCACGAGGGCTACGCCGGGGGAGCGAGCCGGCCAGTCTGAGCGGGCCAGCACGAGCGGTACGGGCCAGGCCAGCAGAACGGCGATGATGCCGAGCATGACGGCGGCGGTGATCATGGGTATCGCGGGTGAGCTCTGGCGGCGTTAGGCGTTGTCGGAATTCACGACTCCGAGCAACTGGCGCAGTGTGTCTGCCTCCTGAGGGGTGACGCCTCCGATGAAGCGCACCAAGGCCGCCTGGCGGTCGGGTACCTGCCCGAGCACCTCGTGCATGAGTCCCGCCGTGTGGGTCGCGCGGGTCATAACGGCGGTGTAGGCGTGCGGCCGGACGCTACGGTCGCGGGTGACGAAGCCCTTTGTTTCGAGTCGAGACAGCACCGTCAGGACTGTCGTCGTCGCCGGCGGTTTGGTCGGCATGGCCCCTCTCTCACGGCGTACCAGGGACTCCTTGAGTTCGTTGGCAGTCAACGGTGCCGGGGAGTCCCACAGGACATTCATCAACAGCCTCTCGAGCACGCCCAAATTTGCCATGTCAGCATATTACGCTGTGAAACTGTGATTTCTACGAGTCGTAGAAGTCTAATGTTCTACACAGCGTAGAAGTGTAATGTTCTACACAGCGTAGAAAGTTTGCGCGGTAGCAACAATGCTGGAGGGCATATGAACGAGTGGCTGGACCCTTTACTCCTCTCACGGTGGCAGTTCGGTCTGACGACCATCTATCATTTTCTTTTCGTCCCACTCACTATCGGAATGGCCCTCACTGTGGCGATCTTCCAGACGGCCTGGGTACGCACCGACAAAGCCAAGTATCTGCAGCTGACGCACTTCTTCGGCAAGATCTTTCTGATCAACTTCGCCATGGGCGTCGTGACCGGTATCGTGCAGGAGTTTCAGTTCGGCATGAACTGGTCGGACTACTCGCGCTTCGTCGGCGACGTCTTCGGTGCCCCGCTCGCCTTCGAGGGCATTCTCGCGTTCTTCCTCGAGGCCACTTTCATCGGCCTGTGGATTTTCGGCTGGGACAAGCTGCCGAAGAAGGTGCATCTTGCAACCATCTGGCTGACCGTTATCGGCAGTATCACGTCGGCCTACTTCATCCTCGCGGCCAACGCCTTCATGCAGAACCCGATCGCGTACACCATCAACGCGGAGAAGGGCCGGGCCGAGCTGACCAGCATCGGCGAGCTGCTCACCAACCCGATCGCGCTGGCGGCGTTCCCGCACACTATCCTCGCGTGTTTCATGGTGTCGGCGGGACTGATCATCTCGGTCGCAGCCTGGCACCTGGCGCGCAACCAGCATTTCGAGACCATGCGTCCCGCGCTCAAGTTCGGCATGTGGATGATGGTCATCGCCGGCATCGGCACGACACTCGCCGGTGATCAGCTCAGCCTCGTGATGGGCGAGGTGCAGCCAATGAAAATGGCCGCAGCCGAGGCGTTGTATCACACGGCCACGGGAGCCAACGCGTCGTTCTCACTGTTCACGCTCGGCACCCCGGACGGCGTGCACGAATTGTTCTCCATCCGGATCCCGTACCTGCTGTCGTTCCTCTCGACCCATACCTTCGACGGCACCGTGCAGGGTATCAACAACCTGCAGGCGCAGTACGTTGCCACATACGGGCCGGGGGACTACACCCCGACCATCTGGATCACCTACTGGGCGTTCCGCTGGATGATCGCTCTCGGACTCCTGCACATGCTCGTCGCCGTTGTCGGCCTGTTCCTCACCCGCAAGGGACGGATGCCGACACAGAAGTGGGTCTGGAGCCTGGCCATCTGGAGCTTCCCGGCGTCGCTACTCGCCATGACCGTGGGATGGGTCTTCACCGAGATGGGCCGACAGCCGTGGCTGGTCTTCGGCCTGTTGAAAACGCAGGACGGCGTCTCGCCCGGCGTGACCGGTGTGGAGATCCTGATCTCGTTGATCGTCTTCACCCTGCTTTACGGCATCCTCGCGGTGGTGGAGTTCAGACTCATCCTTCAGGCCGTTCAAAAGGGTCCGGACGATGCTCCGGTCCCCGACGCCGAATCCGGCGAACTCACGCAAACTGTCACGGTCTACTAGGACGGGTCAACAGGAATACAAGATGGATCTCACAATTCTTTGGTTCTGGATCATCGCTGCGATGTTCATCGGGTACTTCGTACTCGATGGCTTCGATTTCGGGGTCGGCATGTCCCTTCCCTTCCTCGGCAAGGACGACACCGATCGCCGCGTTCTCATCAACACCATCGGTCCGGTCTGGGACCTCAACGAAACCTGGGTCATCGTGGCCGGCGCATCGCTGTTCGCGGCGTTTCCCGAGTGGTACGCAACGATGTTCAGCGGTTTCTACCTCGCGCTGCTGCTCATTCTGGTGGCACTGATTCTGCGCGGGGTGTCGTTCGAATACCGGCACCAGCGCCCCGAATCATCGTGGAAGAAGTGGTTCGACGGCATGATCATCGTCGGTTCGGCCGTTCCGGCGCTGCTCTGGGGCGTGGCCTTCGCCAACGTCGTGCGCGGCGTCAACCTCGACGTCAACCACGACTACGTCGGCACGTTCTTCGACCTGCTCAACCCGTATGCCCTGCTCGGCGGCCTCACCACGTTGCTGCTGTTCTTCGTGCACGGGGTGGTGTTTGTCTCGCTCAAGACCGAGGGAGACATCCGAATGCGGGCGCGCAAACTCGCCACCAGGGCCGGAATCGTGACGATCGTCGTCGCGGCCTGCTTCCTGGTCTGGACGACCTTCGCGTACGGCACCGTGGCATCCGCTCTCTTCGCCGCCCTGACCGCGGTCGCGCTGATCGCATCGTTCCTGGCCAACCTGCGCGGCGCCGAACGGCTCGCGTTCGCTCTCATGGCCGGCACGATCGGTCTCGCCGTGCTGACCCTGTTCGCGTCGCTGTTTCCCGACGTCATGCCGGCCAGCAACGACCCGGCCAACAGCCTCACGATTGCCAACGCTTCCTCGTCGACGTACACACTCGGCGTGATGAGCTGGACCGCGCTGATCGGGATGCCCGTCATTCTGCTCTACCAGGGCTGGACCTACTGGGTGTTCCGCAAACGCATCGGCCGGGCCCACATTGCGGTCGCTGTTCACTAGTACGCCGTTGACTACGACCACGTTGACTACGACCACGCTGACTATAACAACGCTGACCAGCACGCCGTATACCAGCGCTGTGGGAGACTGAGGCAGTGCGCCCCCTGGATCCTCGCCTTCTTCGTTATGCCTCAGCAGCGCGCCGGTTTCTTCTCATTGGCGCGCTGCTCGGGTTTGCTCAAACCCTCGTTGTCATCGCGTTCGCGTGGTTGCTGACCCGAGCAATCACCCTCATGGTGGCGGGGAAGCCCCTGCGCGAGATTGTGTCGACCCTGGCCGCCCTTGCCGCGGTCGTTGTGCTGCGGTCTGTGCTGATCTGGTTGCTCGAAGTCTCGGCCAATCGAGGCGCGGCACGGGTCAAGAGCCAGTTGCGAGCCCGGGTCATGGCCAAGCTGGCCGAGCGTGGCCCCGACTGGGTCGCCGCCCGGCAGAGTGCACGCCTGGCGACCGTTGTCACAACCGGCCTCGACGAACTCGACAACTATTTCGCCCGCTACCTGCCGCAGCTGCTGCTGACCATGATCGCAACGCCGATTCTGATCGCGGCCATCCTCTGGCAGGACCTCGCCAGCGGCCTCACGGTCATCATCGTGATTCCGCTCATTCCCGTGTTCATGATTCTCATCGGCCGAGCCACCCAATCGATTCAGCACAAACAGTGGCAGGCACTGCAACGCCTCTCCACGGGGTTTCTCGACGTTGTCGGGGGCCTCGGCACCCTGAAGATCTATGGTCGGGAACGACGCCAGTTCGACCGCATCCGCTCCATCACGCAGGAATACCGCACCCGCACCATGACGGTACTCCGGGTCTCTTTTCTCAGCGGCTTCGTGCTCGAGTTGGCAGCGAGCCTCTCGGTCGCGCTCATCGCCGTGTCGATCGGCCTGCGACTCGTCGACGGCACACTGCTGCTCGGCGTCGGCCTGTTCGTTCTGCTACTCGCGCCGGAGGCGTTTCTGCCGCTGCGCCAGGTGGGCGCACAATTTCACGCCGCGGCCGACGGCCTGGCCGCCGCCGACGAGCTGTTCGCGATTCTCGACGACGATACCGTTCCCGCTGCTCCAACAGCGGATGCCGCAGTCATCGCCGGTCAGGCAGCTTCGGCCCGTCGTGCGGCCGGGCCCACCCAACAACTCGGCTCCGGATCAGGCGCCCTTCGACTGGCCGGCGTCACCGTTCGGCGCGGCGACACCGTCGTGATCGACCAGCTGGACGCGGAATTTGCTCCCGGCGAACTGAGCGTGCTGCGCGGAGTGAGCGGGGTGGGCAAATCGACCCTCGTGGCCGCTCTGCTCGGTTTCGTGCCCGTGACCGGTGAGATCACGCTCGGCGGCGCCCCGGTGGTGGCCGGGGCAACTCGGCCGTGGCTGGCTTGGGCCGGCCAGCGCCCTGGCCTGTTCCGCGGAACGGTGGCCGAGAATGTGGCTCTCGGGGCGGCATCCGCTGCGCGAGGCGTGCGTGGCCGGACGGTCCCTGACCCGCGACTGGTCGCGCAGGCGCTGGACTGGGCGGGCGCCTCCGAGGTGTCACCGGCCACGGTTCTCGGTGTGAATGGCGACGGTCTCTCGGGCGGTCAGGCACAGCGCGTCGCTGCAGCCCGGGCCATCTACCGAACGCTGGCGACCGAGTGCCACGTGGTCATCCTGGACGAACCAAGCTCAGCCCTCGACGCCGACGCCGAGGCCGGTCTTCTCGCCGGGCTGCGCCAGCTAGCCGATCAGGGCCGCGTCGTGATCGTGGTGAGTCACCGACCGGCTGTTGTTTCCGCAGCAGACCGGGTGATCGAACTGCAGGAGCGGATTCATGTCTGACGCCACGACGACGACGGCGGCTGCCCATGATGTGCTGCGCCTCGCCCAGCCACGCCCGCGTTGGTTTGTTCCCGGCCTGCTGGCCGGGATCGGGAGTGCCCTCATGGCGGTGGCCTTGCTGGCTTGCTCGGCCTGGCTGATCACCCGCGCGGCCGAAATGCCGTCCCTGGCCTTTCTGGGTCTGGCTGTCGTCGGTGTGCGCGCCTTCGCCATTGGGCGTTCGGCATTTCGCTACCTGGAACGGTTGGCCAGCCACGATGCCGCGTTCCGACAACTCGCCGAACTGCGGCTGGGCATCTTTTGTCGCATCGTTCCGGTGGCTCCCGCGGGGCTCGCGAATACCGGGCGCGGCGATCTGCTCACCCGCCTGGTGCGCGACGTCGACGACCTGCAAGACCTACCGTTGCGCGTCGTGCAACCGCTCCTGGTGGCGGGCATAACCGCCCTACTCGGCGTGATCGGTATCTGGCTGATCGTACCGGCTGCCGGGCTCATCGTGCTGGTCTGCCTGCTGCTGGCGGGATTACTTGGAACGGTCTTCTCCGGCAGGCTGGCCGCACGGGCCGACCGGGAGCTCGCACCGCTGCGCGGCGCCCTGGCCGACGAGGTATTGGAAATCGTCGAAAACCTCGATGTCCTGACCGCGTTCGACGCCCTGAGCCCGCGTCTCGCGGCTCTCGCTCGCACCGATCATCGCCTGCGTCGGGCCTCGCTGCGACGGTCGGTCGGGGTCGGCGTGCAGTCGGCCGTCGTGTCCCTGTTCGCCGGTGCGGCAACGCTCGGCGCGCTCTACTTCGGCATCCCCGAGCTCACCGGTACGGGTGGCCTGCTGAGCCCGCAACTGCTCGCCCCGACCCTGGTCGTCGCCGTGCTCGTGCCGATGGCCGTGTTCGAGGTGTTCGGCATGATTCCGCTCGCCGCCGTCGCCTGGCGTCAGGTGCAGGTCAGCGCAGGGCGCGTCGCCAACGTTGTTCCGGCGTCTCCGCCGGCCGAGATCCCCGCCGACGTCGTGAACCCGCAGATGCTCTTTCCGGCCGACCACGCTGCCATACCGGTCGTGCTCGAACTGTCCGATCTCGGAGCGCGCTGGCCCGGGCAGGCTCAGCCGGGCGTGGCCGGCGTGACACTGCGGCTCGCGCCGGGGGACCGCGTGCACCTGGCCGGCCCCAGCGGCGCGGGCAAGACCACCCTCGCCCAGACCCTCGTGCGCTTTCTCGACTACACCGGCTCGTACCGGCTCAACGGGGTCGAAGCACGGCTGCTCTCCCAGACGGACCTGCGGCGGGTGGTCGGACTGTGCGAGCAGCGCCCGTGGTTGTTTGATGACAGCATCCGTCAGAATTTGCTGTTTGCACGCGATACGGCCAGCGATGCCGAACTCGACGCCGTGCTGGCCCGCGTCGGCCTGGCTGACTGGGCCGCCCGGCGCGGTGGCCTCGACGCCCGAGTGGGGGAGCGCGGTGCGCTCGTCTCCGGCGGTCAGGCTCAGCGCATCGCGCTGGCGCGAGCCCTGCTCGCAGATTTTCCGGTGCTCATCGTCGACGAGCCCACCGCCAATGTCGACAGCGCGGGGGCGGATGCCCTCGTGCGCGACATCCTGACGGCGGCGGCCGACGCCCATCGCGCGGTGCTGCTCATCTCGCACATCCCCGTGCCCGACGAGCTCGTGACCGCCCGGGTGACCCTGCCCGCCCGCACGTAAGACTCAGTCCATGTGGCGCAGCTCGCGGCGGTGCAGCCACTTCTTGATGACGAACACCGCGAGCACGAACAGGGCGATCACACCGACGAACAGGTAACCGGCGAAGTGCAGGCGACCACTCAGTTCGCGGTAGCCTTCCGCTGCCGCCGACCCGACGCTCACATAGGCGAGGGACCAGATGATGCAGGCGGGAACAGTCCAGGCCATGAAGGTGCGGTAGCGCATGCCGCTCGCGCCGACGGTCAGCGGAATGAGCGAGTGCAAGACCGGCAGAAATCGGGACATGAAAACGGCGGCACCGCCGCGCCGGTCGAGGTAGTTCTCGGCGCGAATCCAGTTGTGTTCGCCAATGCGGCGGCCGAGCCGGCTGCTCCGAATGACCGGGCCGAAGTGGTGTCCGAGGGCAAAACCGATGCTCTCCCCGGCCAGGGCTCCCACGATCACGGCCAGAACGAGGGTGACGAACTCGACCGAGCCGGTTACCGCCGTGCTGGCCACGACGACGATGGTGTCGCCGGGAACAACCAGTCCCACCAGCACCGAGGTCTCCAGCAGCATGCCCAGAAAGGCCAGAAGCGTTCGAATGACCGGGTCGACGCCGGAGACGGTGTCGAGGATCCACGTCAGGATGTCATTCATTTCGCCCAGCATACGTGCTGCGCGAAATTCAACAAGGTCAGGCCTTTTGGCCGTCGCCGGGTGCCCGCTCGGCAAAGCTAGGCTGTTCTGGTGACCGGCACCGTGCAGAGTAAGCTCCTGACCCGTTGGACGGACCCCGCAGCGGCATTCGCGGCGCTCTATGCCAGCGACCGGTACGCCTTTTGGCTCGATGCCGGCCCGAACGCGCGCACGGGCGTCAGCTACCTTGGCGCGGCCTCGCCCACCTCCCGTTTCGTCACAGCGTCGGTGGCGGAGGGCACGGTGACCAGCCGGTACGTTCAGACAGCGGATGCTGCGCCGCCCGATATCACGCACGAGACGGTCTTCGAGTTTCTGCGGCGCGACCTGACCGTGCATGGCGACGATGGCCCGTCTTCCCACAGCGCTTCGCAGGACAGCGCGTCTCAGGACAGCGGGTCTCAGGACAGCGCGTCTCAGGACAGCGCGTCTCAGGACAGCGCGTCTCAGGACAGCGCGTCTCAGGACAGCGGGTTCGAACTCGGCTGGGTCGGCTGGCTCGGCTACGAACTCGGCGCACAAACCGTCGGTGCCCCGGTGCACGAGTCGCGCTACCCCGATGCCGCCCTGCTCGAGATTGACCGCATGATCCGGTTCGACCACGGCGACCGCACGGTGACCCTCGTGGCACGCACGAGCGCAACCGAACCGCCCGCGATCGTGACGCACTGGTTCCATCGAATGACCGCGGTACTGGCGGCGACCCCACAAATGCCCGAGCCGGCTTGCGTTGCCCCGCCGCGGGCATCCGCTGTCCCGCGCTGGCGTCACCACCCCACCGACTATGCCGCTCTGGTCGAAACCTGTCTGGCCGCCATCCACGACGGAGATGCCTACCAACTGTGCCTGACCAACGAGATTCGGGTGGCGGGCCGCTGGCACCCGGTCGACACCTATGGCGCACTGCGCGCAGGCAGCCCGAGCCACCACGGCGGTTTGCTGCGATTCGGTGACGTGGCGCTGCTCAGCGCGAGCCCGGAGCAGTTTCTGCACGTGGGCCGGGATCGGCGCATTCGCACCAAACCGATCAAAGGCACCCGGCCGCGCTCAGACGAACCGGGAGAAGACGACCGGCTGAAACTCGAGCTGCAACACAGCGACAAGGAACGTGCCGAGAACCTGATGATCGTCGATCTCATGCGCAACGACCTCGGACGAATCGCCAAGCTCGGCACTGTCGCTGTCTCCACCCTGCTCGCGGTGGAGAGCTACCCCCACGTGCATCAGCTGGTCAGCACCATCGAGGCGCACCTGTTACCGGGCGTCACCGTGATCGACGCCATCGAATCGTGCTTTCCGGCCGGTTCCATGACGGGCGCTCCAAAGCAGAGCGCGATGACCATTCTCCAGTCGCTCGAGCGGGGCCCGCGGGGTATCTATTCCGGGGCCTTTGGCTACATTGGGCGGGGCGGTGCAGCGGACCTGGCCATCGTCATCCGCAGCATCGTGCTCGATTCAAACGGGGCGAGCATCGGCACGGGTGGTGGAATCACCGCCCTGTCCGACGCCGCCGAAGAGATCGAGGAGACCCGAATCAAGGCGGCCGCACTGCTCGCGGGCCTCGGGGTCACTGCGCCCGAGTAATCTAGAACATGTGCACGCGCGCTTTATCGCGATCGCACCCGAGCGAAAGTTCGGCACAGACCATGCTCTACCCCTGCAATGAATGAGAGTCACGTGGCACACGAGCACGAAAGCTTACGCATTGACGAGCGCGATGAGAGCGACGAAGAAATTTATGACTTCGCGGCGATCCAGGCGAAGTGGCAACCCGTCTGGGAAGAGCTGGCTCCGTTCAGTACGAGCGACGAGGGCGACACCCGCCCCCGCAAGTACATACTCGACATGTTCCCCTACCCGTCCGGTGACCTGCACATGGGTCACGCCGAGGTGTACGCACTCGGCGACGTCGTCGCCCGCTACTGGCGCCACCAGGGGTTCAACGTGCTGCACCCGATCGGCTGGGACTCCTTCGGCTTACCCGCCGAAAACGCCGCCATTAAGCGGGGCATCGACCCGCGCGGCTGGACCTACGACAACATCGCGCAGCAGAAGAAGAGCATGAAGCTCTACGCGACCAGCTTCGACTGGGACCGCGAACTACATACGAGCGACCCCGAATATTACAAGTGGACCCAGTGGCTGTTCCTGCAGCTCTACAAGAAGGGCCTGGCCTACCGCAAGGACAGCTGGGTCAACTGGGACCCGATCGACCAGACCGTGCTCGCCAACGAGCAGGTCCTGGCCGACGGTACGAGCGACCGCAGTGGCGCCGTCGTTGTGAAGAAGAAACTCACCCAGTGGTACTTCAAAATCACCGACTACGCCGACCGCCTGCTCGACGACCTCAACCAGCTCGAAGGCACCTGGCCGGCCAAGGTGCTCAACATGCAGCGCAACTGGATCGGACGCTCCATCGGAGCGGATGTCGACTTTGCGATTGAGGGCCGCACTGAACGCGTCACCGTGTTCACGACCCGCCCCGACACGCTGTTCGGCGCCACCTTCATGGTCGTCGCACCGGACTGCGACCTCGCCACCGAACTTGTCGCCGAGTCGACCCCCGAGGTGCAGGAAGCATTCCAGGAGTACCTCGTGCGCGTGCAGCGCAGCACCGAGATGGAACGCCAGGCCACTGACCGCGCAAAGACCGGTGTGTTCCTCGGCCGCTACGCGATCAACCCGGTCAACGGCGAACGCCTCCCCATCTGGGCCGCCGACTACGTGCTCGCCGACTACGGCACCGGCGCGATCATGGCCGTGCCAGCCCACGACCAGCGTGACCTCGACTTCGCCCGCGCCTTCGACCTCCCCGTGCGTGTCGTCGTCGACACCAATTCCCCGGCCACCGGCATGATTCCGGTGATCACGCAGGCCATGCTCGACGGCATCGAAGAGCTGCCCGCGCTCGACCCGCTCAGCACCGGCATCGCCCTGGCGGGCGAAGGTCGCCTGATCAACTCCGGGCCGCTCAACGGCCTGAGCAAGATCACCGCCATCAAGCGCATCATCGAGAAGCTCGCCACCGACGGCCTCGGCCGCGCAGCCAAGAACTACCGCCTGCGCGACTGGCTCATCTCCCGCCAGCGCTACTGGGGCACACCCATACCCATCATCCACGGCGAAGACGGCACCGAGATTCCCGTGCCCGAAGACCAGCTGCCCGTGCTGCTGCCCGAGGCCGAGGGTCTCGACCTCAAGCCCAAGGGCACGAGCCCGCTCGGCGGAGCAACGGACTGGGTCAACGTGCCCAACCCGATCGATGGCACCCCGGCCCGACGTGACGCCGACACCATGGACACCTTCGTTGACAGCTCCTGGTACTTTCTGCGGTTCTTGAACCCCGGCGACGACACCAAGGCCTTCGACCCCAAGAACGCCGAGAAGTGGGCGCCCGTCGACCAGTACGTCGGTGGCGTCGAACACGCCATTCTGCACCTGCTCTACGCACGTTTCATCACGAAGTTCCTGTTCGACGAGGGCTATGTCAGCTTCACCGAACCGTTCACCGCGCTGCTCAACCAGGGCATGGTCATTCTCGACGGCACCAAGATGAGCAAGAGCAAGGGTAACCTCGTCTACTTCACCGAAGAGGTCGAGACCCACGGCGTTGACGCCGTGCGCCTCACGATGGCGTTCGCCGGCCCGCCGGAAGACGACATCGACTGGTCGGACGTCTCCCCGGTTGGTTCGGCCAAGTTCCTGGCCCGCGCCTGGCGCGTCGCCCGCGACGTCACGAGCGCACCCGACGTGGAGTGGAAGAGCGGCGACGTGACGCTGCGCCGCGTCACCCACCGCTTCCTCGCCGACGCCCCCGGCCTGGTCGAATCGTTCAAGTTCAACGTCGTCGTGGCACGACTGATGGAACTGGTCAATGCCACCCGCAAGGCCATCGACACCGGTGCCGGTCCAGCGGATGCTGCCGTGCGCGAAGCCGCCGAGGCCACCGCTATGGCGCTGAATCTGTTCGCGCCCTACGCCGCGGAGGACATGTGGGCGCATCTCGGCTACGAGCCGTGCATCGCCCTCGTCCCGTGGCGCAAGGCCGAGCAGACCCTGCTCGTTCAGGAGTCGGTCACCGCGGTCGTGCAGGTCGACGGCAAAATGCGTACCCTGCTCGAAGTCTCGCCGAAGATCTCCAGCGAAGACCTCGAAAAAATGGCGCGAGACGCGGCGGCGGTCATCCGGTCTATCGGCGACCGCGAGATCATCAAGGTGATCGTGCGCGTACCCAAGCTCGTCTCGTTCGTCACGCGCGCCTAGCGTTCAACGAACAACCGGCCCCGGTCGATTTCCTTGATCGGTCGGGCCTTCTCCACAGGGCTGCAATTCACCGGGCCGTACACAGATAGGTCGGCCGACGACAAACGGATGCCCCGCGCGGCCTAGCCTGCGAGCATGCAACCAGACCGTTCCCCCCTCGATCTGGAGCGACTCGCTCCCGCAGCCCGGGGGCGCCCACGACTTCGGGTTGGCGTCGGTGCGGCCGTCGTCTTGTTGCTGCTCGCCCTCGTGGTCGCCGTCATCGTGTCGGCCATCGGCCAGCAGGCGGGACAACGCGCGGTCGGGTCCGGGGCAGTGTCGATCCCGTCCGGCCAGGCGTCTACTCCACCACTTGGGCCGTTTGACGCGGGTGCGAGCCCAGCGTCGGGCGGTTCAGACACTGGCGTGATCATCATTTTCGTACACGTTCTCGGCGCCGTGGTCCGGCCGGGGCTCTTTCAGCTGCACGACGGCGCCCGAGTCATGGATGCCATTGCCGCCGCCGGTGGTGTGACCGCCGAGGCCGATCCGGCCGGCGTGAACCTGGCCCGCATTCTCAGTGATGGCGAGCAATTCTATGTCCCCCGCCAGGGCGAGGTGCCGCCCGCACTCACCGCAGCGCCGGCCGGCTCCGCGGGAGCGAACGCCCCCGCGGCCAAGGTGAACCTCAACACGGCAACGGTCGCCGATCTGGATTCCCTGCCCCGTATCGGCCCGACCATGGCCCAGCGCATCATCGACTATCGCACGACGAACGGCCGGTTCACCAGCGTTGATGGCCTCCGTGACGTCGCGGGGATCGGCGACAAAACTTTCGAGGCTCTCAAAGACCTCATCACGGTATGAGCCTCGACCTGCGGTTGGCGCTTCCGGCAGTCGTCGTGTGGCTGACGGCCGGCCTGCTGATCGGAGCGCCCCACCAAGCCGTGGCTGTTGCCGTGACGTTGTGGCTGGTGGCTGGCGGGTGCACCGTCCTGCTGGTCGCTAGCCGGATGCCGCGGCACGGCACTTTCGAGTTGCCCACCCGGAGGAACGCGGCGCCGCGTTCCGGACGCTGGCAGGCGTTGGGCAGCAGCGTGGTGCTCTGTTGCGCTGGCGCGGCGCTCGTGGCGACCTCCGTCGGAGCCTGGGCGCCGGTGCGGCTGCCGCCAGAGCTGAGTGCCGCCGCAGAATCGCAGGCAACGATCACGGCCACCGTCACCGTGTGGTCGGTTCCGGTTGCGGCGAAGGCCTTCATCGGCAGCGGCGCCTCGGGGCGGGTGCGTTATCGGGCCACCCTGACCCAAATCGACAGCCGTGGCGAGACGGCGCACGTCTCGAGCCCCGTCGTGGTGTTCGCCGAAGCGGCCAGGGGCGGTATTGAACCAGAAATCGGGTCAAGCCTCGAGATGCGCGGCACGCTGCGCGCCACCGAACTGGGCGACGCCGCGGTCGCCCTTCTGTTCGCCACCGAGACGGCGCGCAATGTCGCCGCACCGCCGTGGTGGCTGCGCTGGGCCAACGAGCTGCGGGCCGGGTTCGCGACGGCGGCGACGAGTCTCGCCGGCGACGGGGGAGACCTGCTGCCCGGACTGGCCATCGGCGATACGAGCGCGGTCAGCCCCGCCCTCGATACCACCATGAAAACCAGCTCGCTCAGCCACCTGACCGCCGTGTCCGGGGCCAATTGCGCCATTGTCATCGCCTCGATCATGCTGCTCGGCGGCTATCTTCGGCTGGGTCGTTCGTGGCGTATCCTGCTCTCGCTCGTGACGCTGCTCGGCTTCACCGTTTTGGTCACGCCGGAGCCGAGCGTGCTGCGCTCGGCGGTCATGGCCGCGCTCACCCTGGTGTCGATCGGCGTCGGCCGACCCGGTCGGGGCCTCCCGACCCTGCTCGGTGTCGTGATCGGGCTGCTGGTGAGCGATCCGTGGCTGGCCCGCAACTATGGTTTCGCCCTCTCGGTGCTCGCGACGGCGGGGCTCCTGATACTTGCCGGTCCCCTCGCTCGCGTGCTGGCCCAGTGGATACCGACGGCCCTCGCCGTCATCATCGCAATTCCACTGGCCGCCCAACTGGCCTGCCAGCCCGTGCTGATCCTGCTGAACCCGAGCCTGCCGCTCTACGGCGTTCCGGCCAATATTTTGGCCGGTCCGGCCGCGCCGATCGCGACCGTGGTCGGGCTGATGGCCTGCTTGACCCTGCCGCTGCTCCCGGGCGTGGCATCGGGGCTGCTCGCCCTGGCGTGGTTGCCGTCGGCGTGGATCGCCGCCGTCGCCCAGGGGGTGTCAACGCTGCCGGGAACCCGGCTGCCCTGGCCTGGTGGTGCGCCCGGAGTGCTGCTGCTCGTGGTCGTCACACTGCTCACCCTCATGGTCGTACTGCGTGGCCCGGCCGCACGCCCGGCCCGATGGCCCGCGGCGGCGCTGGCCCTGCTGTTCGTCGGCCTGGGTGGTTACGCCGGGTCGCTCATCGGCACCGGAATCGGCCGCCTCGTCACCTTTCCGCCCAACTGGCAGATCGCCGCCTGCGACATCGGCCAGGGTGACGCCGTCGTCGTGCGGGATGGCGATCAGTATGGAGTAGTCGACGTCGGACCGGACCCGAAGCTGCTCAGCGCCTGCCTGGCGACCCTCGGCATCACCCGCATCAACCTGCTCGTGCTCACCCACTACGACCTCGACCACATCGGCGGGGTCGATGCGGTCATCGGACGGGTGGACACCGCGCTGGTCGGCGTACCCGAGAACGCCCAGGACGAACGCCTGCATGAGCGTCTGACAGCCGGCGGCGCCACCGTTCGCCAAGCCGCGCGCGGCGACGCTGGTACCCTCGGCGGACTGCGCTGGAACATTCTCTGGCCCATTCGTGGAGCGACGACGATGCAGGTGGGCAATCCGGGAAGTGTCACGATCATGTTCGACGGGCAGGGCATCCGTTCGATCTTCCTCGGCGATCTCGGGCAAGAAGCACAGGATGCCCTGCGCCGCGTGTCACCACCCGGCCGGGTCGACGTCGTCAAGGTGGCGCACCATGGCTCGGCCGACCAAAGCCCACAACTGTACGCGGAACTGCGAGCGCGGGTGGGGCTGATCTCGGTCGGGGTGAAGAACACCTACGGGCACCCGACCGACACGCTGCTGAATCTTCTCGGGTCGGTGGGCACGCTGTCTCTGCGAACGGACCGGGAGGGTCTTGCCGTGGTCGCGCCGGGAACCAACGGCACGTTCGTGGTGTGGACGGAGAAGGTCGTCGATCTTGGTCCGCCCAGGGCCCCCGCACCAACACCGACCGGTGCACCGAATGCTGCCTGGCGGGTCGGTGGTGCGGGTTAGGCTTGATTGACCCCAGCACGAACCCGAGGAGAGCGCTTTGGCCGCACGACCCGCCACAACCGGTCCCCGGGCCGGCACGACGTCCCCCGCCCGCACGGCCAAGGGCACCGTCATTCCCCAGCTCGGCTGGCACCAGGTGCGTCCGGCACCGATCGTGCTTGTTTCGGGCACCGAAACGTTTCTCGCCGAACGGGCCATTCGTCAGCTGCGCGATTTTCTCAAGCTGGAAGATCCGAGCCTCGAAATCAGCGACGTCCAGGCCGACAGCTATGCGCCCGGTGAGCTGCTCACCCTTGCGAGCCCCTCGCTGTTCGGCGAGCCGCGCCTGATTCGAGTCAGCAACGTCGAGAAGAGCAGCGACACCTTTCTGACCGAGGCACTGGACTACCTCCAGAACCCGGCCGATGACACCTATGTCGTGCTGCGGCACGGCGGGGGAGTGCGCGGCAAGAAACTGCTCGACACGATCCGCAGCGGTCTCGGTGGTGCTATCGAAATCGTCTGCACCGAACTCAAGAAGGACACCGAAAAGTACGAATTCGCCGCGAACGAGTTCAAGGCGGTCGGTAAACGCGTCACGGTCAGTGCCCTGCGCCAGCTCGTTGCCGCCTTCTCCGACGATCTGGCCGAACTCTCCGCTGCCTGCCAGCAGCTCATTGCGGATGCGACGAGCGAGGTCACCGAAACCACGGTTGACCGGTACTACGGCGGTCGGGTCGAAACCAATGCGTTCAAGGTCGCTGATTGGGCCATCGCCGGCCGCAACGGCGAGGCGTTGATCACCCTGAGACACGCCCTCGCCTCCGGTGCCGACCCGGTGCCGATCGTCGCTGCGTTTGCCATGAAGATTCGTACCATGGCCAAGGTTTTCGGGGCCCGCGGCGGTTCAGCCCAGCTCGGCGCCCAATTCGGGCTGGCTCCCTGGCAGGTTGAACGCGCGCAAAAAGACCTGCGCGGGTGGAGTGACGAAGGGCTCGCCCGGTGCATTCTGGTGCTCGCCGAAACGGATGCCGCGGTGAAGGGTGCGGGGCGGGACCCCGTCTTCGCCCTCGAACGTCTGATCGGCGTGATCGCCCGCCGCGGCGAACGATAGCCCATTTCGCCGGCGTCAGCAGTTTTAGGCGTCAGCAGTTTTAGGCGGCAGCAGTCGCGGGCGTCAGCGGTAGCCGGCGTCAGCGACCGTGATGGTGGAGCGGTTGAGGTGGAGCCATACTCCATGCTGAAAGCTCGGGTTGCCGCAGACCCGGCTGGCGACCCAGACGGGCAGCAGGGTAGACGAACTGGCCAGGTCGGTCGGCTTGACCAGGGCATCAAATGAGCCGGGCAGGTTCGGGCAGTATTCAAGCTGCACACGGCCGGTGATCTCGGAGAACTGTACCGACACCGGCCGTTCGGCCGGCGGAGCGAGAACGCGCAGCGCTCCGAGCCCGGCGATCGCCAGCACGGCAGCGGCCGCGAACACCGCTCCGATTCGCGATAGTACGAGGATGCGGCGACTGATTCGCAAAAATCGGTCTGTATCGAATTGGCCGACGCCGTGGTCAACGCCGCCGTGGTCAATACCGCCGTGGTCAATACCGCCGTGTTGAGCGCCGCCGTTTTCAATGCCGCCGTGGAGTCCCGCGGCCGCCGCTGCGAGGTGGAATGTGATTCCAATGATGAGAAGTGCCAGGGCGGCCACCGCTACCAGCAGCTGCAGCCGCGTGGTGCCAGACTCTCCATCGCTCGTGTTGAACGCTAGCCATATTGCCAGAACCAATGTCGCTGCACTGAGCAGCGCGGCGACAAAACGAGGGTGCGTATGACGATCGTCTCGGTTGCCGTCGGGGATGAAACGTGCCGGTGGGGTACTCTTCACCGCGCCAGTATAGTGGGCACGCTGACCGCGCCACGCTGTCCACCGACGGCGTGAGCTGCAGGCCGCCACGCACCAGAAAACCCCCGCCGACATGGCAGGGGTTTTCGTGCCAGAGGCAAGCGCATCTGCTCGCACGAGCCGGTGCGATCACACCCGACGAGGTCACACCGGGTGCAGGCGGAACCAGTGTCGATCAGACGAGTGCGGAAACGGCCTTCGCGATGGCCGACTTCTTATTCGCAGCCTGGTTCTGGTGGATGACACCCTTGCTGACGGCCTTGTCGAGCTTCTTGGACGCAAAGGCCAAACCAACGACGGCCTTGTCCTTGTCGCCGGCGGCAATAGCGGTACGTGTCGCGCGAATGGCGGACTTGAACTCGCTCTTGACGGCCTTGTTGCGCTCTTGAGACTTCTTGTTAGTGCCAATTCGCTTGATCTGCGACTTGATATTTGCCACGTTTTTACGCTTTCGTTAGATTCTTGTACGGACAGCCGCTCAGCGGTAGAGGGCGCTTCAGCGGCGAAGATCGTGCGGGGTGGGACCCAACACGCAAGCCAACCACCAACGTTACCAGCAATTGCCCCCACCCCAAAACCGTCCCCGCCCCGCCGAGCGGATGCCGCCGCCCCGCTGAGCGCACGCCGGATCGCCCTGCGCAGGAGTTGCGCCGCTGCGCGGGATATCGGGTCCGGACAGAACTCCCGCGCCACGCGTCGCGCGGGAAGTGCGCCGATGCGCCCCAGTTGCGCCTCCCGCGCACTGGCGCAGCTCCCGCGCAGCATGAAATCTCCGTCGCTACGTCAGCGTTTGTTGGAGGAAGCGTTCAGAATCTGTGAAGACCAGTCGGCCGAGGGCACCATTCACAATCGGTAGCTGCGGGGGAACGTGTCCGCATTCGACGTTTCCGATGATGGGGATACCGAGCCAGCCGAGGGCGTCCAGCACCGCCTCCGACTGCGTGAGAGTGGGGGAGTCGTTCGCTCCCGTGCGACCGACGAGCACGGCGGCAGCACCGTCGAAGAAGCCGGCCAGGCGCATCCCGTGCAGGTAGCGGCAAATGGCGGTCGCCTCTTCGCCGGCAGCCTCAATGTAGACGAGAAGCGAGGCATCCGCTTCACCGCGCAGGCGGCTGGTGTCGGCGTATCGCGTTCCGGCAAGATTGGCCAATGTCTCGATGCAGCCGCCGATCAAGCGACCCGAGACGTCGACAGGATTGGTACCGCCGTCGAGGCGCACCCACTGCCCGGTGCCATTCCAAGTGTGGTCGGTGACCTCGGGGTTGGCCTGCCAATCGTCAAAGTCATTGATGCGGTGCACGTTGGGCGACGACTGGCGAAACGACGAGCCGATCGGCTGGCCCGCGACAATGAGCCAGTTCACGAGCGACGACGGTGTCGCATACGGCGTATCCATGAGGTTGCTGCCGTGAATGGTGGCGACACCGGTCAGGAGAGTGATCGGTGTGAGCAGCGTCGAGATATCGGAGTAGCCGATCACCCAGGTCGGCTCTGCGGCGGCGATGGCGTCGAAATCCAGGTGCGCAATGAGGTCGATGGCCGTCTCACCGCCCCACGGCGGCACGATGGCGCGCACTCGCGGGTCGAGGAGCATCCGCATGAATTCGGCCGCCCGCTGCTCCACGGGCGCACTGATGTGAGTCGCGCCATCCATGCAGTCACCGACTTCAACGCGAAATCCTTGTTCCGTTAGCGTCTCAATCGCGAAGTTCAGGCGAGCGTGGTGCTGTTCGGCGACACCGCTCGACGGCGCCGTTACTCCGATCAGATCGCCGGCGACAAGTGGTCGGGGGTAACGGATGTCCATCATTCATAGTGGCAGGCTCTCACTGCAGAATCGACCCGGCATCGGGTGCTGGGTGTCAGGCGGCGGATACCTGCTCTGCGACCCGCAACAGAATCGTCGTGAAACGCTCCGGCTGGGCCAGGCTCGCGAGATGGGTCGCCCCCGGGACCACGACGACTTCCCCGTTGGCGCAGGCTGCGAGAAAGCGACGTTCGTTCAGTCGAAAGTGATCCAGGGCACCATTGACCAGCCAGATCGGGCCCGGATACTCCGCCAGGCTGGTCAGAGGAGTCAACGTCGAGGTCGCGTGGAGCCCGGCATCCATCACGTCGAGCGCGGCGCCGCCGGTCAGCACATCGCGAGCTCCGGCAGGGGGCAACAATCGGCGGGCCATGGTCTCATGCAGCCACAAACCCCGATCGGGTAGACGGTGAATCATTCGGGCCAGAAGTCGATACCCCTCGAGCAGCAGGCCCTTAGGTTCGGCGCTGCAGCCCGCGGCGACGAGCCCTGCCACGCGATCGGGGTGCTTCGCGGCGTACGCCACCGCGTAGTATCCACCCAGCGACAGCCCGACGAGCAGAACCCGGCCGCCCAAGGCCAGCACCCCGTCATCGATGGCGGCGAGCGCGGCCGGCACAGTGAAGGGCTCGCCCATCCGCTGTCCGTGGCCGGGCAGATCGATCGCGAGTACCGGGTGTCCGGCGGCACGAAGCTTCTGCTCCTGAAAACGCCACATCGAGGCCGAGGCGCGAATGCCGTGCACGAGTAAAACAGGCACACGGGCCTTGGCAGTCTCCATGCCCGTGAGCCTAGCCAGCCAAAGGGGTAAACGGGCTGACTATCGGCTCTGATCAGTCAACATGCCTAGGCTGAAGGCATGACAACTGCACCCGCGACTACCCAGACCGCCATCATCAACGCTCGCGTCGTGCCGGTTCTCGGCCAGACCATCGAGAACGGCACTGTTCTGATCGAGCAGGGTCGCATCAGCGCTGTTGGCGCCGATGTGACCGTGCCGAGCGGCGCGCAGATCATTGATGCGACCGGCAAATGGGTGCTTCCCGGTTTCATCGAGGCTCACGGCCATGTGGGCATTCACGAAGAAGCAAACGGATGGGCCGGCAACGACACCAACGAAATGACCGGCCCGAATATGGCCGCGGTGCGCGCCATTGACGCCATCAACATTGACGACGAGGGCTTTCGGGACGCGCTCTCCGGTGGCGTCACCACGATCGTCGTCAAGCCGGGCTCCGGCAACCCGATCGGCGGCCAGTCGGTCGCGATCAAGAGCTGGGGCGGTCGCACCATCGACGAGCAGGTCATCAGCGAGTCGGTGAGCATCAAGAGCGCGCTCGGCGAGAACCCGAAGCGGGTCTACGGCGACAAGTTGCAGACCCCCAGCACCCGACTCGGCGTGAGCCTGATCATTCGCCAGGCCTTCGTCGACGCCCAGAACTATGTGGAGGCGCGCGATGCCGCCCTCGACAAGGGCGACGCCTTCACCCGCGACCTCGGCAAGGAAGCCCTCGCCCGGGTGCTCACGGGCGAACTGGCCTGGGACCAGCACGTGCACCGTCACGACGACATCGCCACGGCCATTCGCCTGGCCGAAGAATTCGGTTACCGCCTCGTCATCAACCACGGCACCGAGGGGCACAAGATCGCCGATGTGCTGGCCGAGAAAAACATTCCCGTCATCTTCGGGCCGATGCTCACCGCGCGTACCAAGGTCGAACTGCGTGACCGTGCCATCGGCAACCTTGCCGTGCTCGCCGCCGCTGGCGTGCGCGTCGCCATCACGACAGACCACCCCGTCGTTCCGGTGAACTTTCTCGTGCACCAGGCGTCCCTTGCGGTGAAGGAGGGGTTGCCGGTACAGACCGCGCTCGAGGCCCTCACAATCAATCCGGCCGTCATCCTCGGGCTCGATACCCGGGTCGGGTCGCTCACCGTGGGCCTCGACGCCGATGTCGTGATCTGGTCGGGCGACCCGCTCGACCTCGGCTCACGCGCCGAGCTCGTTCTCATCGACGGCATCGAGGTCTACCGCTACAGCAACGGCTTCGGCCAGGTCGTCGAGCGCGCCCACCGCCTCGGCGCCTGACCACGCCCAGACCATGCCCTGACGCCATCCCCTGACGAACGCAGAAATTTCTGAACCGGTTGTCGATTGCGGCCCGCACACGCGTGCAACCACAGCGCCTCGGAGCCCCTCGACAGTTCGCATCGTGCATGCGTCGACGACAACAGGTGGGTAGGAAGATGCCGAGCCGGGGCGACTCGCCTAGACCGGCAACCCGGCCGAGCATGGGAGAATAATTGAACTATGTCACCGAGAGCCCTTCACGCGCTGGAACCGGCCGCCACGGCCCCCGAGTTCATCCGCAACTTCTGCATCATTGCCCACATCGACCATGGCAAGTCGACGCTCGCCGACCGGATGCTGCAGATCACCGGCGTCGTCGACGAACGTTCCATGCGCGCCCAGTACCTGGACCGCATGGACATCGAGCGTGAACGCGGTATCACCATTAAGAGCCAGGCCGTGCGCATGCCGTGGGAAATGGACGGCGTCACCTACGCACTCAACATGATCGACACCCCCGGCCACGTCGACTTCACCTACGAGGTCTCCCGCAGCCTCGCCGCCTGCGAGGGTGCCATTCTGCTGGTCGACGCGGCCCAGGGCATCGAAGCCCAGACCTTGGCCAACCTCTATCTTGCCCTCGAGAATGACCTCACGATCATTCCGGTGCTCAACAAGATCGACCTGCCGGCCGCAGACCCCGAGAAGTACGCCCGCGAGCTCGCGAGCCTGATCGGCGGACGCCCCGAAGACGTGCTGCGCGTCTCCGGCAAGACCGGCGCCGGTGTGGAAGAACTTCTCAACCTCGCGACCAGGATGATTCCCGCACCACAGGGCAACCCGGATGCCGCCGCGCGCGCCATGATCTTTGACTCGGTCTATGACAGCTACCGCGGCGTCGTCACCTACGTACGCATGATCGACGGGCACCTCAAGGCCCACGAAAAAATTCAGATGATGTCGACCAAGGCGACCCACGAGATCCTCGAGATCGGCGTCATCTCGCCCGAACCGATCGAAAGTAAGGGCCTGAGGGTCGGCGAGGTCGGCTACCTGATCACCGGCGTGAAAGACGTGCGCCAGTCCAAGGTCGGCGACACCATCACGACCGCCCTGCGCCCGGCCACCGACGCGCTGCCCGGCTACAACGAACCCCAGCCCATGGTGTTCTCGGGGCTGTACCCGATCGACGGCAGCGACTACCCGGCGCTGCGCGAAGCCCTCGACAAGCTCAAACTCTCCGACGCGAGTCTTGGATACGAGCCGGAGACATCGGTCGCCCTTGGTTTCGGCTTTCGCTGCGGCTTTCTGGGCCTGCTGCACCTCGAGATCATCACCGAACGCCTCGAGCGCGAATTCAACATCGATCTCATCACGACCGCACCGAGCGTGCCCTACGAGGTCACCACCGACGACAAGCGCACCATTACGGTCACCAACCCGAGCGAGTATCCCACCGGCAAGATCGCCAAGGTACTCGAGCCCATGGTCAAGGCGGCCATCCTCGCGCCGAAAGACTACGTGGGCGTGATCATGGAGCTCTGCCAGAGCCGCCGCGGCACCCTGCTCGGTATGGAATACCTTGGCGAAGACCGCGTCGAGATTCGCTACACGATGCCGCTCGGTGAGATCGTGTTCGACTTCTTCGACATGCTCAAGGGGCGCACCGCCGGCTACGCCTCACTCGACTACGAGCCCTCCGGCGAGCAGGAAGCCGACCTGGTCAAGGTCGACATTCTGCTGCAGGGCGAGCAGGTCGACGCGTTCAGCGCCATCGTGCACCGCGACAAGGCCTACGCCTACGGAGCCCTCATGACCGGACGCCTGCGCAAGCTGATCCCGCGCCAGCAGTTCGAGGTGCCCATTCAGGCCGCGATCGGCGCCCACATCATCGCCCGCGAGAGCATCTCGGCGATGCGTAAAGACGTGCTCGCCAAGTGCTACGGCGGTGACATCTCGCGCAAGCGTAAGCTGCTCGAGAAACAGAAAGAAGGCAAGAAGCGCATGAAGATGGTTGGTCGCGTCGAAGTTCCCCAAGAGGCCTTCATCGCCGCGCTCTCGGGGGACATCGAGACGAAAGACAAGAGGTAAAGCGCGTGCGCAGGGCCACCTTCACCGACGCCGCCGTCAGCTATGCCGCCATCGGTGGCACGCTCGCTCCCGACCTGATGAGCTATCCGCCCCGGGGCTACCGCCCGATGGAGCAGAGCGTCAAGCTCGGCAGCTCCCAGGAGCGGTTTCAAGCCGCGACCAAGTTGCTGATGACGTGGGGAATCCAGCGCGGCAGCGGCATGGAGGTCACCGACCTCGAAAGCGGTACCGGTGTGCAGTACACGCCGGTGACCTTTCAGCCGGACGGCACCCCGGCAGCCGGCCAGCAGCATCCGGTCAACGAGGCGACTTTTGCGGATGACGGCACGCCGTATATTGCCAACGGCATGACGGCGACGCTGAAAATTAAGGTCTGGCTGTTCAGCGTGACCGCGCCGGTGCGCGTTGTCTACGTGATCGACGAGGTCGCCCGCATCGGGTTCGCCTACGGCACCCTGGCCGGTCATCCGGAAAGCGGCGAGGAATCCTTCATCGTCGAACACCGGGACGACGATTCGGTCTGGCTGACCATTCGCTCGTTCTCGAAGGCCAGCACGTGGTATTACCGCCTGGCCTGGCCAATGCTGCGCTTTCAGCAGGCCAAATTCACCCGGCTGTACCTGCGGGCCCTGCATCCCGTGGGTGCTATCACGTAGCAGCGCCATCAAATAGCAGTGCCAAAACATTGCACAACCTCGACGTACTGGAGCACTACCCATGGCCGGACCCCACCCCGTCGGCGATCCAGCACCCGACGATGGCCTCCTTCCCGCCTCGGCGGCCGTTGACGCCTTCGGGCGCGATTTCGGCGTCTACCTGCACGTGCCGTTCTGCCGGGTACGCTGCGGCTACTGCGACTTCAACACCTACACCGCGACCGAACTGCGCGGGGTCAAACAGAGCGATTATGCCAGCCAGGCCATGCTCGAGGTGGAGGCGGCCGCACGCATCCTGACCGCATCGGGCGTGCCGGAACGCCCCGTCTCGACGGTGTTTTTCGGGGGAGGAACGCCGACACTACTGCCGGTGACCGACCTGACCCGCATGCTCGGTGCCGTGCGCGACCAGTGGGGCTTCCAGCCGGGCGCGGAAGTCACCACCGAGGCGAACCCCGACTCGGTCGACGCGGCCTACCTCGGCGCCCTCGCCGACGCCGGATTCACCCGGGTATCGTTCGGCATGCAGTCCGCGGTGCCGCACGTGCTCGCGACGCTCGAACGCACCCACGATCCCGAGCGGGTACCGCTCGTCGTCGAGTGGGCCCGCGGCGCCGGCCTCGACGTGAGCCTCGACCTCATCTACGGCACGCCGGGGGAGTCGCTCGCGAACTGGCGCACGAGCCTCGAGCAGGCTCTCAGTCTGCACCCCGACCACCTGAGCGCGTACGCGCTGATCGTTGAAGACGGCACCAAGCTGGCGCGGCAGATTCGCCGCGGCGAGATCGCGCCGACCGACGATGACCAGCAGGCCGACTTCTACGAGCTGGCCGACGAACTCCTCGCCGCCGCCGGCTACGACTGGTACGAAGTCAGCAACTGGGCCGCGACGGACGCGCACCGGTCCCGCCATAACCTCGCGTACTGGACCGGCCAGGACTGGTGGGGCGTCGGCCCCGGCGCGCACAGCCATGTCGGCGGCGTGCGCTGGTGGAACGTCAAGCATCCGGCGGCCTACGCCGAACGCACCCTCGGGGGCCTCTCGCCGGCCGCCGGGCGCGAGACGCTCGACGCGCCGACCCGTGAGCTCGAGCGTATCCTGCTGCAAAGCCGCATCCGCACCGGTATTTTGGTCGCGTCGCTGTCGGCGTCGGGCCGCACCGAGGTCGCTGGGCTCATCGCCGATGAGCTCGTCAACGCGCGGGCCGCCCTCGCCGGAACAATCGAACTGACCCTGCGCGGACGGCTGCTGGCCGACGCCGTGGTGCGGCGGCTGAGCGACTAGCGCCCGCACCACTCATGCTTGCGCGCTGTCAGCTGACGAACCTGATGGTGAGCGGATAGCTGTAGCCCTCGCCACGGTTGGCCGCCAGGGCCGCCATGATCATGAATACGAGCGCAATGATGAAGAGCGGTGCGTAAAGAACGCTGCCGATGCCGAGTGTGACGATACTGATGGGCACCAGCACGGCGGCGTAGATGTAGAACGAGATCTGAAAGTTCAGCGCGGTCGCAGTGTGCGCGCGGATGAAGGGTCCGCGATCCCGCAGCACGAGGTAGCCGATCAGCGCCGGCAGAAAGCTGAAGAGGATGCCGCCGACATGGATCAGTGTCGCCCACAATTTCTCGTCGGCGGGACTCATGGGGGTGGGAGGTGTCGACTGGTATGGGTTCTGCTCAGACATGGGTGCTCCTGATTACGACCGGGCGCCGGCACGGCAGTGCCAGTGACTCCCAGAGTAATCGCCCCCTGTCGAAAAGCACTGCGAACTGTTATTTGATCAAACGCAGGGCGAACGGATACCGATAATTCTGGCCTTCCTTGGCCTTCAGGAAGCCCATGATCGAAAAAATGACCCCGGCCACCCAGAGCAGCCAGGCCAGCCCGATGATCAGTCCACCGATTCCGAAGGTGACGATGGCGAGAATAAACGATAGTACATTAATCGCGACATAGCCGATCAGCAGGGTGATCTGAAAGTTGAGCGCCTCCTTCGCCTCGATATTGGTGAGGCGACCGCGGTCCTTGAAGACCAGCCAAATGATCAGGGAGGGCAGGAAGCTCAGGATGCCGCCGAGGTGCGCAAAGGAGGCCCACTGTCGATCGTCGGCCTCGGAGAGTGGTGCCGCGACCACCGGGTTGGCGTACGGGCTTCCCGCGGGTTGCCCGCCGGGCTGCTGGCCGTATCCCGGCTGGCCGGCATTCGGCTCACGATAGTTGGAATCTCCGGGAGGTTGTGCCTGTGGATCACTCATGATCGTGCCTTTCGCTAAAAACAATGGGAGCATACATCGGTAATTTAACGCTTGGTTCGGGATACTGGCAATGGGCGTTTCCAGCCGGTCGCGATAGGATTGGCAGTCAGTGGATGCGAGTGCCAACGATGTGCCGGCAAAGCTGCGTTCCAGCGTGCCCACCAGGGCGCGAGGTTGCGGCATCCGCTCAACTGAAGCGATACCGGAGAATCAGGAAGGCGGGCGCAATGGTTTCCGACCGTGGCCTCGATGTGTTGCGCGTCATCGTGCAGGACTACGTCGCCTCCCGTGAACCCGTCGGCTCCAAATCCATCGTCGACCGGCACTCTTTCGGCGTCTCCGCCGCCACCATTCGCAACGACATGGCCCTGCTCGAAGAAGAAGAGCTGATCGCGGCGCCACACACCTCGTCGGGGCGCATTCCGACCGACAAGGGCTACCGCGTTTTTGTCGACCATCTCGCTGATCTGCGCCCGCTCACTTCGGCCCAGCGCCAGGCGATCGAAACGTTTCTGGGCCATTCCGCCGACCTCGACGAGGTGCTCGTGCGCAGCGTGCGACTGCTCTCGCAGCTCACCCACCAGGTCGCGCTCGTGCAGTACCCCTCGCTGTCGCGCGCCAAAGTGCGCCACATCGAGTTCGTCCCGCTGACCGCGACACGCATCCTCTCGGTGCTGATCACCGATTCTGGCGGGGTGGAACAGAGAGTGATCGACCTGCCACGTGCACTCGACGAGCAGACGCTCGGCGAGGTGCGTGCCCGCCTCAATGTCGCGGTCGTCGGACTGTGCATGGCCGAAGCGAGCGCTGCCCTCGCCGCGAGCATCTGGCCGGGTGCGCCCGCTTTGCAGCCGATCGTCGACCTGATCACGAGTACCCTCGCCGACCAGGTCGGCGCCAATCGCCAGGACAAACTCGTCATGGCCGGCGCAGCGAACCTGGTGCGCACCGAAGACGACTTCTCCGGCAGCATCTACCCGGTCCTTGAAGCCATCGAAGAGCAGGTGGTGCTCCTGCGCCTGTTCGGCGAGATGGAGACCGACCAGCACGGCGTGTCGGTGAGCATCGGCCGCGAAAATGCGGCCTTCGGCCTGCCCGAGGCGAGCGTGCTCACCAGCGGCTACACCGCGAACGGCAACCTCGCCCGTCTCGGGGTTCTCGGGCCGACCCGCATGGACTATTCCAACAACATGGCGGCGGTGCGCGCCGTCGCCCGCTACCTCTCCCGCCTGCTCGGCGAGACCTAAAACTTTCGCCGCCCGCGCGGTACCGCCACCATTTCGAACAACCATCAGAACAACAAGGAGAGCCACCCTTTGGCTGACCACTACGAAGCTCTCGGCGTTAGCCGCGACGCGACCACCGACGAAATCAAGAAGGCGTACCGCCGCCTCGCCCGCGAATTGCACCCCGACGTGAACCCCGGCGCCGAAGCCTCGGAACGGTTCAAGAGCATCACCCACGCCTACGACGTGCTCAGCGACGCCAAACAGCGCCAAAAGTACGACCAGGGCGGCCAGAACGGTGGCTTCGACGGCCAGAACTTCGGCAACTTCGGTGACATCTTCGAGACATTCTTCGGCGGGGGCGGCGGAGGCAGCGGCCGCGGCCCGCGCTCCCGCCGCGAACGTGGCCAGGACGCCCTGATTCGGGTGGAACTCGACCTCGATGAGGTCATCTTCGGCACGCACCGCGACCTCGCGGTCGACACTGCAATCGTCTGCGACACCTGCAAGGGCTCCTGCTGTGCCCCGGGCACGTCACCCATCACCTGCGACATCTGCCACGGCACCGGCAGCATCCAGCGTGCGGTGCGTTCCCTGCTCGGCAACGTGATGACGTCGAGCCCGTGCGGTTCCTGCCGCGGCTACGGCACCATCATCGCGACGCCGTGTATGACCTGCTCCGGCCAGGGCCGCGTGCGGGCCCGCCGAACTGTTCCGGTGGACATCCCCGCCGGGGTCGATACCGGCTTGCGCCTGCAGATGCCCGGCAGTGGCGAAGCCGGCCCGGCCGCCGGTCCCAACGGCGACCTGTACCTCGAAATGAAGGTGCGCCACCACGACGTGTTCAGCCGCGACGGCGACGACCTGATGTGCTCGCTCGACGTGCCCATGACCAGCGCCATACTCGGCACGAGCGTCACCGTGAAGGCGCTCGACGGCGACATCGAGGTGGAGATTCGCCCCGGCGCGCAGAGCGCCGAGGTGCTCACGATCAAGGACCGCGGCATCACCAAGCTGCGCGGCAGCGGCCGTGGCGATCTCAAGATCGGCATCCACGTGGTCACGCCGACCAAACTGGACCACAAGGGACGCGATCTGATCGAGCAGTTCGCCGCCCGATATGCGGCCCCCGCGCCCAGCCTGAGCCAGTACCAGCAGGGACTGTTCGCCAAGCTGCGCGACCGGTTCCTCGGCTAACGTGGCACATTTCTACCTGCAGGAAACGCTCCGGGCGGCGGACAGCCGCCCGGGGCAGGTCGTGACCGTCGACGGCGCGGAGGCGCGCCACGCGGTCACGGTCAGCCGGGTTCGTCCCGGGGACCGGCTCCGCCTGGGTAATGGAGCCGGGCTGCTCCTGGAAGGCACGGTGCTTTCTGCGGAGGCTATGGTGTTGACCCTGCGCGTCGATGACGCGATCGAGACGGCGGCGACGACGCCGCGCATCCGTTTGGTGCAGGCCCTCGCCAAGGGCGACCGTGACGAGCTGGCCATTCAGGCCGCCACCGAACTCGGCGTGGATGGAGTCATCCCCTGGAGTGCTGCCCGCTCCATCACCAAATGGGAGGGGCCCAAGATCGCCAAGGGCCACGAACGCTGGAGCAGCATCGTGCGCGAGGCCAGCAAACAGTCGATTCGGGCCTGGCTGCCCGGTGTCGCTCCGCTCGCCAGCACCAAGCACCTGGCCGGGCTGGCCGCCACCACCCGGATGCTGCTGCTCGACCCGTTCGCGACCGGTCGCCTCACCGAGGTGGCCGCGCCCACCGACGACCGCGACATTCTGCTCGTCGTCGGCCCGGAGGGCGGGATCTCCCCGGCCGAACTAATCCTGCTCGAACAGTCCGGCGCGACCCCGGTGCGCCTCGGCGACACCGTGCTGCGCACGTCGACCGCCGGACCGGCCGCCCTCGCAATCCTCAATGCGACCCTTGGCCGCTGGTAGCGCCGCTTAAGATAGAGGCATGTCTTCTTCTGGTGCCCAACCGACCATTTTCAGCCGTATCGTCGCGCGTGAGATTCCGGCGACGATCGTGGCCGAGACCGAACACATCATCGCTTTTCTCGACATCGCCCCGAAAGCCCCGGTCCACGTCGTCGTCACCACGAAAGACCCGCAGTACCAGAATGTCGCCGAGCTCGCGGCCGGCAACCCGGCCCTGCTGGTCGAACTCGTCGCCGTGGCCGAGCAGATCGCCGCAGAACGAACCAACGGGCAGTTCCGCCTCGTCTTCAACACCGGCGCGGCCGCCGGCCAGACCGTATTCCACGTGCACGCCCACGTCCTGGGCAGCCCGGAACCGGCCGACTCGCTGGGGGAGGACTCCCTTGGCGCCCTCTAAACCCGGCAACGCCGGCTCCAACAACACCACCGAACTGCGCTTCACCGTCGACGGCGTCGCCATGGTGCGCCTGCTCGGGCCCGAAGACCGCTACCTGAGTACCATCGAGGGCGCGTACCCGAACGTCGATGTGCACGTGCGCGGCAACGAGGTCACCCTCGCCGGCAGGGCCGACGACGTTTTGGCCGTGCGGCGCCTGATCGAAGAAATGCAGATGGCCCTCCGCACCGGCCACGACCTCGACGAGACCGAGGTCGTCACGGCTGCACGGATGCTCGCCGCGGACAGCTCCGTGAGCCCCTCCGCGCAGCTCGGCGCCCCCATTCTGACCGCGCGGGGCAAGAGTATCCGGGCCAAGTCGGTTGGCCAGAAAGACTACGTCGACGCGATCGACGACAACACGATCGTGTTCGGCATCGGCCCGGCGGGTACCGGCAAGACCTACCTCGCCATGGCGAAGGCGGTGCGCGCCCTGCAGAACAAGGAGGTCGATCGCATCATCCTGACCCGGCCGGCCGTTGAGGCCGGTGAACGGCTCGGCTTTCTGCCGGGTACCCTCACCGACAAAATCGACCCCTACCTGCGGCCGCTCTACGACGCACTCGGCGAAATGCTCGACCCCGAACTCATACCCAAGCTGCTCGCCGCTGGCACGATCGAGGTGGCCCCGCTCGCTTATATGCGTGGCCGTACCCTCAACGCGAGCTTCGTCGTGCTGGACGAAGCCCAGAACACCACGCCGGAACAGATGAAGATGTTCCTGACCCGCCTCGGCTTCGGCTCGAAGATGGTCATCACCGGCGACGTCACCCAGATCGACCTGCCGGCTGGCACGAGCGGCCTGAAACTGGTCACCCGCGTGCTCGACGGGATCGACGACATCCACTTCGCCTATTTGACCAGCGCCGACGTGGTGCGGCACTCGCTCGTCGGCCGCATCGTCGACGCCTATACCGAGTACGACGCGCAGAAGCAGGCTCTTCGCCAGGAGAGTGCTGAAGCCCGAGAATTTGCCACCCGCGGCGCCCAGCGCGTCGGCACGCCCGGCCGCAACCCGAAACGGAGTTCCAGTTGAGCATCGAAATCAACAACGAGTCGGCCATTCCGGTCGATGAGTCCGCCATTTTGCGTCTCGCTGCCTTCGCGCTCGACACCATGCACGTACACGCCGACGCGGAGCTCGCCATCGTGCTCGTCGACGAGGGGGCCATGGAGCAGCTGCACGTGCAGTGGATGGACGAACCGGGTCCCACCGACGTGCTGAGCTTTCCGATGGACGAACTGCGCCCCGGTACCGAGGAGCAGGAGACCCCGCCCGGACTGCTCGGTGATATTGTGCTGTGCCCGCAGGTCGCCCAGTCCCAGGCCGAGACCGCCGGCCACAGCACCCTCGACGAGCTGCTGCTGCTGACGACCCACGGCGTGCTGCACCTGCTCGGCTTCGACCACGCGGAACCGGCGGAAGAGAAAGAGATGTTCGGCATCCAGCGCGACATTCTCATCGGCTTCTCCGTGCAGGAACGACAACGCCCCTGATGCACATCGTGTGGTTTATTTATGCGGCCGTGATCCTGGTGGTGTTCGCCGGGCTCATGGCGGCCGTTGACGCAGCGATCACGTCCCAATCTCGGGCCGATATCGCGAGCCTGGTGGCGAATCATCGCGCCAAACGGTCGCTGCAGGCCATCGCCGACGATACCGGCGCGCACCTGAACGCGATCAACTTCATTCGAATCACCGCCGAGACCACGGCGGCTGTTCTGGTGACCCTGGTTTTCGCGACTACCATCGACGCCCTCTGGCTTGCCCTCATGCTCTCGGCGCTCATCATGACCTCGGTATCGTTCGTGCTGGTCGGCGCGAGCCCGCGCAGCGTTGGACGTGCCCATCCGATCAACCTGCTGACCGCAAGCGCCCTGGTCGTGCACTTCGTGCGCGTGCTGCTCGGCCCGATCGCCAACGCCCTCGTCGCCCTCGGCAACCGGGTCACTCCCGGCCGCACCAAGCTCGCCACCTTCACCTCCGAAGACCAGCTGCTCAGCATGGTGGACGAGGCCACCGAGCTCGACGTGATCGAGGAAGACGACCGCGAACTCATCCACTCCATCTTTGAGTTCAGCGAGACGGTCGTGCGCGAAGTGATGATTCCCCGCACCGATATGATCACCATCGACGCCGACGCGAGCATTGATGCGGCCATGGGCCTGTTCCTGAGCAGCGGCACCTCCCGCGTGCCCGTTCGGGGCGGTGAGGTCGACGACATCGCCGGCATTCTGTACCTGCGCGACGTCGCCCGGCTGGTGTTTGAGCGACCGATGAACGCCCTCCAGCTCACCGTGGCCGATCTGGCCCGGCCGGCCGTCTTCGTGCCCGAGTCAAAGAAGGGCGACGACATGCTGCGGCAGATGCAGCTGGAGTCCAACCACCTGGCCATGGTGGTTGACGAGTACGGCGGAATCGCGGGACTGGTCACCCTCGAAGACCTGATTGAGGAGCTCGTCGGCGATATCTCCGACGAATACGACCGCGACGTGGTCGAGTTCGAAGACCTCGGTGACGGGCATTTTCGGGTGAGCGCCCGACTGCCGGTCGACGAGCTGGGCGAGCTGTTCAATCTCGAACTCGACGACGACGATGTCGACTCGGTGGGTGGCCTGCTGGCCAAGGCCCTCGGACGACTGCCCGTGGCCGGGTCGGTCGCCACGGTGAGTGGCTTGAACCTCACCGCCGAGCGCACCGAAGGCCGCCGCAAGCGCATCAGCACCGTGCTGGTGGAACGCGATGAAGCTTTGATTGAGGCGCAGACCGCATTCCTCACGGCGCCGAGCAGTTACAGCAGCAGTAGCAACACAGGCGCACGCACCGTGTCAGATGATGAAGGAGAACGGTCATGACCGCAACAATTGAGCCCCACCCCGCCGGGTACCGTGCGGGATTCGTCTCGTTCGTGGGACGCCCCAACGTGGGCAAGTCCACCCTGACGAACGCACTGGTGGGTGAGAAAGTTGCGATCACCTCGTCGAAGCCGCAAACCACGCGCCGCGCCATTCGCGGCATCGTGCATCAGAAGAACGGTCAGCTCATTCTGGTCGACACCCCCGGCATCCACCGCCCCCGCACTCTCCTCGGCGAGCGCCTCAACAGCCTCGTTACGGCGACCCTCGCCGGCGTCGACGTGATCGGTCTGTGCGTTCCGGCCAACGAGCCGATCGGCCCGGGCGACAAATTCATCAATGAGCAACTGGATGCCTTCCCGCGAGCCAAAAAGGTCGCCATCGTCACCAAGATTGACGCATCCTCCAAAACCAACGTCGCCAATCAGCTGCTCGCCGTTTCGCAGTTGCGGGATTGGGAGGCGATCGTGCCGATCTCCTCGACCAGCCGCATCCAATTGGATACCCTCGCGACCGAACTGCTGCGCCTCCTGCCGTACGCGGATGCACCGCTCTACCCGGCTGACGCGGTCACCGACGAGACACTCGAATCGCGCATCTCCGAATTTATCCGCGAGGCCGCTCTGGAGGGTGTCACCGACGAACTGCCGCACTCGATCGCGGTGACCATCGACGACATCATTGAGCGGGACGATCAGGAACTGGTCGAGATTTACGCCAACCTGTTCGTGGAACGAGACAGCCAGAAGGGCATCATCATCGGCAAGTCGGGCAGCCGACTGAAGGATGTCGGCACCCGCGCCCGCAAGCAGATCGAACCGCTCGTTGGCAAGCGCGTGTTTCTGTCGCTGCGGGTAAAGATCGCCAAGGAATGGCAGCGCGATCCGAAGCAGCTCGGCCGCCTCGGCTTCTAGCGAATCAGCCGGTTGGTACCCGCGGCTGGGCGGCTTCCGTACTCTGGCTGTGAGTAGGCTGCAATCGAGCCGTGGCTTACCCGGGTTGCGGCCGACAAAGTAGCCGCGAGGGGCGCGGAACGACTCCGCAATGCCACAATGAATTCGGAGGCCCCGGATGAACTCGCTGTTGCTCGATGTCAGTCCGCTCGATGTCAGTCCGCTCGATGTCAACCTCACCGACGCTCCGTTCCTCGCGACGCTCTACGGCGTCACCGGCCTCGCGCTACTGCTCGTGCTGCTCGGTCCGACCGGCGTGCGTCGCGCCGTCGTTACCGTTATCGGCGCCGTGATCGGTGCAGCCTCCGGTTGGGTGCTGGCCTGGTTCGTCAGTGACGTCTGGGATCCGTGGGGAGTGTCACTGTCCATCGGCACCCGGCTCTGGACCACCGCTCTGTTTGCCAGCGTCGCGATTGTGCTGCTGAACCTGCGCGGTCAGGTTCGATGGCGGCAAGTAGTCGCCATCTGTGCCCTACCGCTCTGCCTGCTGAGCGCCGCGACCGGTATCAACGCCGATGTTGGCCAGTTTCCCACCCTGCGCGTGGCTCTCGGTCTGGCCACCTACGCACCACTTGACCGGGCGCTCGCCAGCGGGCAGGGCGGCACGCACGTGGCCGGCACCACTGGCAGCACCGGTTCCTCAACCGGCACCGTCGGCACCGTCACCATCCCGGGGACGGTTTCAGGATTCGCCGCCCGCTCCGCCATGGTCTACCTGCCGCCAGCGGCAACGGGCACCAAAGCGCCCGCGCTACCCGTGGTCGAGATGCTCTCGGGCCAACCCGGCAGCCCGAGCGACGTGTTCACGGCCGGCGGTCTGGCCGATATTCTCGACCGGTACGCCCAGGCACACTCCGGCCTGGCCCCCATCGTCGTGGTTCCCGACCAGCTCGGTTCTCCTAAAAGCAATCCAATGTGCGTGGATTCTGCGCTCGGCCAGGTAGACAGCTATCTCACCATCGATGTTCCGGCCTGGATCCGCGCGCACCTGCATGTGAGGGACCAGCCGAATGGCTGGACCATCGCCGGATTCTCCCAGGGTGGCACGTGTTCAATTCAGCTTGGAGCCGCGCATCCGCAGCTGTTCGGTACGATTTTAGACATCGCGGGAGAGCTCGTTCCCAAATACGGAAGCGAGGCGCATACGGTGGCAGCCGGTTTCGGCGGCAGCGCCGCCGCCTACGCCGCAGCAGCACCGACCGCTCTCCTCGCCGCGCACGCACCGTACGGCGCCCTCGGAGCGATCTTCGTCGTCGGCGACGGTGACCTGCGCTTTCTGCCCGGGGTGCACGCGCTAGCGGATGCTGCCAAGCGGGCCGGCGTTGACACCCACCTGTTCGTGTCACCCGGCACGGCCCACGACTGGCACACCGTTGACTACGCCTGGGCCACAGCACTGCCCGTCATCGCCGCCCGCACCGCTTTGCTCGCGCCCGACGCCGGGGCGCTGACACGATGACCCGAAACAGAATCGAGAGTGAATCCAGAAAGCGCGTCCCCACGAAACCGATCCCGGCGCGAGGCGTCGGGATCGGATCGTTCGGGCGGTTCGCGGCTCGGCGCCCGTTCGCCCTCGCCTACGCCGGGTCCCTACTCGTCGTCGCGCTGGTCAGCGGGGTGATCTCGGGGCCGTCTCGAGACATCCGTCTTCTCTTCGGCACCGGCTACGAGTCGGTCATCGAACTCGGTCACTGGTGGTCGCCGCTCACCTCAACGTTCTTCGTCGACAACGGCGCCGAACTGGTGCTGGCGCTGGCCGGCGCTGTGATCCTACTGGGTTTCGCCGAGCGGCTGATGGGCACCCGGCGCACCGTGATCGCCTTTCTGGCAACGGCGATTCTCGGTGCGACGATCGGCCTCGGTGCCCAGTACCTCGGTGTGGCGGGCGGGGAGATGTGGTCGCGCGGTGTGAGCGAGTTGTGGGCGATCGACCCTTTCACCCCCATCTTTGGCAGCGCTATGGCGGCCAGTTACTTCGTCGGGCCGCTCTGGCGTCGCCGCATCCGCGTGCTGGGGCTGTCGACGGTGCTCGTGCTCGTGCTGTATTCCGGCCAGCCCTCCGACCTCTATCGGATGCTGGCCGTGGCGGTCGGGCTCGGTGTGGGCTGGCTGTTTCGCCCGACACTCCGTGTCACGTCGTGGCGGCGCAGTTCCGACCACGAAACCCGCACCCTGCTGGCCGCCATTGTCGGCATGGTCGCCGTCGGCCCGGTCATCACCATCTTCTCAGGGGCAAGGTTCGGTCTGCTCGCACCGCTTGGCCTGCTGTTCTCCCAGGACGTACCGACGGCGGGGGAGGTCGTTGACCGCTGCCTGCTCGGTGACGTGACCCGGCAGTGCGTGCAGGAACTCAGCCTCGAACGCATCGGCGGGGCCGGGCCGGTACTGGTGAGCCTGCTGCCTCTGCTCACCCTCGTCGTTGCCGCTGTCGGGCTCGCCCGCGGTCGACGGTTCGCCGCGTGGCTCGCCATCACGATCAACACCGGGCTCGCCCTGCTCGCCGCCTGGTATTACGGGCTGTTGCCCCTTTCCGGGCAGGCCTACGTCTGGCAATGGCAGTCCGGCCGGTACTGGGAGGTCACGCTCATCCTCGTGGTCTCGGTGCTCATTCCCCTCGCCGTGGCCCTCGTCATCCTCGGCAACCTGCGCCGCTTTCCGGTCTACTCCCGCGCCGGCCAGCGGCGGCGGTTTCTCCTGGTCACCCTCGGCAGCTTCGCCGCCCTCGTCCCGTTCTATGTCGGTGTCGGCTGGCTGCTTCGCGACCATTTTCGGCCCGCGGTCAGCCTGCTCGACTTGCTGGCGGATGTTCCCGAACGATTCATTCCGGTCGGCTTCCTGCGTCTGGAACGGGTGTCGTTCCTTCCGACCGACCCCCTCGCCACCGCCCTGTACGACGGAGTCGGTGCTGTCTTCTGGATCGTCGTTTTCGTTGGAGCGATCGTCTGCCTGCAGAGCGCCGCCGTCGGGCCGACCGCCGACTCGCCGGCGCGGCTGCGCACCCTGCTGTCCGCCCATGGCGGCGGATCGCTCGGGTTCATGACCACGTGGACCGGCAACTCCCTGTGGTTCACCGCGAGCGGACGCACCGCGATCGCCTACCGCGTCGTGAACAGCATCGCCATCACCACGTCAGAACCGGTCGGACCATCTTCTGAGGCGTCCGACGCTGTCGCATCCTTCGCCCGGATGTGCGATGACCGCGGCTGGGTGCCGGTGTTCTACAGCCTGCACGAGAGTTGGCACCCCGTATTCGACGCGATGGGCTGGCACACCATGCAGGTGGGGGAGGAGACGCTGCTGCGCCCGAGCAGCTGGAGCACCACGGGAAAAAAGTGGCAGGACATCCGCACGTCGATCAATCGTGCCGACCGCGCCGGCGTGCGGGCGATCTGGACCAGTTACCGGGCGCTGTCACTGGCGGCGACGACCCAAATCGCGGAGATCTCGGAGCAGTGGGTTCAAGAGAAGGAACTCCCCGAACTGGGGTTCACCCTCGGTGGCCTCGACGAACTGCGTGACCCCGCCGTGCGCCTCATGCTCGCCGTCGACAGCGCAGACCGCGTGCACGCCGTGACCAGCTGGCTGCCAACCTACCGGGAGGGAGTCATAGTCGGCTGGACCCTGGACTTCATGCGGCGTCGGCCAGACAGCATCAACGGTGTGATGGAGTTTTTGATCGCACAAACGGCGGAGCGGATGCAGGAGACCGCGCAGATTCAGTTTCTCAGCCTGTCCGTAGCACCGCTCGCCCAATCCTCCGGGCCACGGCAGGGCGGCGTCGCAGACCGCCTGCTGGACTATCTCGGTCGTACGCTTGAACCGGTCTACGGATTTCGGTCGCTGCTGCTGTTCAAACGCAAATTCCAGCCGGAGTTTGCCCCCGTTTTCATGGCCTTCCCCGACCCGGTCGAACTTCCGGAGATCGGGCTGGCGCTGGCGAAGGCCTACCTGCCAAGCCTCTCGATGCGCGACGTCGTGACCCTGATGCGCGGACGCGGCCAGTAGCATCCGCTGGCAGATGGGCGGCAGCAACCCGTGGTATCAGCGCGGCCAAACGGTGCTAGCCTGAACCCGTGTTGAACGGTGCGCTCTTCCTTAGCTGCCGCGACGAGTCCTAATCTAAAGGCCTCCCTCGTCGCGGAGTTCGTCGTTGGCTGTACGACACCCACGAGGAAACAGGACCATGAAGAACAATCAGACCGCATCCATACTGCCGATCCACCGCTACCGCCCGTACCACGAGCAGTTCGCCGTTGACCTGCCCGAACGCACCTGGCCGAGCAAGCACATCACGGTTGCCCCGCGTTGGTGCGCGGTCGACCTGCGGGACGGCAATCAGTCGCTCATCGATCCGATGAGCCCCGAGCGCAAGCGCATCATGTTTGATCTGCTGGTACGCATGGGCTACAAGGAGATCGAGGTGGGGTTCCCCTCGGCGAGCCAGACCGACTTCGACTTCGTGCGCAGCCTCATCGACGAGAACGCCATTCCCGACGATGTCACCATCCAGGTACTCACGCAGGCTCGTGAGCATTTGATCAAGCGCACCTACGAGTCCATCTCGGGTGCCAAGCAGGCCATCGTGCACTTCTACAACTCCACGAGCATTTTGCAGCGCGAGGTCGTGTTCCGCGAGCAGAAGCAGGGGATCATCGACCTGGCCCTGTTCGGCGCGCGCCTCTGCAAGCAGCTGGAAGCGACCATTCCCGGCACGACCATCTACTACGAGTACTCTCCGGAGAGCTTCACCGGCACCGAGCTCGATTTCGCCGTCGACATCACCAACCAGGTCGTCGAGGTTCTGGCGCCCACCCCGGAACGCAAGGTCATCGTCAACCTGCCGGCCACCGTTGAAATGGCCACACCGAACGTGTACGCGGACTCCATTGAGTGGATGAGCGCTCACCTGGCCCAGCGCGAAAACATTCTCATCTCGTTGCACCCGCACAACGACCGTGGAACCGCGATCGCCGCCGCGGAGCTCGGCTATCTGGCCGGTGCAGACCGCATCGAGGGCTGCTTGTTCGGCAACGGGGAGCGCACCGGCAACGTGGACCTCGTCGCTCTTGGTATCAACCTGTTTACGCAGGGTATCGACCCGCAGATCGACTTCAGCAACATCGACGAGATCAAGCGCACCGCGGAGTACTGCAACCAGCTGCCGGTACCCGAACGCAACCCGTGGGCCGGAGACCTGGTCTTCACCGCGTTCAGCGGATCGCACCAGGACGCCATCAAAAAAGGCTTCGAGGCCATGGATGCCGACGCCGCCAAGCGGGGCTGCACCGTCAACGACCTGGTCTGGGCTGTTCCCTACCTGCCGATCGACCCAAAGGACCTCGGCCGCAGTTACGAGGCTGTGATCCGGGTCAACTCGCAGTCCGGCAAGGGCGGCGTCGCCTACCTGCTCAAAACCGACCACGCCCTCGACCTGCCGCGCAAGCTGCAGATCGAGTTCTCCGGCGTCGTGCAGGCCAAAACCGATGCCGAGGGCGGCGAGGTGACGAGCGAGCAGATCTGGGACATCTTCAACGATGAGTACCTGCCGGCCACGATCAAGAATCCCGAGGCCAAGTGGGGACGCTTCGAACTGCACTCCACCCGCACCTCAAGCGATCTGTCCGGTACCGTCGACCTCTCCGTCGAACTGCGCGACGGCGACATCGTGGCACCGGTGACCGGGTCGGGCAACGGTCCGATCAACGCGTTCCTCGGCGTGATGGCCGAGCGCGGCATCGCGATCACTCTGTACGACTACGTGGAGCACGCGCTCTCGGCCGGCGGTGACGCACAGGCCGCCGCCTATGTTGAGCTCGACGTGAACGGAAAGCGTTACTGGGGCGTCGGCATCGACGCGGACATCTCCACCGCATCGCTCAAGGCGGTTGTCTCCGCGGTCAACCGTGGCATCCGTGCCGAGGTCGGCGACCTGGAACTGGCCGCCGTTTAACGCCGCAGCATCCGTTAGGCGCAGCACACACGAAAGCCCAGACTCGTCACTGAGGGTCTGGGCTTTCGTTGCACCATCCGGGTGCGGTCAAGGGGCTGACGATCAGGCCAGGACGGGCAGGTGCACCGTTCGGTTCGTCGTGCGCGCACCCAGCAGGGCCTTGCAATCGTCGATCGCGTGATCAAGCAGGGTATACAACCGAGCGTCCGGGTCGGCGACGCAGGCCTCACCGATGCCCTGCACGGCGACGCGGATGATCGTGTCGGCGGTGCGCGGCGTGAACTTGGTGTGCGACCAGGAATGCACGCTCCCGATGAAGTTACGGGCCCAGCGTTCGGCATCGGGAGCTTCGTCGAGGGCGGCCCGAACGAGGGGGCGCACCCGCAGGGCGAGCGCCGGATCAAGAACGGATGCGCTTCGCTCGCAGGTCAGAACCCCCACGGCGAGTGCGCGCTGCCGTTCCAGGCTCGCCACCGGCAGCGCTTCGCACCCGGCACGCAGCGCGACAGCGACCTCCACGCGCTTATCGGAACCGGTCAGGCCGATCACCGACGGGATCAGCAGCGTGAGCCGCGACCGGGCGTCGTCGGAGCTGCAGTCGTTGACCATGCGAGCCAGCGAGGCGAGCACCGGATGGGTGCAAGCGGGGTGGTCGCTCCAGGACTCGCCAGCGAGGTAGGAGGCGAATTCCATGAAGCAGCCACCGCTCTTGGGAGTGCGGTGCTTGCCACGCGAGAGCACGGGCATAATGTCGGGCAGGCTGCCCTGGACTGGTTTCATGAAAACCTCCATACCATGGGGACGAGTACCCCCAAGTCTCCCCCCGTCCGGCCCGAAAAACCAGAGCCAGGCGAGACTAGTGACAAAATGTCAGCAACACCGTCAGCCGGTTCTTCGGGCCGCCACGCCGTGACCACATCTACCGCGGCGGGGTGGGATAATTACCTGTGCCTGTCTATCGAGATGAAGCCGTCGTGCTGCGCACCCACAAGCTGGGTGAAGCCGACCGCATCGTCACCATGCTCACGCGAAAGCACGGCAAGGTGCGTGCAGTCGCCAAGGGCGTGCGGCGCACCGGCTCCAAATTCGGTGCTCGGCTCGAACCCTTCATGGTCGCCGACGTGCAGCTCTACGAGGGTCGCAGCCTCGACATCATCACGCAGGCCGAGTCGCTTGGCTCGTACGGCGCCCTGATCACCGCCGACTACGGCAGCTACACTGCCGCGAGCGTCATGGTGGAAACCGCCGACAAACTCACCGAATCGGAAGGGTCGCTGCAGCAATACCTGCTGCTGGTCGGCGCGCTGCGGTCGCTGTCCCGCCAAGAGCACGGCTCCCACCTCACCCTCAACTCGTATTTACTGCGCGCCGTATCGATGGCCGGGTGGGCGCCGAGCTTTCAGGATTGCGCTCGGTGCGGCGCAGTTGGGCAGCACGGCGCAGTTGAACAGCACAGCGCCATGGTGGTGCAGCTCGGCGGCATCGTCTGCGACGCCTGCGCCCCACCCGGTTCGCCCCGGCTCGACGCGGCGACGATCGGCCTGCTGAGCGCGCTGCTCACCGGCGATTGGGAGCACGCCGCGGCGATGCCCGAACGCACGCAGAGCCAGGCGGCCGGCGTCGTCGCCGCTTACACGCAGTGGCACCTGGGTCGCGGGCTTCGCTCCCTGGAACACGTCGCCCGATGATGGCTCGGCTGTTTGGCCACACAGGGTTCACGCACAAGGATGCCGTGCCGTTCAAACCGCTGGACTGGACGGGCCTGTATCCACCCGAACTGCCCCGCAGAGTCGTGCCCGAGCACGTCGCCGTCGTTATGGACGGCAACGGCCGCTGGGCCAACGAGAAGGGCCTCACCCGCATCGAGGGGCATAAGGCCGGCGAGGCCGCCCTGCTCGACGTCGTCGCCGGCGCCATCCAGATCGGCGTCAAGCACCTCAGTGTCTATGCCTTCTCCACTGAGAATTGGAAGCGTTCACCCGATGAGGTGCGTTTTCTCATGGGCTTCAATCGCGACGTTCTTCATCGTCGCCGCGATCAGCTCAACGACTGGGGCGTGCGGGTGCTGTGGGCCGGGCGCAAGCCGAAACTGTGGGCATCCGTTATCAACGAACTGCAATTTGCCGAGCGGCTCACCGCGGGCAACGACGTGCTCACGCTCACCATGTGTGTGAATTACGGCGGTCGCACGGAAATAACGGATGCCGTGCGCGCGCTGGCCGTAGACGTAGCCGCGGGCAGGCTGAAGCCGTCGGGCATCACCGAGAAGGCCATTGCGAAGCAGTTGTACGTGCCGGACCTGCCCGACGTCGACCTGTTCGTGCGCAGCTCGGGGGAGCAGCGCACCAGCAACTTTCTCCTCTGGCAAAGCGCCTACGCCGAAATGGTCTTTCTGGACACACTGTGGCCGGACTTCACCCGGGTCGACCTCTGGCACGCGGTCGAGCTCTATGCCTCCCGCAACCGGCGCTACGGCGGCGCGGTCGATGCTCCCACGCCCTGAGGCGCCTCCAAATATTCCGAACGGGGAATACGAACGCTCGGGTCCCCGTTGGGACGAGAGTGACTGACACGACTGCAACCGAGACAACCGCATCCACGAACACCGACCCGATCAAGGTCGACATCTGGTCTGACGTGCAGTGCCCCTGGTGCTACATCGGAAAACGCAAGTTTGAGACCGGCGTGGCGATGTTTGACGGGCGCGTCGAGGTCGAGTACCACAGCTTCGAACTCTCACCCGATACCCCGGTCGAATTCGTCGACAACGCCGTCGACTACCTGAGCCAGCGCAAGGGCATGCCCGTCGATCAGGTTCAGACGATGCTCGAGAACGTTACCGCGATCGCCGCGAGCGTCGGCCTCGACTACGACTACGACTCGGTGCATCAGACCAACACGGTCATTTCGCACGAGCTGCTGCACTATGCCAAGGCCCAGGGTCGCCAGCTCGACATGATGGAACGCCTGCTCAAGGCCTACTTCATCGACGGCCGCCACGTCGGTCGGGTCGAGGACCTCGCCGACCTCGCCGCCGAGATCGGACTCGACCGCGCCGATGTGGTGCGGTCGCTCAACGCGCACGAGTACCTCGCCGCGGTCAAGGCCGACGTGGCGCAGGCCGGCGCTTACGGAATCCAGGGCGTTCCGTTTTTCGTGATCGACGGCCGCTACGGCATCTCCGGCGCGCAGGATCCGACCGCGTTCGCTCAGGCTCTCGGCCAGGCCAGCGCCGACCGTTCGGCCGACCGTTCGGCCGACGGTTCGGCCGACGGTTTGGACGACGGGGCCTCGGCGTAGCAGCGATACCCAGCGAACTCGCGTAGCCTGACTACACACGTAGTCGGCCGCATCCCCTTCACCCTATTGATCAGGAGAACACCCATGAGCGACACCATTACCACCCCACCCGTCTTCACCGATGCTGGCGGCCGTCCCACCATCGAACTTCTGAGCGCTGACACGGCAACCGACGAAGCCGCGGGTTCCTGCTGCGGCGGCGGCTGCTGCAGCTAATAACCGATCTCTATTCCACGAAAGCGCAGCTGTCGCACGGCCAGCTCGACCGCCCCGGCAGGTGCGCTTTTGTGCGCCGCCCACGCGACCGCCCGGCCGGTTCGCGGATCCCACGCTTTCTGGGAGAATTGACGCAACATGACTGCATCCACCCCCACTGTCGACCAGCTGGCGCCGATCGGACCGCTGACGATCGGCCCGCTCACGCTCGATGTGCCCGTGGTGCTCGCGCCAATGGCCGGCATCACGAACACGGCATTCCGTCGGCTGTGCCGCGAATACGGTGCCGGACTGTTCGTGAGCGAAATGATCACCTCCCGGGCCCTCGTCGAACGCAATACCGAGACGATGCGGCTGATCACCCACCACGAGAGCGAAACCACTCGTTCCATTCAGCTCTACGGCGTCGACCCGAAGACGGTCTCCGAAGCCGTGACCATGCTCGTCGCCGAAGACCGCGCCGACCACATCGACCTCAACTTCGGCTGCCCGGTGCCCAAGGTCACGCGCAAGGGCGGGGGAGCGGCCCTGCCTTGGAAGATCGGCCTGTTCCGTCAGATCATCGATGCCGCCGTCACCGCGGCCGGCTCGGTTCCGCTGACCGTGAAAATGCGCAAGGGGATCGACGCCGACCACCTCACCTATCTCGAAGCGGGTAAGGCCGCCGCCGGAGCTGGGGTCGCATCCATTGCTCTTCATGGTCGCACGGCCGCCGAGTTCTACTCCGGCCACGCCGACTGGTCCGCCATCGAAAAGCTCAAGAACGCCATCAGCGACGTTCCGGTGCTCGGCAACGGCGACATCTGGTCGGCCGACGACGCCCTGCGCATGGTGCGTGAAACCGGCTGCGACGGTGTCGTTGTCGGACGCGGGTGTTTGGGCCGCCCCTGGCTGTTCGGAGACCTCGCCGCAGCGTTCCGCGGGCAGGAACTCAAAGCCGAACCCGGCCTCGGTCAGGTCATCAACGCCTTTCGCCGCCACGCCGAACTGCTCACCGAATACTTCGACAGTCAAGACCGCGCCTGCCGCGATATTCGCAAGCACGTCGCCTGGTATTTCAAGGGCTACCCGGTGGGCGGCGACCTGCGAGCGAGCCTCGCCATGGTGCAATCACTCGCGCAGCTCGACGACCTGCTCGGCACCCTCGACGCCTCATTGCCCTACCCGGGTGCTGACGTCGAAGGGCCACGCGGTCGTGCAGGAACACCGAAGAAACCGTCGTTGCCCGAGCACTGGCTCGAGTCGCAGGATCTCGTCGGCGCGCAACGATTGAACTTGACCGAGGGCGAAGGGGACACCAGCGGTGGCTAACCAGACCGGATACAGCGAGATCGACGAGGCCCGCTGGTTTCCTGAAGAGCATTATTCGCGGCGCAGTGATTTCGCCCGGGACCGTGCGCGTCTGTTGCACTCGAGCGCACTGCGCCGTCTCGCAGCGAAAACGCAGGTGCTCAGCCCCACGGCGGGGCTCGATTTTGCCCGCAACCGTCTGACCCACTCGCTCGAGGTCGCTCAGGTCGGGCGGGAGATCGCATCGCGCCTCAACGTTGACCCCGACATCGTTGACACCGCCTGCCTCGCGCACGACATCGGGCATCCGCCGTTCGGCCACAACGGCGAAAAGGCGCTCAGCCTCTGGTCCGACGACATCGGCGGTTTCGAGGGCAACGCCCAGACCCTGCGTCTGCTCACCCGGCTGGAGCCCAAGGTGTTCGGACCCGACGGTCACAGCTACGGTCTCAACCTCACCCGTGCGAGCCTCGACGCGAGCTGTAAGTATCCCTGGCCCGAAGGCTCCTCGGTCTATGACCCGAGTGGGCGCGCCAAGTTCGGTTTCTACCACGACGACATGGCCGCCTTCGAGTGGCTTCGAAAGGGTGCGCCCGACCGCCAGCTCTGCGTCGAAGCCCAGGTGATGGACCTCTCCGACGACATCGCCTACAGCGTGCATGACTTCGAAGACGCCATCGTCAACGGCTACGTCGACGTGGCGGCCCTGAGCAGCCGCAGCAACCACGACGAACTCCTGGCGACCATGTCGGAATGGGTTGGCGATGTAACCAGTGCCGAGGACCTCGCGACCGCGTTCAACCGGCTCGACTCCCTCGATGTCTGGATGGAGTCCTGGACCGCCGGACGCCGCGACCAGGGTCACCTGAAGAACCTGACGAGCCAGCTCATCGGCCGTTTCAGCGGTGCCGCGGTGCACGCCACCAAGGAGGCGCATCCCGGCGCCAGCATGCTGCGCTTCGGCGCCAACGTGATCGTGCCTCGTGAGATCCAGGCCGAAATCTCGGTACTCAAGGGCATCGTCGCCGCCTTCGTCATGACCCGCAACACCCGCAAACCCATCTACGTGCAGCAACGGCAGGTGCTCACCCTGCTGGCCGAGACGCTGCACCAGTCCGGCGACGAGCATCTCGACCCCGGTTTTCGCGAAGACTGGCGTGCTGCCTCCGACGATGCCGCCCGCAAGCGCGTCATCGTCGACCAGATCGCGAGCCTGACTGACCAGTCCGCTCTGGCTTGGTACGAGCGCCTCGTTCAGGGCTAGCCACCTACTTCCCCTCCACGTTCCGTGCCCGTGCCCGGAGCGTGGGCCCAGATTAGAGCATGGGCCCGCGCTTCGATGATGGGCCCGGCGAGCTCGCGCCGAGCCCGGCGCATCGAGACGATAGAATTTACCCATGGCTGGACTGATTCGACAAAGTGACATCGAAGAGGTCAAGGCCCGTTCCAATATCGCCGACATCATTGGCGATTACGTCACGCTGAAGTCAGCCGGCGTCGGATCGATGAAGGGCCTGTGCCCCTTCCACGACGAACGCAGCCCCAGCTTTCACGTGCGTCCGCAGGTCGGGTTCTACCACTGCTTCGGCTGTGGAGAGAGCGGCGACGTGTACTCGTTTCTGCAAAAGATGGACCACGTCAGCTTCAGCGAGGCCGTCGAACGCCTGGCCGGCCGGGTCGGCCTCGACCTGCACTACGAAGACGGCTCCGGAGCGGCCCCCGATCATGGCAATCGCGCACGCCTGCTCGCGGCCAACCAGACGGCATCCGATTTCTTCATCGACCAGCTCGGTAGCGCCGGCGCCGAGATCGGCCGGGCCTTCCTCGGTCAGCGCGGATTCGATGCCGCGTCAGCCACCCGATTCGGTGTCGGGTTCGCACCGAAAAGTTGGGACGAGCTGACCAACCACCTGCGTGGGCGAGGTTTCACCACCGAGGAACTGACCCTCTCCGGTTTGGTCTCGAGCGGTGACCGTGGCATCTACGATCGCTTTCGCGGCCGTTTGGTCTGGCCGATTCGCGACATCACCGGGCAGACCATCGGTTTCGGGGCCCGCAAACTGCTCGACGACGACAAGGGCCCCAAATACCTCAACACCCCGGAGTCGCCGGTCTACCACAAGGCGCAGGTGCTGTATGGCCTCGACCTCGCCAAACGCGACATCTCGCGCAGCCACCAGGTCGTGGTGGTCGAGGGCTACACCGATGTGATGGCGTGCCACCTGGCCGGCATCACCACGGCCGTCGCCACCTGCGGTACCTCGTTCGGTGTCGATCACATCAAGGTGCTGCGGCGCGTGCTGGGTGACGACTCCGGCGTTGGCGAAGTCGTCTTCACCTTCGACCCCGATGCCGCAGGCCAGAAGGCCGCCATGCGCGCTTTCAGCGAAGAGCAGCGTTTCTCCGCGCAGACTTACGTTGCGGTTGGCCCGGAAGGGCTCGACCCCTGCGACCTGCGCCTGCAACGCGGCGACGACGCCGTACGGCGGCTGGTCGACTCGAAGAAGCCGATGTTCGAATTCATGATTCGCCAGATTCTCTCCCAGTACAACCTCGACACCGTCGAGGGCCGCACGGCCGCTCTGCGTGCCGCCGCCCCCGTCGTCGGCGATATTCGCGACCCCGTGCTGCGCCCCGGGTACACCCGCGAGCTCGCCCGCATGCTCGGCGTTGACATGGGCGAGGTCGGCAAAGCGGTGTTTAACGCCCAGTCCGGTGCGCGCTCCTCAGCGAACGGCGGACCGAACGCGCCCCGCCATGCCGGCGCGGTCGAAGCCCCGGTCGAACGCCCATTCTCGCTGGTCGAGTTGCCCACCGACCCGGTCACCCGGCTCGAGCGTGACGGCCTCATGGCCATGCTGCAGCGACCTGCACTCATCGGGCGGGACATTCTTGACAGCGCGGTGCAGACATCCTTTACAAACACCTCGCTCGCGGTCGTGCGCGACGCAATCGCGGCGAGTCTTGCGCACTTCGAAGCGCCCGACTGGCTCGAGCGGGTTGTCGCCGAGGTGCCGAACACTTTCAAGAACCTCGTACAGGAACTCGCTATGGCGAACCTGCCGGAGCGCACCGAGAAAGACGTCGCCCGCTACGTGCGCGACATCACGATCGTGCTCATTGACAAAGACCTGCTCCGGCTGAAAGCCGAGTTGCTCGGTCGCCTCCAGCGCGCGGATGCCAGCGACACCGAAATGTACCGCACCCTGCAGCGCGAGCTCGTGCGGATCGAGGCCGAGCGCCGCGCCCTCCGTGACGAATGAGGCCGTCACCGGCTTTTTCGCGGTCGTGCGCGACACCGATGTTTGAGCGGGTCACCCAAACTGCAACACATGAGCCCGAGTTTGTTGCAGATATGTAAAGAAGCTGCGGCTGATCGTGGCTGTCTGCGAATTCTGTGCTAATTCTTTCCTTACAGCAATGAACAGCTGCGCCCCTTTCGGGTTCTCCTGGTCATGAGACTTCTACAGGAAGAGGACGACGGATATGACATCCGCATTCACCAACGGCAAGCGCGCTCTCGCTGCCACAGCCGGACTGGCCGCTGCGGCGCTCGTTCTGGCCGGCTGCTCCGCGGGCGGTTCCACTACGACCTCCAGCAGTACGATCACGGTCGGTACCACCGACAAGATCACCGTGCTTGACCCGGCCGGGTCCTACGACGCAGGTTCCTTCGCCGTGCAGACCCAGGTCTTCCCATTTCTGATGAACAGTCCGTACGGCACGTCAGACGTCGAGCCCGACATCGCAACCAAGGCGGAATTCACCTCGCCGACCGAGTACACGGTCACCCTCAAGCCTGACCTCAAGTGGGCCAACGGAAAAGCACTGACCTCGTCTGACGTCAAGTTCAGCTTTGACCGGCAGGTCGCAATCAACGACGCCAGCGGCCCGGCCGTGCTGCTCTACAACCTCGACAGCGTCGCAGCCCCGGATGACACGACAGTGGTTTTCACGCTGAAGGCAGCGAACGACCAGGTCTTTCCTCAGATTCTCTCCAGCCCTGCCGCGGCCATCGTCGACGAGGACACGTTCTCGGCCGATGCCATCACGCCGGACGAAGACATCGTCAAGGCACAGGCATTTGCTGGGCAGTACGAGCTCACCACCTACAACTTCAACAGTCTCCTCGCCTACAAGGCGTACGCGGGCTACCAGGGCTTGCTCGGTCCGGCGAAGACCGAGAACATCAACGTGAAGTACTACACCGATGCCTCAAACCTGAAGCTCGACATTCAGGAAGGCCAAATCGACGTCGCATGGCGCAGCCTGTCGGCGACCGACATCGATGACCTGCGCGGCAACGATAAGGTCAAGGTTGTTGACGGCCCCGGTGGCGAAATTCGCTACCTCACCTTCAACTTCAACACCCAGCCGTTCGGTGCCACCACCGCCGAGGCAGACCCGGCCAAGGCCCTCGCCGTGCGGGCCGCTGTTGCTGATGTCGTTGATCGTGCCGAACTGGCCGATCAGGTTTATAAGGGCAGCTACTCGACGCTGTTCTCCTACGTTCCTGACGGTCTGACCGGTGCCAATGAGTCGCTCAAGGGCCTCTACGGCGATGGCAAAGGCGGCCCGGATGTGGACAAGGCGAAGGCCGCCCTGGACGCTGCCGGCATCACAACGCCGGTCGTTCTGAACCTGCAGTACAACACCGATCACTACGGACCCGGTTCGAGCGATGAGTACGCCCTGATCAAGAACCAGCTTGAGTCCTCCGACCTGTTCTCGGTCAACCTGCAGTCCACCGAGTACGTGCAGTACTCCAAGGATCGGGTTCTTGACCTGTACCCGATCTTTCAGCTTGGCTGGTTTCCGGACTACTCCGACGCCGACAATTACCTGAACCCGTTCTTCGGCAAGGACAGCTTTCTGAAGATTCACTACGAGAACCAGGAAGTCATCGACCTGGTCACCGAGCAGGCCGTCACCGGCGACGCTGCGGCGCGTACCGCGATGATCGAAGAGATCCAGAACAAGGTTGCGGCCGATCTGCCCACGATTCCGCTCCTGCAGGGTTCGCAGATCGCTATCACCGGAACGGGCGTCACGGGTACCAAAGACACTCTCGACGCGTCCTTCAAGTTCCGCTACGGCGCCCTTTCCAAGGGTTGAGCAGTTGAGCGACTAGAATTTTCTCTAGTTTGAACTCCGGGGGCGTCCAGCTAAGCACCAGGCTGGATGCCCCCGATTCTTTTTTGCAATCGTGAGGTAGTTATGACCGCTGTGGCCGTGAAGCCATCCGCCCCCGTCGGCGGACGTGTTTCGAAGAAGAAGACCAGCCCGGGTGGCGGAATCGGTCGGTATCTGCTCGTCCGGTTCCTGCTCATCTTTCCCACGATCTTCATCCTGGTGTCGATGGTGTTCTGGTTGATGCGCACCACGGGGGACCCCATCACGGCCGCTCTTGGCGCGAAGTTACCTCCCGACCAGCTTGCGGAACGCATTCAAGCGGCCGGGTACGACCGGCCGATTATCGTGCAGTACTTCGAGTACCTCGGTCAGGTTTTCACCGGTAACTTCGGTACGACAATCAGTACCAACCGGCCGGTGTCCGAAGTGCTCCTGACCTACGGGTCCGCGACCGCCGAGCTCGTGTTCTACGCGCTCATCGTCGCTTTCGTGATCGGTATTCCCCTCGGCATGGTCGCCGCGTACTGGCGCGACAAGGCGCCCGATGCCGCACTCCGCGTCTTCGCCATTCTCTGCTACGCGACCCCGGTCTTCTTTGCCGGCCTGCTGCTGAAACTGGTTTTCGCCGTGTGGCTCAAGGTTCTCCCCGTTGCCGGTCGATCCACGATCGGGTCTGAGCTGCAACTGCAGTCGTTGCCTAGTCCAACGGGCATCTACACGATCGATGCTCTCCAGACGGGAGACCCTGCCGTGCTTGGCGACGTTCTCATGCACGCTGTGCTGCCCGCCCTTGCCCTCGGCCTGCTCACCGCCGGCGTGTTCCTTCGGCTGGTGCGAACGAATGTCATCGGTACGTTGGGCACCGATTACGTGAATGCTGCCCGCTCGCGTGGTGTCAACGAGTTTCGTCTGGTCAGCAAGCACGCCTACCGACCCGCCCTCATTCCCATCATCACCGTCATTGGGCTGCAGATTGCCCTCCTGCTCGGTGGTGCTGTGTTGACCGAAACCACATTTGAGTGGCAGGGCCTCGGGTTTATGCTCATCGAATTCATCAAGGCCCGCGACTTCGTGGCCGTGCAGGGAATCGTGGCGCTTCTCGCCGTGATTGTTGCCTTGTCCAACTTCATCGTGGACATCATTGCCGCGCTCATCGACCCGAGAGTGAGGTACTAGCCATGACATCGCTCACTGCAGAATCCACCCGCGCGACCAAACCACCGCTGTGGACCCGGCTTCCCGTTGTACACCAGCTTCGCCAGAGCATTGGCCTGCAACGGGGCATGCTCGTGGTCGGCCTCATCATCACCGGCATCTTCATTCTGACCGCGATCTTCGCCCCGCTGCTCGCGCCGTACGGCTTCAGCCAGCTACGCGGTGACAACGGGCTGTTCGGGGCCCAGCGGGCACCGAGCGGCGAACATCTGCTTGGCACCACCGTCGGCGGCTACGACGTTCTCTCGCGCGTCATCTGGGGTTCCCAGACCGCCATCACCGTGATGATCGTCGCCGTCCTCCTCTCCATCTTCGCCGGCGTGGCCCTCGGCCTCGTCTCTGGCTACTTCGGAGGCTGGCTCGACCGCGTGCTCGTGGTCGTGTGCGACGCCGTCTACGCCTTTCCGGCGCTGCTGCTCGCAATCGTTATGGGCATCGTCATCTCGGGCGGTCGCTCCGACCTCATCGGCGGCATCCTCGCGGCATCGATCTCGATCACCGTCGTGTTCATTCCGCAGTACTTTCGTGTGATTCGCGCCGAAACCGTGCGCATCAAGGCGGAGGCCTACGTTGAGTCGGCCCGGGTTCTCGGAGCAAGCAACGCACGCATCATGTTCCGTCACGTGTTGCGCAACGCCACTCGCACACTGCCGCTCATCTTCACGCTGAATGCGTCAGAGGCGGTTCTGACCCTTGCCGGTCTTGGCTTCATTGGCTTCGGGATTGAACCGTCCTCAGCGGCCGAGTGGGGTTACGACCTGAATAAGTCGCTTTCCGACGTCTCAAGCGGCATCTGGTGGACCAGCCTGTTCCCCGGACTCGCCATCGTTCTCGTGGTTCTCGGCATCACCCTCGTGGGAGAAAGCCTCAACGACCTCGCCGACCCGCGCCTGCGCAGCCGCCGCGCCCCCGGCAAAACCGCCGGCGTCGTCGCCGCGACCAGTGTCGTTCCCGGTGGAACCCTGGCCGCCGGCCCCGGTGGCATTGACGGGCTCGAAGCCGACCTGCCCGCGTACGACCCGCACCCGATCGACGACCCATTCGAGGCCAAATAATGAGCGCTCACTCCCTACCCGACGTCGTACGCATCGAAAACCTCAATGTGACTTTTGCCACCGACGGCGGCGCGGTCAAGGCCGTCGACGGCGTCACGCTGCGCGTGGCCCCCGGCGAGGTGCTCGCGATCGTGGGTGAGAGCGGCAGTGGCAAGACCGTCACCGCGAAGACCATCCTCGGTCTGCTTCCAGAGACGGCGACCGCCCACGGCGCCGTGATCCTCAGCAGCAAGGACGGCGCGAACTCTAACGACGTTCTCGCCGTCAGCAAGCAGAAACTGCGCCAGCTGCGGGGAACAGATGTTTCCATGGTCTTCCAAGAGCCGTCTACCGCATTGAACCCCGTGTATACCGTCGGCTGGCAGATAGCCGAAGGAATTCGTGCCCACGGCGAATTCAGCCGCCGGGAAGCCCGCGCCAAGGCGATTGAGATTCTGGGCCGGGTCGGCATTCCCGACCCGGAGAGCCGCGTCGACTACTACCCGCACCAGTTCTCCGGTGGTCAGAAGCAACGCGTCGTTATCGCCATGGCCCTCGTGCTCGATCCCGGGCTGATCGTGGCCGACGAACCGACCACCGCCCTGGATGTGACCGTGCAGGCCGAGATTCTCGACCTGCTGCGCCGCTGCCGCGACGAATTCGGCACCGCCATCGTGCTCATCACGCACAATATGGGTGTCGTCGCCGACCTCGCCGACCGCGTCGTCGTCATGTACGAGGGCAAGGTCGTCGAGGAGGCCCCGGCCCAGGCCCTGTTCTCCAACCCTCAGCACGACTACACCAAGCGCCTGCTCGGGTCGGTGCCGCACGTCGGTCAGGGGACCACCCGTGCCACAGAGCGGGCACTCGCCCGCGAACCCGGGTGGGCCGTGGAGACACCGGTCGTCGTCGCCGATAACCTGAAAATTCAGTACCCGGGCCGGCTCGGAAAACCCGGTTTCACCGCCGTTGACGGGGTGAGCTTCATCATCCGTTCGGGCGAGGTCCTCGGCCTGGTCGGCGAGAGCGGATCGGGCAAGACCACCATCGGCCGTGCCATGGCCGGGCTCACCCGGGTGACCGACGGTTCCCTCACCGTGCTCGGCCACGAGATGAACGGATTCAAGGAACGCACCTTCAAGAAGGTGCGCAGCGACATCGGATTCGTCTTTCAAGACCCGGCGTCGAGCTTCAACCCGCTGCTCACGATCGCGGAGTGTGTGGCCGAACCGCTCGTCGTGCACGGACGCGCTGCCAATGCCGGTGCAGCCCGCAAACGGGTCAACGAACTGCTCGAGGCGGTGCAATTGCCGCGAGCCTACGGTGATCGCTACCCGCACGAGCTCAGCGGTGGCCAGCGTCAGCGGGCCAGCCTTGCTCGCGGACTCGCGCTGGAACCGAGCCTGCTCATCGCGGACGAGCCGACCAGCGCGCTTGACGTGTCGGTACAGGCCAAGGTGCTGGAGCTCTTCGCCGAGCTGCAGAAAGAGTTTGGGTTTGCGGCGCTGTTCATCAGCCACGACCTCGCGGTCGTTGACATTCTCGCCGATCGCATTGCCGTGCTGTACAAGGGAAAATTGGTCGAGGAAGGCACCGGTGCCGAGGTGCTCGGCGCCCCGAAGGACGCCTACACGCAGCGCCTGCTCGCCTCGCTGCCGGTTCCCGATCCGGCCGTCCAGGCACTGCGGCGGGATCAACTCCGCATTCTGCGTGCGGCAGGTTAGTCCGCATGAGGCATGCCGCGGCATCTGTTCCCCCGATCCAAACGAGCGATTTAACCATCGAGTACCCGCCGCACGGGGCCAGTCCGGCGTTTGTCGCGGTGCACGGGTTCACCCTGCGCATCGCGCCCGGCGAGGTGGTGGGGCTGCTCGGTGAGAGCGGCTCCGGCAAGAGCACCCTCGCCCGGGTGCTCTCGGGCGATGCCTTTGTGGGCTACGCCCCCGGTATCCGTCCGCAGATCACCGGGGGAGAGGCGACCGTGCTCGGGTTCGCTCTTCGCCGCATCAGCAAGCGCGAGCTGGCCCGGCTCACGTTTGGGGTTGGACTGCTGGCCCAGGATGCCGCCGACACCCTGCCGTCGACCATGACGGTGGCCGAGATTGTCGCCGAACCGGTGCTCGAACGGGATCGACGCTTCAACCGCCGCGCCCTGGGCGCCCGAGTGGCCACCATGATCGACGCGGTGCGCTTGCCGCTGGCCGTTCTCGGTCTGTACCCGTACGAGCTCTCCAACGGCCAACGGCAGCGGGTGGCGCTGGCCCGGGCGCTCGTGCACGGCCCGGCCCTGTTGATCGCGGACGAGCCGACAGCGGGTGTTGACGTGTTGGTTCGTGACGCCGTGATCGACCTGATCAGCGAACTGCAGCAGGAGCGTTCCTTCTCGGCACTCGTGATCAGCCACGACCTGGCCGTGCTGCAGCGGGTCGCGAACCGCATCGGTGTCATGCATCAGGGCGTACTGGTAGGCCTCGGCACTCTCGAAGACGTCTTTCGAGACCCCTGGCATCCGTACGTGCGGGGACTCGCCGCCGCTTTGCACCCTCCCGCTGCTGCCGCCGTCGTCGAGAACGCGCCGAGCGTCGTTACGGGCGATGAAACGGATGCCGCGACCGGAAGCTAAAGCACAAGCGACCGACCGCATCCACTCGTGAGCGGGATCGGTTGCGACCCTGGCCGACACGCCCGACCGACTTGTGGCTCACGAGGCCGCTCAGTTGCTGCTGCTGGCCCACTTTTGCGGGGACTGCACGGGTTGTCAGCCGGTCAAATCGGGCAGTCAGAGCCGATCGGAACCCGTCGTGGTTTTGGCACAGCAAAAAACCTTGGTAAAGTAGCAACGCTGTTCAAGCATTCCTCGATAGCTCAATTGGCAGAGCAGCGCACTGTTAATGCGCAGGTTCTTGGTTCGAGTCCAAGTCGGGGAGCGAAAGGCCACTCAGGGCTCCACCCCGGGTGGCCTTTTTTGTCGGTTCGTTTTTCTATCGACAAAAAAGCTCCTTCCCAATTTTCAAAGTGCGCCACGGCTTCGGCACAAGAGACGGCGGTCCGCGTGGATTTCTCGCAACTTCTGGTACCTGCACTCGGCGTGCTCTCCGGAGCGCTTCTCGTGCTCTGCACCATCTCGCTGCTGCGCTCGCGCCGGGTCGTCTTCGATCGTAATGCCGCCGACCGGGTGCGCATCGAACTGGAACTCTCCCTCGCCGAGCAGCAGGGACGTCTGGCCATCATCCGCGAGCTTCAGGATGGCGCGGTGCTCACCATCGCCCGCCTCATCACCCGGGCCGAAGGTGCCCGGTACACCGCCGCGAGCGACCCCTCCACGGCCGTGCGGGCCGCCACCGCGCTCGTTGACGACGGCCGGGTAGCCCTCGCGGACATGCGTCGCGTCTTGACGATTGTGCGCGAGGGCGAGACCGTCGGGGCCCCACAGCCCGGCCCACAGTCGACCCGCGACCTGTTTCGCGTCATGCAAGACGCCGGTCTCGTCGTGAGTTTCATCGAATCGGGCGAGCGATTCGCCCTCACTGCCGGCTCCGAGCTCGCCATCTTCCGCATCCTGCAGAGCGCCCTCTCGAACGCCCTCAAGCACGGCGGCGTCGGCACCGAAGCGCGAGTGTCGTTCACCTGGACCCGCGACGGCCTGCAACTGCTCGTCGACGATGACGGCATCCGTGCCGCAGCCCGTCGTGACGGCAAAGAAACCAACGAACAGGCCGCACGCATCCCGTATACGATCGAAGACGACCTCAAGGCCCTCAGCGAGAGCATTGCCGGCCCCGGCATCACCCAGATGCGTGAGCGCGCCCAACTGTTTGGCGGCGTGTTCAACGCCGGAACTGTTCCCGGGCTTGGCTTCTCGGTGTCGGCCGTGTTCCCATCGCTACGCTTTCATAACGGCGTGCACGGCGTGGACCTGTCCCGGTGACCCCGGCATCCACTCGGTTCGCCGCTGGCCCGCGGGCCCGAACCTGACCGCGCACACGTGTACGCGGGCGTTTAGCCCTCAAGGTTGTCGACGCCCGGCGTCCAGCTGAGGCCGGGTACACCCCAACTCTTCTTGCGCTCGACCTTGGCGGCCATCTTCGCGTAGACATGCTCGAGACGATCGACATACAGCGTGCCGTCGAGATGGTCGTATTCGTGCTGAAAGATGCGAGCAAGCCAGCCATCCGCTCGAATCTCAAACGGTTGCTGCTCGGCGTCGACGGCCCGCAAAACGGCGGACTGCGCTCGTTTCAGTGGAAAACGCTCGCCCGGAAAAGACAGGCAGCCTTCGTCTTCGTCGATATCCTCGTCGTCAACGGGCACGGCAGACACCGGTGTGATCCACAGTTCGGGGTTGATCGCAACGCCTCGCCACGACACGTCATCATCATCTTGGTAGCTGTAAGTGAAAATGCGCAGCCCGATGCCCACCTGCGTAGCGGCAAGACCCACCCCGGGCGCAGCATCCATCGTCTCAAACATGTCTCGCACCAATTCGCGCAAACTATCGTCAAAATTGACGACGGGAGCGGCGGGGGAGTGGAGAACAGGGGCACCTGAAATTACTATCGCGCGTACGGCCATTTCTCCAGAATATCGGCAAGCTTGTCGATAAGGTCATGAAGTGACCTCTGACCTGACCGATCTGGCGACAGAAATTGCCATTGATCCACGGCAGGCCATCGGAATTCCGCTGGCTTTGGTCGGTGCCGTTTTTCTCTCCCTCGGCGCTCAATTTCAGCACCGCGGTGTCACAAAAGTCGAGGCGCACACCGAAGAGGTGACCGGTGGGCTCAATGTGCGCCAGCTGACTTTGCTACTCGCCCGGCCGTCTTGGGTGTTCGGATCGCTCATGCTCGGACTCGCCATCGTGTTCCAACTCACGAGCCTCGCCTTCGCCCCGATTATCGTGGTGCAGCCGCTCGGGGCGGTCGCCCTCGTCATCACCGCAGTTCTGAACGCCCGAGTCAGCAAGGTCAAGCTCAACCGTGCGAGCATCATTGCCATCTCCATGTGCGTGGGAGGGGTCGGCCTGTTCGTGACCGTGGCCGCGTTCACCGCCGTCGATAAGCCGGTCACCGACCAAAACCTGATGACCATCCTCATCGTTCTCGCGGGCGTTCTGCTGGCCTTCGCTCTCGCCTTCGGGTTTCTACGCCGCCGATCGCAGGCAATTTTCTACATTCTCGGTGCGGGGGTGCTCTACGGGTTCGTCGCGACCCTCGCCAAGGTTGTGATCAACCGCACCCAGAACGGTAACTTCGAGTGGCTCACCCTGACCTGTGTGCTCGGTCTGTTGCTCGCCGCCGCCCTGGGGGCCTACTTCGTGCAAAACGCCTATGCGTCGGGACCGCCCGATCTTGTCATTGCCGGGCTCACCGTTGTCGACCCGCTCGTCGCGGTCGGAATCGGAATCGTCGTGCTCGGCGAGGCGAGCCAGGCACCGCCCGCAGCAGCGGTGGCGTTCGTCATTGCCGGGGCGATCGCCATTTGGGGTGTATTCCTGCTGGCGCGCTATCACCCCCAACTCGACCGCTGACGCGCGAAGAATTTTCGGCCGCCACGGTGCGGGACACCACGCGGCAGGCACGGTTTAGAATAGGGTTCGAATGCGCCGCGTCATTTCCGTTGCGCGCACCCGAGATCTCCTGCCGGATGATGATCCCCGGCCAACCAACGTAGGGACCACTCCACTTGTCAGATTCGACCGACGTGCTGAGCAGCCCGACCCCGGGCAACGCGCCCGAGAGCGCGGCGAGTGCGCCGACCGGAAAGCCTCGGATTCGCGTACTCATCGCCGCCGACACGTTTGCACCCGATGTGAATGGCGCTGCACGATTTGCCGAGCGGCTCGCCGCTGGTCTGGTGGCCCGCGGTCACGAGGTTCAGATCATGGCCCCAGCCGCCTCCCGAAAGCACGGGAGCACGACGGAGATGCACGAGGGCCAGCCGATGGTGGTGCATCGCCTGCACAGCTGGCGCTGGTATCCGCACGACTGGCTGCGCTTTGCCCTGCCGTGGCTGATTCGCGGAGAGAGCCGACGCATTCTCGACTCCTTCCACCCCGACGTCGTGCACTTTCAGTCGCACATCAACGTGGGGCGTGGCGTATCCATCGAAGCGGCCAAGCGCAACATCCGCCTGGTCGGCACGAATCACTTCATGCCCGAGAACATGGTGAAATTTTCCCTCGTTCCGGTCGGTTTTCAGGATCGCGTGATCAAGGCCGCGTGGCGGGCCGCCCGACGTACCTTCGGCCGCGCCGCAGCCGTGACCACGCCGACCCGGAGGGCCGCACAGTTTCTGGAGAAGTACACGGGCCTCACCGGGGTGTACGCAATCTCCTGCGGGATCGACGCCGACAATTACGCACCGAATTTTGAGCCGCGCAGCGAGAACCGTATCCTGTTCGTCGGTCGCGTCACCGGCGAAAAACAGATTGACGTGCTGCTGCATGCGGCGGCGTTGTTGTCGCCCGACCTCGACGCCCAGGTCGAGATTGTCGGCGGGGGCGATCAGAAACGCAACCTGCAGCACTTGGCCGACACCCTCGGCATCCGCTCACGCGTGACGTTCACCGGTTATGTGACGGATGACGAGCTGCGCGCGGCCTATTCGCGGGCCACGGTGTTCGCCATGCCGTCCATCGCCGAGCTGCAGAGCATCGCGACGATGGAGGCCATGGCCTCCGGATTGCCGATTGTCGCGGCCGACGCTATGGCGCTGCCCCACCTCGTGCACGATCAGGCGAACGGGTACCTGTTCAAGCCGAGCGACGCGCAGGATCTGGCAGACAAGCTGACCGTGGTGCTCACGGCCGCCCCGGACCGCTTGGAGGAGCTGAAGCGGGAGTCACTCAAACTCATCGCCGCGCACGACATCAAGCGCACTCTGAACACATTCGAATGCCTGTATCGTGGGGAGTCGGTGAGCGATCTTGTCACCAACGGCGCCTCGTCGCAGACGCCTGAGTAGTCACGTATCTGTGGGTGCGACCGTTCGGTCGTTCTCTTTGGGGCGGTAGCTCAGCTGGTTAGAGCAGCGGACTCATAATCCGTCGGTCCTGGGTTCAAGTCCCAGCCGCCCTAC
>NZ_JAJAYI010000070.1 GCF_026786305.1 Cryobacterium sp.
GGGGCGGGTTTTTTTTAATATCCTCCTTGTTTCAAACCCCGGCCCCCCCAAAATTACCTCCCCGGGGGGGGCCGCGGTTTTTGGGGGGGGGCCCCGCCCGGCGACGTCATTTCGATGAAGGCGGGCACTCGTACCAGACGCAGCAACCAGGTCGTCATCTGGCGGCAGCTCAGACCATAGTCAGCTCCACGTTTCGCTTTCACAGCTCGAACTGGTTGCACCAGCACCACTTTCAGGGGGAACCATGTCCGAATCGGACGCGTTTAGCCAGTCCGCGCCGCGGAACACCAGAACCACAGAGAACACGCGGGTGAAAGGCGCCGCCCCGAACGTGAACGAATTCGATTTCGATCGTCTGCGCCGTCGCCCTGATATTGAGGCGGAGAACCTGTTCGCCGTCGATGCGAGCGACCGGCTCATTCTCGATGAGGCGGCTGGCGCGCTCGCCGCCTACCGCTCCGGTGGCGTTGTCGTGCTCGAGGACCGCTACGGCGCCCTCACCCTTGGCGCTGCCGCCCTGCACAATGCCCGCGGCATCCGTGTCTACCAGGACGCGCTCTCGGGCGAATACGCACTCGACAGCAATGCCTCCGGCGTTAACCTGACGGATGCCTACCGCTCCCTTCCGCTCGGCGAAGCGCTGCTGAAAGACGCCCACGTGGTGTTGTTGCAGTTGCCGAAAAGCCTGGAAGCGCTCGACGAGATTGCCGACGCCATAGCCACGTACGCCGCCCCCGACGTGATCGTTTTCGCCGGTGGCCGTATCAAGCACATGACCGTGAGCATGAACGAGGTGCTGCGCCGACACTTCGGTGCCCTCAATGTGCGCCCGGCTCGCCAGAAGTCTCGCGTGCTGATTGCCTCCTCGCCGTTGGCCACGTCAACGACCGACTGGCCGCACAGCGAACGCCACGAGGACTTTGACCTGACCGTGCGCGGCCACGGCGGCGTGTTCGCCGGTACCAGCATCGACATCGGCACGCGCGCACTGCTCGAGGTGCTCGACCGCATGAAGCCCGACGCGAAGCGCGCCATTGACCTGGGCTGCGGCACCGGCGTACTCGCCTCGGCCCTGGCCGCGCAGCGTCCCCTGCTGCAGGTGCTCGCGACCGATCAGTCGGCCGTGGCCGTCGCATCCGCTCGCGCGACCGTCGACGCCAATGCGCTCGCCGATCGCATCACCGTGGTGCGCGCCGACGGCCTCTCTGGCCAAGCGGATGACTCGGCTGACCTGATTCTGCTCAACCCGCCGTTTCACATCGGGGCGTCCGTGCACGCGGGCCTCGCCGAGAAGCTGTTCAATGACGCGGCGCGGGTGCTCACACCCGGCGGCGAGCTGTGGACGGTGTGGAATACGCACCTCGGCTACCGTCCGATGCTCACCCGAATCGTCGGCTCGACCCGCCAGGTCGGCCGCAACACCAAGTTCACCGTGACGGTCTCCACCGGCCGCTAACGCAAGCTGGGCGGAGTCAGACGCGCACGAGGGACTCACCGTTCAGCATCTCGAGCTGCCACGTCGTCATACCATCGGCGTGCGCAAGGTGGTGGTGCACGAGGTTGAGCGTGGCGTTACTGATGCTGCCGATGCGTTGGTCGAGAGCGTGGGCCAGGCTCAACCGGATGAGCGTGCCGTGCGCGACGACGATGATGCGGGCTCCGGGATGCTCGCGGGCGAGCTGACGCAGGGCGTCGATGCCGCGCGCGGCCACAGCCGCCTCGGTCTCGGCGCCGCGGAATCCACCGGGGAAACGCAGGGCGTCGAGCTCGGCGCCGGCACTGAGTCCCTCGGCCGGCCCGTAGTTGCGCTCGATCAAGCCCGCAATGCGCCGGGCGGAGTCGAGCCGGAGCTGTTTGCCGATGAGGTCGGCGGTTTCGGCCGCACGGCAGAGCGGGGACGAGACGATGAAATCCCAGTCGTAGCGGGAGAGGGGGGCGACCGCATCCGTTGCTTGGCCGCGCCCCACGTCGTTGAGCGGAATGTCGGTGGCGCCCTGAATGCGCGCGGCGGCGTTCCAATCGGTCTGGCCGTGGCGAATGAGGGCGAAGGTCGTCGTCGTAGTCACTCGTCTATTCTGCCTTGACCGACTGGGAGTGTGCGCCGGGCCATCAGAAGGGCTTCTCGCCGCGGCGCCGCCCAGACCAATCGAGCGAGGTCATTGACCGACCAGCCCAACAGCACGACGAGCAGCCCGTTGCGCACCGTGAGCAGCAGCAGTGGGAACAGGTCGCCGTCAATGAGCGGCAGGTAGAAAATTGGAAAGATCAGTGTTGTCAGGCCGGAGATGGCCAGCATCAGCACGCCGGGCACGCGCCACATCATCCAGCTGCGGCCGACACCGACCGCGACCACCGGCACCAGCCAGAGCATGTATTGCGGCGACCCGACCTTGTTGAAGACGATGAACACGCTGACCAGGGCCAGGGAACCGAGCAGCAGTAGCTGGGTGTCATCCACGTGCCGACGCTGTGCAACGAGCATCAGCACGAAGATCGCCGCGATGGCGCCGAACATGAGCGGTGTCATCAGGGAGGCGACCAGATCGGTGCCGGGGCCGCTGACCTCGCGGGTGGCTATCGAGTAGTTCTCGTAGATGACCGTGCCATGGTGGCCGAGCGTGGCCAGCCACACCCACGGGGTCGTGATCGGTGCTTCGAGTTGCAGGGCGCGGTCGGATTGTTCGGTGACGAATGCGGTGAGATAGTGCAGGCCACCCAGCAGCCAAACGGATGCCGCCACCGCGACCGAGAAGACCGCCCCGGTGAGCACCACCGTGCGTCGTCGGGACGACGCGGTGACCACGGCGAGGAACACGGCAGCCGGCCAGACCTTGATCCAGGTGGCGAGGGCCAGAATGACCGCGGCGACCACCGGCCGCCGCGCGAGTAGCACGAGCCCGACGATGACGAGCGGCGCCGTGATGCCTTCGAGGCGCAGCAGGCCGACCGGGCTCAGCAAGAACGACGCGAACAGCCAGTACCAGGCCGGTTTGAAGCCGCTGCGGCGGCGTCCCCAATCGGTGAGGGCTCCCACCGCGACGGCGTTGAGCGTGGTCGTCAGAAGAAACCAGAGCAGTTGGTAGAGCAGCGGCCCGGCGACTCCCGCGAAGGCGATCGGCAGCATGGCGCCGATCGGGTACACCCACCCGGTGTCAATGCCCTGCCAGACTCCGTGTTCCAGGCCGAGTTCGGCCCAGGTTCGGTAGAGCGGAAGGTCGCCGAGCGCCCTGCCGGTGAGGATGGTGGGCAGCAGGGCGAACAGAAACACCGTGTGCAGGCTGAGAAACCCGAGTACGAGGGTGCGCGGGCGTTGCAGGGTGAGGCGGCGGCTCGGGGTGAGGGCCCGGGCCAGGCGGGCGTCGACCCGATCGAAGATTGTGGACATGGGACCGTTTCTGCAGCGTGCGAGGTGAGGCCGTCGCGTGCAGTATAGGGGTGCTGGGTGAACGTCCGGTGTCGGCTCAGGCGAGGAGCTCGCGAATGTCGGCGGCCGTCAGAGCGGTGCCCTGCGGAGCGCCATCGGTCATGACACTTTCGAACAAGCGGGCCTTCGTGGCCTTGAGGGCCATGACCTTTTCTTCGATGGTGTCCTTGGAGACGAGACGGTAGACCATAACGTTCTTGGTTTGGCCGATGCGGTGCACGCGGTCGACGGCCTGCGCCTCGGTCGCCGGGTTCCACCAGGGGTCGAGCAGAATGACGTAGTCGGCCTCGGTGAGGTTGAGGCCGAAACCGCCGGCTTTGAGGCTGATGAGAAAGACGGAGCTGTTGCCCTCTTTGAAATCACTGATCGCCTTGGCCCGGTTGCGGGTCTTGCCGTCGAGGTAGGAGTAACTGATGCCGGCGGCGTCGAGCCGGTCGCGCGCCTTGCCGAGGTACTGCGTGAACTGGCTGAAGATGAGGGTGCGATGACCCTCGGCAACGGTGTCTTCGAGCAGTTCCAGCAGGGCGTCGAGCTTGGTCGACGGCACACTGTCGTATTTCGCGTCGTAGAGGCTCGCGTCGAGGCTGAGCTGGCGCAGCATGGTGAGCGAGCGGAAGATCTCAAACCGGTTCGCGTTCATGTCCTCGATCAGGCCGAGCACCTTCTGGCGCTCGCGGGCCAGATGCATGTCGTACACCTTGCGGTGCTTCGGGTGCAGGTTGAGTTCAAGCACCTGCTCCTGTTTCTCGGGAAGATCGCTGGCCACCTCGGCCTTGGTGCGCCGCAACATGAAAGGACGGATGCGGCGGCGCAGCTGCGCGAGCCGGTCGGTGTCGGCATCCGTTTCAATGGGCTTGCGGTAGTAGTCGCCGAAGCGGCTGGGGCTGGGGAACAGGCCGGGCGCGGTGATGGAGAGCAGCGACCACAGCTCCATCAGGTTGTTTTCCATCGGCGTGCCGGTGATGGCGAGCTTGAACGGGGTGCGCAGGCGGCGGGCGCAGACATGCGCCTTGCTCTGGTGGTTCTTCACGAACTGGGCTTCGTCGAGCAGCAGCCCGGCCCAGTCGTGTGCGTTGTACTCCTCGAAGTCGAGGCGGAACAGCGTGTAGGAGGTGATCACGACATCCGCTTGGCCCATTTCGTCACGCAGACTGGAGCCGCGCTTGCCGGCGGTCTGCGTGATGGCGACAGGGCGGAGGCCGGGCGCGAAACGGGCGCACTCGCTGGCCCAGTTCGAGACGACGCTCGTGGGCGCGACCACGAGAAACGGCGTGCGGGCGGCGCCGGGCCGGGCGTCCTGGCTGTCGCGTGCGTGGGCGATGAGGGCGATCGCCTGGAGCGTTTTACCGAGTCCCATATCATCGGCGAGCACGCCGCCGAGCTGGTGGTCGTAGAGAAAGCTGAGCCAGTCGAATCCGGTCTGCTGGTAGGCGCGCAGGGTGGCGTGCACGGCAGGCGGAAGCGGGCGTTCGGTGATGGGCGCTGCTTCCGACAACCCCTCGACGGCGCTGCGCCAGGTGGCGGCCTGTTCGGCGACAACACCGAGCAGCTGCAGTTCGTCCCAGAGGTCGGCCTGAAAACGGCTGAGGCCGAGTGAGCCGGCGTTGCTCTCCTGCAGGCCCCTCGCCTCTTCGATCAGGCGGCGCAACTGCTGCAGCTCGGGCCGGTCGAGGCTGAAATACGTGCCGCTGTCAAGGATCATGAGGTCCTGGTCGGTGGCCAGCGCCCGAAACAGGTCGTCGAAGGGTATGTCTTCGCCCTCGATCGTCACGGTGACGGCGAGGTCGAACCAGTCCCGGGTATTGGTGCTTTCGGTGGTGGCGAGGCTGATCACCGGCGCTTCGTCGGCTTCTCGGTAGCTCGGGGCGTCGGCCGAGACCTGCACGACGATGCCAGCCGCCGTGAGCAGCGGCACGGCCTGGCCGAGGAAGGTGATCATGACGGCGCCGTGCAGTTCGGAGTGCTCGAGCAGTTGGGCCGAGCTGATTGGAGTGGCGGCCTGCCACAGCGTGGCGAAGGAGGCGGCCGCGCGTTCGACCGCGTGCAGCATGTCGCTCTCCCGGGTCAGGTCGCGAAAGCGGGTGTCACCGGGCGTCGGGCGCAGGGGGTGGTGGTAGAGCACCGCGGCGGGTTCGATCGCGACGGCGGTGGCCGCGATGTCGGTGGCGGCGGTGTCGGCAGCGTCGGCCTGGGCGGCAACGGATGCCTCCGCCGGGCCTATATCGGTGGGCGCTACGTACTGCCACTCCCAGGCCAGGGTGATGCGGGCATCCGTGTGGTGGGTGATCGTGAGGGCCAGCTGGGGCCGGGCGGTCTTGGGTAGCTCGAAGGAAGCGTCGTGGCTGGTCACGGACAGTTTCTGCTGCAGGAACGGATAGTAGTCGGCGAGGAAGGCGCCCTCGTCGTCGGCCGGAATGTCGAAGCCATCGGTGACTGCGAGAGCGCGAATCTCGGAGCTGACCGGGGCATTCAGCCGGGCGAGGGTGAGCTGTTGGCCGCTCGAGAGCGGGTCGGCCGGGCTGGTCCAGGTGTACGCACCGTGCGCCGGGTCGCCGATGAAACCGAATTCGGCGCCGCGGTGCAGCTGCTCGTTCAGCACGAGTAGCGGGGTCAGTTGCAGGCCCGCATCGTCACGGCGAATGTCGACCTCGAGCACGGCCGGCGTGGGCGAGAGCAGAACGGAATTCTGGGCATCCGTTGCGCAGACCAACGGCAGACCGATCATCTGGGCTTCGTGCAGCAGATCCCAGAGGGCCTTGTTCTCGAAGTTGTCGAGGTAGAGCCAATGGTCGGTGTAGCTGTAGTAGCGCTGCCCGGTGGCCGAGAGGGCATAGAGAGCGTTGAGAATCTTGCGGTGGCCGCGGTTGTAGGTGCCAGGGGTCCAGGACAGGTTGTCCCAGGTGAGGGAGCCGCGGATCCACTTGCCTTTCTTGCCCATGACCATGGGGCGTGCGCCGAGACGGCGGGGTCCCTGACGTCGGTTGGGGCTGTAAGCGGGATCGAGCAGGTCGAACTGCAGCGCGAGGGCCGTGTTGGTGGCCGTGTCGCCGCCGGTCGGCCTGGCGATCGGTGCCAGGGCGGCGCGCCAGGCGGGCACCGGTGGGCGGATCGGAGTGACGGAGGCCGGGGTGGGCGGCTGGTACGCGGCCGGCACGAAAGTCGATTCGAACACGGGGGTGCGGCGGTCGCCGATCGCGCGCACAGTGGCGGCGGCGCGTTCAGCGTTCAACTCAGCGGGGGCACTGCGGCTGGCCAGCAACAGTGCGGCGACGTGTTTGCAGTTGCTGCCCATCGGGCAGGTGCAGGTTCCACTGGCCCGCACCGCCTGCCCGGCGGCATTCAGCGTGAACGAGACGAGCACGGTGTACGGCTCGGGGCCGGTGCCACTGACCCGACCGGTGAGGTGCGTTCCCGACGCGGCCCAGGACTGTGCGGTGACGTGCCCGTTGCGGGCGTATCGTTCACCGCGCGAGAACGACCGGCTGCCGACGATGCGGGCGATCTCGTGAGTGCTGAGGGAATGGGCCATAGGTGTGGGAGCTCCGTACGAACAAGGGACCAACCCTCATTGTCTCACGGGAGCCTGACCGGCGGCACGGCCGGCACGGGGGGTGCCGCCGTGTCGGCCGCAGCTGCGGTGGCCTGCAGCAGAGCGAGGGCCTGCGCCTCGATGTGGGTCTGCAACACGATCACGCTCGAGGAGCGCACAACCGTCTGCGTGGCGACGATCAGATCGAGCACGCGCTGCACGTCGGCGTTCGACCGGGCGACGACCCGGGCAAGCATGTCGCTGTCGCCCGAGACCGTGTGCAACTCGAGAATCTCGGGAATCCGGGCGAGGGCCGCGACCACGACGGCGTGGCCTGCGTCCTGTCGCACGGTGAGTGAACAGTAAGCCGTGACCGGGTAGCCGAACGCGTTCGGGTTGAGTATGGGTGCCCAGGACTTGATCACCCCGCGCCTCATGAGACGGTCGATGCGGGCCTGCACCGTGGCTCGGGCTACCTTGAGCCGGCGCGAGGCCTCGAGCACCGAGAGCTTCGGTCGCTCGCAGAACAGGGTGACGATGCGGGAATCCAGGGAATCGATGTCCATGTGGGTGGCCTTTCGCGCGTGTCGGCCGGTCGGCGTTGCCGCGACCGGTGAATGTACTAACTGTATGATTTTTGGCCGAAAATACACACAAATATTCACAGAATGTGCACTCCAATTAATCAGTGTGGCAAGCGCTTGGCAAAGTCACTAAATTTGCTGTGACCCGCCCACCGATGGAAGGAGCCAGCATGGCGCCTCGCGCACTCGCTGCCACGCTCGACACCCTGCCCCCGCCCGTCTCACAGCTTCTAGAAGCGGATGCCTCCGCACCCGACCCAGCACAGCTGCGCGACCTCTACCGGATGCTGTCGAACGTGCGCCAGCTTGACCGCGACGCCGTGGCGTGGCAGCGGCAGGGCCTCATTCCCGGCTACGCGCCGATGCTCGGCCAGGAGGCCGCCCAGGTCGGCGCCGGCGCTGCCGTTGACAAGAACCGGGACTTCGTCTTTCCGACCTATCGCGAGATGGGCGTGGCCTACACGCTCGGCGTGAACATGGTCGAGTACATGTCGACGCACAAAGCGATCTGGCACGGCGGGCTCTACGATCCCGTCGCCACCCACTTCGCACCCTTTCAGGCGGTCGTGGGTGGATCTGTTCTGCACGCGGTTGGGTGGGCGCACGGCCAGACCCTGAACGGGCCGGGGGCATCCGTTTATGCGGGGCTCGGCGTGGGCCTGGCGTTTCTCGGTGATGGCGCGAGCTCGCAGGGTGACGTGCACGAGGCGATGAACTTCGCCGCGATCGTGAAGGCGCCGGTCGTCTTCTTTGTGCAAAACAACGGCTGGGCCATCTCGGTGCCCACCGAGCAGCAGGTGGCCGGCGGTTCGGTGGCCGCACGCGCCGCGGGCTACGGCATGCCGGCCGTGCGGGTCGACGGCAACGACGTGCTCGCCGTTCTCGCTGCCACGCAGCGCGCCGTCGCCCATTCCCGAGCGGGCCTCGGCCCGGTCGTCGTCGAGGCCATGACCTACCGGCGCGGTCCGCACTCCACGAGCGACGACCCCGGCCGCTATCGCACCCTCGACGACGAGAAAATCGGCGGCGGCGAAGACCCGTTGAGCCGGTTTCGTAAGGTGCTGTCGGCGCGCGGCGTGGCCGATGCGGCCTTCTTCGCAGGCGTCGATGCCGAGGCGCAGCAGCACGCCGATGATATCCGCGACGGCGTCGTCGCACTCTGCAGTAGACCCGGCAGCGAAATGTTCGACTTTGTCTTTCAAGAAACAACCCCGACGCTCGGCGCCCAGGCGCGCCAGTGGAGAGAGGAATCCGAGCATGTCTGACACCCTCGAAGCCGTGCGGGAGACCCTACCGATGCCGCTCGTGCAACTCTCGATGCAGCAGGCCATCAACCGGGCGCTCGGTGAGATTCTTGACGCCGACGACCGCGCCCTCGTCTTCGGTGAAGACGTCGGTGTGCTCGGCGGTGTCTTTCGAGTCACCGACGGGCTGCAGGCGCGCTTCGGCGCGCACCGCGTGTTCGACACCCCGTTGGCGGAGTCGGGCATTCTCGGCACCGCGATCGGCCTGGCCATGGCCGGATTTCACCCGATCCCGGAGGTACAGTTCGACGGCTTCGCCTACCCGGCCGTGAACCAAATCATCACCCAGCTCGCCCGCATGAACTATCGCAGCCGCGGCACTTTGCCGATGCCGGTAACGCTGCGCGTGCCGAGCTTTGGTGGCATTCGGGCGCCGGAACACCACGGCGAAAGTCTCGAGTCGCTGTTCGCGCACGTGCCCGGACTCAAGGTCGTGTCGCCGTCGAGCCCGCAGCAGGCCTATCACCTACTCAAGCACGCCGCCTCGATGCCCGACCCGGTCATCTTCATGGAACCCAAGGCGCGCTACTGGAACAAGGCCGGGGTCAACCTGGCGGACAACGTGGTCGGTGCGGGCAGCGCCTCCCTCGAGGGCTCGGTGGTTGTCCGCCCCGGCAAGCATGCGACCCTGATTGCGTGGGGCGCCATGGTGTCCCGCTGCCTGCAGGTCGCGGAGCTGGCCGCGGAAGACGGCATCGAACTCGAGGTGCTCGACCTGCGCTGGTTGAAGCCGATCGACGAAGCCGCTCTGGCGGCATCCGTGTCGCGCACCCGTCGCGCCATCGTCGTGCACGAGGGGCCGCACACTGCGGGCCTCGGTGCCGAGGTGGCCGCGCTCGTCTCACAGAGTTGTTTCGACGTGCTGCGGGCACCGGTCGAACGCGTGACCGGCTTCGACGTGCCGTACCCCTCGGGTGATCTCGAGGACGAGTACATCCCGAACATTGATCGAATTCTCTTCGGAGTTCAGCGAGTACTGGAGTACCGCCGTGGCTGAAATCTCCTTTCCCCTGCCCGACCTCGGTGAGGGACTGCTCGAGGCGACCGTGCTCGAATGGCTCGTCGCCGTCGGCGACCAGGTCGAACGCAACCAGCCGTTCGTCGAGGTCGAAACGACCAAGTCGTCGGTGGAACTGCCCTCGCCGATCGCCGGCATCGTGCTCACGCTGCACGGCGAGCCCGGCGATGTCGTGCTCGTCGACACCCCGCTGATCACCTTTCGGGTAGCCGACGATTCCGCTGGCATCGTGGGCACCGTGCCGCAGGAGGCCGCGCCGAAACGCCGCGTGCGCCTCTCCGCCGTGCTCGACGAAGACTGAGATGCTCACCACAACCACAACCACAACCACAACCACCCTGCGCTGGCAGCAGCACGAACCCGCTCTCGACGCGGGCCGCGCCCCGGTGCTGCTCGTGCACGGTTTCGCCTCGTCAACCGCCCTCAATTGGGAGGCGACCGGTTGGGTGCGAGACCTGACCAACGCCGGTCGGCGTGTGCTCACCGTCGACCTTCTCGGCCACGGCACGAGCCACGCACCGCTCGAAACGGATGCCTACGCCCCCAGCCGCCTGCGTGCCGGTGTTCTCGAGGTGCTCACGCTGGCCGGCGCCCGGCCCCGCGACGCCGGTAACCCCGCCTCCGGCGTCGACCTGGTCGGGTATTCGCTCGGGTCGCGCCTGGTCTGGGAGGTCGCCGCCGAGCGGCCCGATCTGATCAATCGTGCGGTGCTCGGCGGTATGAGCGCCGAGGACCCCCTCGCCGACTTCGACCTCGACGCGGCCGCCCGGTTTCTTGCCGACTCGAGTGCGATCGCCCACGAGTCCACCGCCTCGCTCATGACCCTCATGCAGCTCGCCCCGGGTGCCAACACCCCGGCCCTGCTGCGGCTGGTCGCTGCGACCAAGCGGGAACGCTTCGAGCCGGGCGCATCCGTTCCCAAGCGGCCGATGCTTTTCGTCACCGGAGACCGCGATGTGCTCGCGACCGGAACGGCGAAGCTTGCGGCGCTCGCCGCCGACACCGAGGTGCTCTGGCTGCCGGCCCGCACCCACACCAACGCCGTCAGTTCCCGGGCCTTCAAGCGGGCGGCGATCGCGTTCCTCGGCGGCTAAACGGCTGCGGGCTCATGGTGTGTGACGCAGAAGCTGGTGGGCGGCGATCGCCACCAGCTCGAGACGGATCACGGCCACGGCAAGTCATTCGCGCCTCAGCTCACACACCCGAACTCGACACCCCGCGAACAACCCACTGCCGCCACTCACTCGTGGAAGTCACAAAATTCTGCTGAGTTTGCCGCAGGTTGAGTTTGTCGCAGTAGCGCGAGATCGTTGGGTTCCCGAGCTTTGCCTAACCGAGCAGGGCTCGATCGTCGAGGCTGGCGCCCTTGATCTTCGCGAACTCGGCGAGCAGGTCGGGCACGCTCATCGTGGCCTTGCGCTCGGCGTCGACGTCGAGAATGATCCGCCCCTCATGCATCATGATGAGCCGGTTGCCGAGGCGCAGCGCCTGGCCCATGTTGTGCGTGACCATGAGGGTGGTCAGGTGGTGCTTTTCGACGATGCTCTCGGTGAGCGTTGTGACCAGTTCGGCCCGCTGCGGGTCGAGGGCGGCCGTGTGCTCGTCGAGCAGCAAAATGCGCGGCTGGGTGAAGCTCGCCATGAGCAGTGAGAGCGCTTGGCGTTGGCCGCCGGAGAGCAGTCCGACCCGGGCCTTGAGCCGGTTTTCGAGGCCGAGTTCGAGCGAGAGAAGTTCGTCGCGAAAGAACGCACGGCGCGTGTGGGTGACGCCCCAGGACAGCCCGCGACGCTGACCGCGGCGCAGCGCGAGCGCGAGGTTCTGCTCGATCGACAGGTCGGGCGCGGTGCCGGCCATCGGATCCTGGAACACGCGGCCGACGTAGGCGGCGCGTGCGTAGTCGGGCATCCGCTTGACGGAACTGCCATCGATCGCCAGGTCGCCCGAATCGATCGGCAGCTTGCCGCTGATCATGTTGAGCAGGGTGGATTTGCCGGCGCCGTTGCTGCCGATGACGGTGACGAAGTCGCCGGTGTTCAACTGCAGTGACACATCGTTGAGTGCGACGCGTTCGTTGACGGTGCCGGGAAAGAAGGTCTTGGTGATGTTCTCGATCAGCAGCATGAGACTCCTAGTTGGCTGTCACGGCGGCAGCGGAACGCATCTGGCGCAGGGAGGGGATGCGTTTGAGAAAGCCCCAGCGCGGCAGCAGCAGTGCGGCCACGACGAGCAGTGCCGAGATGAGCTTCATGTCGTTCGGGTTGAGGCCGGCGCCGAGGGCGAAGAAGATCACCAGGCGGTAGATGACGGCGCCGCCGATGACGGCGAGCGAGGCGAGAAAGATGTTGCGACGCCCGAAAACGGCCTGGCCGACGATGACCGAGGCGAGGCCGACCAGAATGAGGCCGATGCCCATGCTGACGTCGGCGAAGCCCTGGTACTGCGCGATGAGCGCGCCGCACAGGGCGACGAGCCCGTTCGAGATGGCGAGAGTGAGAATCGTTGTGCGGTGTGTATTGACACCGAGGCTGCGGATCATCTGCTCGTTGTTGCCGGTCGCCTGAATCGACAGGCCGAGGTCCGTGCTGAGGAACCAGTCGATGGCGAACTTGATGACGAGAGCGGCGCCAGCGAAGATCAGGATGCTCCAGGCCCCGCCGAGCAGGCCGGCGTCACGCAGCGGCGTCATCAGGGTGTCCTCCCTCAACAGTGGCAGGTTGGATTTGCCCATGATGCGCAGGTTGATCGACCACAGGGCGATCATGGTGAGGATACCGGCGAGCAGGCCGTCGATACGGCCCTTGGTGTAGAGCACACCGGTCACCAAGCCGGCCACCGCCCCCGACGCCGCCCCGGCGAGGGTGGCGAGGGGAGCTGGCACTCCGTTGATGATAAGCGACGCGGCCACTGCGGCCCCGGTCGTGGAGCGTCCGGCGACGGGGAGGTCGGGGAAGTTGAGGATTCGAAACGTCAGGTAGACACCCAACGCCATGATTCCGTAGAGCAGGCCGAGTTCGAGAGCCGCATTCATCTGGTTATTCCTTCGCTCGTATCGGCTCTAGTCGATGAGCCGGTCGGCCTTGGCAATGAGCTCGTCGGAGAGGGTCACGCCCATGCGCTTGGCGGCGGCCGGGTTGAGTATGAACTCGATCGTGTCGAGGGTCTCGACCGGCATGTCGGCCGGCTTCTCGCCGTCTTTGAGGATGCGAATGGCCATCTGGCCGGTCTGGTAGCCGAGGTCGGTGTAGTTGATGCCGTAGGTGGCGATGGCACCGCGCTCGACCTGGCCGTTTTCGGCGCCGAACAGCGGAATCCGGTTGGCCTCGGAGTACTGAATAACGGCTTCGAGGCCCTCGGTGACGCGGTTGTCGGTGGGGATATAGATGGCGTCGACGTTGCCGAGCGACTCGGTGGCCTGGGCGACCTCGCTCGAGTTGGTGACGGTGGCTTCCTTGATGGTGAGGCCGAGGGTCTTGGCTGCCTCCTTGGCCAGGTCCACCTGCACGTCGGAGTTGACTTCGCCCGAGCTGTAGATGACGCCGACCGACTTGGCGTCCGGCAGAATCTCCTGGATCAGTTCGAGCTGCTCCTTCACCGGGTTGAGGTCGCTGGTGCCGGTGACGTTGCTGCCCGGCTTCTCCCAACTCTCCACCAGTCCGGCTTCCTCCGGCTCGGTCACCGCGGTGAACAGCAGCGGAATGTCAATGATCGTCTGCGCGGCGGCCTGCGCCGTGGGCGTGGCGATGGCGAGCACGAGGTCGACCTTGTCGGCGGCGAACTTGGCCGCGATGGTGCTCGCGGTGGCCTGCTCGCCCTGTGCGTTCTGCTCGTCGAAGGTGATGTCGGTGCCCTCCACGTAGCCGCCGTCGACAAAAGCCTTCTTGAAGCCCTCACGGGCGTCGTCGAGCGCCTGGTGCTGCACGATCTGGCTGATGCCGATCGTGATCATGTCGTCTGAAGCGGACGCTGTCGGCTCACTGGCCGCGCATCCACTCAGCGCGAAGGTGCTCGCGGTAACCAGGGCGAGGGCTGACAAAGACGTGGTGTGCTTCATGCTGGGGAATTCTCCTTTGAACTCTGCTGGGGAACGTTCTGATGCGGCGCGCGCGGGAACGAGTGTTCTCATGCGGCCGAACGGTATGGGGTGTCAGACGGTGGCGGGCGCGAGTGCGGCTGCCGCGGCGACCAGAAAGCGGTCGTTCTGCTGGGTCGTTCCGATCGTCACGCGCAGTCCTTCGCCGGGAAAAGCGCGGCCGAGGATGCCTTCATCAATGAAGACGGCATTCACGCGGTCGGTGTCGTCGCCGGTGCGCAGCCAGACGAAGTTTGCCTGCGAGTCGGTGACGCGCCATCCGCTCTCCCGCAGGACGCTCAGCACGCGGGTGCGTTCGGCCACGATGTCGTCGATGCGCACGGCGAGCTCGGCTTCGGCGTCGAGTGAGGCGAGGGCGGCGCGCTGGGCGAGCGCGGTCACGCCGAACGGCAGGGCGACTCGGCGCAGGTTGGCGGCGACGGCGGTGGGCGCGATGGCGTAGCCGATGCGTAGGCCAGCCAGGCCGTAGGCCTTGGAGAAGGTGTGCAGCACGGCCACGTTGGGGTAACGGCGAAAGAAGTCGATGCCGACGGCCGAGGCGGCGTCGCGGTTGAAGTGCAGGTAGGCCTCGTCAACGATGACGAGCACGTCTTCGGGCACCCGCGCCATGAAGGCGTGCAGTTCATCGGCGGTGACGAAAGCGCCGGTCGGGTTGTTGGGGTTGCAGACCACAATGAGCCGGGTCTGGGCGGTGATCGCGTCGGCCATGGCGTCGAGGTCGTGGCGCTCATCGCCGGTGAGGGCGATCGGCACGGGTGTTGCACCCGCGACCTGCACCAGAATCGGGTAGGCCTCGAACGAGCGCCAGGCGAAGATGACCTCGTCGCCGGCCCCGGCGCTCGCGTGGATGAGCTGCGACAGTACCTCGACCGAGCCGGCGCCGAAGGCCACGTTCTCGGCGGCGACATCGAACCGGGCCGCAATGCGGTCGGCGACCTCGGCCACGGCCATGCTCGGGTACCGGTGAATCTCACCGAGAGCGGATGCGATGGCGTCGGTGACCGAGGCAAGCGGCGCGAACGGGTTCTCGTTGGACGACAGCTTGAACGCTGGCGAATCGCCGGCAGCGGCGCCCTGCTTGTAGGCGGGCAGCCTGCTGATGGTTTCGCGTTGGTGCACCATAACTTCTCAACCTCACTCGTGAACCCTGTTCCAGACATGCTCGGCGAGTAAAGCGTCGGCGATGACGGGTTGATTCAGAGCGTAGTGATCGCGCAGAAGTTTGACAATTCGATCAGTATGCACGACACAAACTGCATCATGTGACCGGTGCTGGGCGAGCTTCGTTGAACAAGTTGCTCGGTTCTCGACTATTTGGTGGCCGGGAGTTATCCGCTGGCGCGCTGCGCGACCTGGTACTAAACTTGAGTCGGTAAGGCTCAACTTTGGAGGAGACAGCGATGCAAGCCGGTCAGCAACCACCGCAGCAAGACGCCAAGACGGCCCTCGAACTGTATGGGGTGAACCTCACCGATATCGCCCGCAGCGGCAAGCTCGACCCGGTGATCGGGCGGGATGGCGAGATTCGCCGCATCAGCCAGGTGCTCACCCGGCGCACCAAGAACAACCCGGTGCTGATCGGTGAACCCGGCGTGGGCAAGACCGCGGTGGTGGAGGGCCTGGCCCAACGCATCGTGGCCGGCGACGTGGCCGACTCCCTCAAGGGCAAGCAGCTGGTCTCCCTCGATCTGGCGGCCCTCGTGGCCGGCGCCAAGTATCGCGGCGAGTTCGAGGAGCGGCTCAAGGCCGTGCTCAAGGAGATCAACGACGCCGAGGGTCAGATCATCACCTTTGTTGACGAACTGCACACTCTGATGGGTGCCGGCGGCGGTGAAGGCTCCGTCGCTGCCAGCAACATGCTCAAGCCCATGCTCGCGCGCGGTGAACTGCGCCTGATCGGTGCCACAACCCTCAACGAGTATCGCGAATTCATTGAAAAGGATGCGGCGCTCGAGCGTCGCTTTCAGCCGGTGCTTGTCGACGAACCGTCGGTGGAGGACACCGTTGCCATTCTGCGCGGGCTCAAAGAACGTTACGAAGCCCACCACAAGGTTACGATCGCCGATTCTGCCCTCGTGGCCGCGGCATCCCTCTCGAATCGTTATATCACCGCCCGTCAGCTGCCCGACAAGGCCATCGACCTCATCGACGAGGCCGCGAGTCGGCTGCGCATGGAGATTGATTCCTCCCCGGTCGAGATCGACGAGCTGCGGCGCAGCGTCGACCGGCTGAAGCTCGAAGAACTCGCGTTGAAGAAGGAAAAGGACGATGCGTCGAAGGCGCGGCTGGTGAAACTGCGCAGTGATCTCGATGAGCGGCAGGCCAACCTGAAGGAGCTGCAGGCGCGCTGGGACGCTGAGCGGGCCTCGCTCAACCGGGTCGGCGAGCTGCGCGAGCGTCTCGACGCCGCCCGGATCGAATCCGACCGGGCCCAGCGCGAGGGCAACCTCGAAAAAGCTTCACGGCTGCTCTATGGGGACATTCCGGTGATGGAACGGGCGCTCGCCGACGCCGAGAAGGAAGAATCCGTCGGCCCGCGCATGGTCAACGATCAGGTCACGAGCGAGGACATTGCCGCCGTGGTCGCCGCCTGGACGGGAATTCCGGTGGGTCGACTGCTGCAGGGCGAGACCGAAAAACTGCTGAACCTCGAAAACGAGCTCGGCCACCGTCTGATCGGCCAGAAGCGGGCCGTGCGTTCGGTCGCCGACGCCGTGCGACGCAGCCGGGCCGGCATCTCTGACCCCGACCGGCCGACCGGATCGTTTCTGTTTCTCGGCCCGACCGGAGTGGGCAAGACCGAACTGGCCAAGGCCCTCGCCGAGTTTCTGTTCGACGATGAAAAAGCCATGGTGCGCATCGATATGAGCGAGTACGGCGAGAAGTTCTCGGTGTCCCGCCTGGTCGGAGCGCCTCCGGGCTATGTCGGCTACGAGCAGGGCGGCCAGCTGACCGAGGCCGTGCGACGTCGCCCCTACTCGGTGATTCTGTTCGACGAGGTGGAGAAGGCGCATCCTGAGGTGTTCGACGTGCTGTTGCAGGTGCTCGACGACGGCCGCCTTACCGACGGCCAGGGCCGTACGGTGGACTTTCGCAACACCATTCTCGTGCTCACCTCGAACCTCGGTTCGCAGTTTCTGGTCGATTCCACCCTGTCGGTGGAGCAGAAGGAGGAGGCCGTTCAGGCACTCGTGCGGCAGGCCTTCAAGCCCGAGTTCGTCAACCGGCTCGACGACATCGTGGTGTTCTCCTCGCTCACGACGGAGGAGCTGGGTGAGATCGTTGAGCTCGACGTCGACCGGTTGCAGAAGCGTCTCGCCGAGCGCCGGCTGGAGCTTGCGGTGACACCGGATGCCCGCCTGTGGCTGGCCGAGCGCGGTTACGACCCGATCTACGGCGCACGTCCGCTACGGCGCCTGATGCAGCGCGAGATCGACGACCGCCTCGCGCGGGCGCTGCTCGCCGGGAGCATTCGCGACGGCGACACGGTGCTCGTCGCGCTGGCCGTCGGCGGGAATTCTCTCACCGTCACCTCCGCTCCGGCGCTGCTGACGGCCTCGCTGAAAGACGAGCTGCTGTAGCCGTTACCGGGTGGGGCGAACACGGAGGTGGGTCTCAGGTTCGTCCGGTTAGGCTCAAACAATGCTCGCAACTGTGATTTATGGTGAACGGGATGTTCGCCTCGAAGAAGTTCCCGAACCCGTACTCTCGACCGGGGGCGACGCCATCGTTCGCGTGGTCGCGGCCTGCGTCTGCGGGTCGGACCTGTGGCCCTACCGCGGCGTCACACCGACCAATGAACCGCAACGGATCGGCCACGAATTCGTCGGCATCGTCGAAGCCATCGGTCCGGACGTGTCGACCCTCACGGTCGGCGACTTCGTCATCGCGCCGTTCTACGACTGTGACGGAACCTGCGTCAACTGCCAGAACGGCGTGAGCACCTCCTGCCTCAACGGCGGCTGGTGGGGAGCGAAGGACCAGCTCGGAGGATTCGCCGATGGCGCGCAGGGGGAGCGCGTGCGCGTTCCCCACGCCGACGGTTCACTCGTTGTCACACCGACCGTTCCAAATGACGACCTCGTACCGAGCCTGCTGACCCTCGCCGACGTTATGGGCACGGGACATCACGCGGCCGTCTCGGCCGGGGTGACGCCGGGCAGCACCGTTGTCGTTGTCGGTGATGGAGCCGTCGGGCTGTGCGCCATTCTGGCGAGCAAGCGCCTCGGTGCGAGCCGCATAGTTGCCATGTCACGCCACGCCGACCGCCAGGCCGTGGCCCGCGAATTCGGTGCGACCGATGTCATCAAGGAGCGCGGTGACGAGGGCGTCGCCGCCGTCAAGGCCCTGTTCGACGGTGTGGGCGCCGATTTCGTACTGGAGTGCGTCGGTACCCAGGAATCCATGGATCAGGCCATCCGCTCGGCTCGCCCCGGGGGAATGGTCGGCTACGTCGGCGTGCCCAACGGCGGCGCCGAACTGCCGATTCGCACCCTGTTCGGAACGAACGTCGGCGTGAACGGGGGCGTCGCATCCGTTCGCAGCTATGTGGAGGAGCTTTTGCCCGAGGTGCTCTCTGGTCAGATCAACCCGGGAAGGGTGTTCGACCTGCAGCTGCCTCTCGGCGAAGTCGCCGAGGCCTACGCCGCGATGGATGAACGCCGCGCCATCAAGGTGCTTCTGCGCCCGTAATACCCGGACGGATTGACCAAGACCGGGCGGCCGCTGTGGAAGGACAGTCGTGAATCAACCGTTCCTCTGGGGAGGGCTGCTGTTTTTCACCGGTGCCGTCGCAATTCTTAGGCTCGTGGTGGGGCGCCCTCTGCTTCGCCTACGTTCGGTTCGCGTGGGGTGGGTGTGGGCCTCGGTGGCGTTTGCAAGCGGGCTTGCGCTCGTGTTTCACTGCGCGGCAATGTTCTTCGGACCCTGGATCGACGCAGTGCCGTTTCTGCAGGCACCGGCGGACATGGTTCGCCTGATGGGCGTTGGAAGCGAAATCGCGTACTGGGTACCCGCCGCCGCCCTGTTGGTGGCGTGGCGGCGCGTATGGTGGCCGGCCCTCGCGGCCCTCGTCGTCACCCTTGCCGGCGTGGGCGTGACCATGTACTGGCCGTTTCCGCTCTCGGTGCACCTCGCCTGGCTCACGGCGGTGATCATTGTCGGTTCGTTGGTTCCGACCCTGTTGCTCCGTGGGCCACTCGCTGTTCGATAGTCGTACGCTGTTATTTTGCGCTCAGTCGTTGACGAGCAGCAGCTCCGTGAGGGGCTTGCGAGTGCGCGGGGCAACTTCGCGCTCGCGCAGCTCCGGGGTGAGGTCGTCGAGCTTGCCGAGCACGCCGAGTGCGGTGACGGTCACGACGGCTTGGTCCTCGGTGAGGTTGAACGCTGCCGCGATCGCCGGCCCGTCGAAGCCACCCATCTGGTGAGTGTGCAGACCGTCGTGCTGGGCTTGAATCGTGAGGTGGGCAACGGCCTGGCCGAGGTCGTAGCGCGCCCACGGGTTTTCGCGCGTTTCATCGATCGAGAGCTTCGCAACGCTGACAATCAAAACGGATGCCGTGTCGGCCCACGCCCTGTTGAACCCCATCAGCGCGTCGTTGATCGTGGCGAAGCTCGCCGATCCGCGGCGGGCAACGATGAAGCGCGACGGCTGCATGTTACTCGCCGAGGGGGCCCAACGAGCCGCTTCGAGCACCGTCGTGAGGGTCGCCTCGTCGATGACGGCGGTCGGGTCGTAGGCGCGGGGGCTCCAGCGCGCGGCCAGGCTCGGCAGCAGGGGGGACAGGGTGTTGGCGTGGCGGTCGGCCGGAATAGTTGCAGTCAGCGTAGTTGCAGTCAGCGCAGTTGCAGTCAGCGGGGCGTCAGTCATGGCGGGTCCTTTGGAAGAAGTGGCCGAGCGGATAGGCGGGGCAACTCTGACCCATCTGCTTCAACGTATTCGGCGCTGGGCTATTCCGCCAAACGTGCCGATCTTGGCGGCTGGGTGTGGGCAACCGCTAGGGTGACATACAACGGGGGAACACAGCATGGTTGCTCGCACGCCGGTTATTCATCGTCAGCTCCACGCTCGGCTGAGCGCTGTCGGTGCCGTGCTTGCGCTGTCACTGAGCGGATGCAGCGCGTTCTTTCCCAACGAGGTGACGCCCACCGGCGCTGTTGCGTCTCCCGAGCCCGCAGCCTGCAGCACCGCGGATGCGCACCTGGTCTGGCAGCGCATGCAGGAGGCTCAGCCCGCGGCACTCGGCCACCGGGAGATCACGGTTTCTGCGGACGGCTCCGAGACGAAGGTCGATACCGAACTTCTTTATACGTCGAGCCTCACGAGCGACGAGTTGCGGTCGCGCGACTATTTCGCTCCTGACTGGATCAATTTTCTGCTGTCGGAGTTTGAGGACACCGGGCAGACGGATATGACCGATCTCGGCCATCCGCACGTTGATTTTGATGCGGCGAAACCGTCGGTCCCGCTGGTTGGAACGACGATCGTGGGCTTTCAGACCGACCAGATTCAGGTCGCCTTCGATGTGTCGTGCAATGGGAGCGAGATGGGTTCGGGGCTGCTCACCACGAGCGGGAACGGACTGAATGCGACCATGCTGCTGTGCGGAGCGCTCAGCGAGCACGACCAGCCGACGCCCGAGCCTACGACCGACGCCCCGAACGTCGGCGGTTTTAGCTTTCCCGATGAGGGGTATCAGAGGCAATTAAGCAGCTACTGCCCCGACCACGGATAGCTACTTGCCCTGGAGGCGATTGCGCACTTCGCGGCGCAGCACCTTGCCGAGCAACGAGCGCGGCAGGTCGTCAACCTCGACGATGCGCCGTGGCACCTTGTAGGCGGACAATCGGGTGCGGCAGTACTCGCGCACCGCGTTCACGTCTAGTTCCGCGCCGGGGGTGAGTACCACGACGGCGACCACGTCTTCGCCACCGTTTGCGCTCGGTACCCCGACTACGGCCGCATCGGAAATGTCGGGGTGGGAGAGCAGCGCCTCTTCGACCTCGGAGGGCGACACGTTGAAACCGCCGGTGATGATGAGCTCTTTCATGCGGTCGACGACGGTGATGAAACCATCGGCCGAGACCCGCACGATGTCGCCGGTGCGCAGCCATCCGCCGGGTAGCAGCGCCTGGGCGCTCTCGGTCGGTCGGTCCCAATAGCCCGAGAAGATCTGCGGGCCGGCTACGAGCAGCTCGCCCTCCTCCTCGAAGCCGCGCTCGATCGTCGGGTCTTCCGGGTCGACCACGCGAATGTCGGTGCTCGGAAACGGCACACCGACCGTTCCGGGGCGACGGCTCGGGCCGATCGGATTACCGGCCACGATCGGTGAGGCCTCGGTCATGCCATAGCCCTCGACCAGCAGTCCGCCGGTGGCATTCTCCCAGCGTTCCACAATCAACACCGGCAAGTTCATGGCGCCAGAGATGGCAAAGCGGATGCCCGCGAGGCTCACCTTCTTCTTCGCCGCGGCCATGACCAGGCGGTCGTAGATTGGCGGCACCGCCGGCAGAAAGGTGGGTGGCGCGTGCCTGGTTGCATCGAGCACGAGCTTCTCGTCGAACTTGGGAAACAGCACGAGTCGGGCGCCGATGCTCATCGAGAAAGTGAGGCAGAGGGTGAGGCCGTAGGCATGAAACATGGGCAGTACGCCGTACACCGTTTCATCACCTGGTCGGAGGCCTGCAACCCAGGCGGAGCCCTGTGCAGCGTTGGCGCGCAGGTTGTAGTGGCTGAGAATCGCGCCCTTCGGGGTGCCGGTCGTGCCGCTCGTGTATTGCAGCACGGCGGTGTCGGTCAGTAGCGGGCGTTGGTGTGACGGGTGCAGCTTCCGGGCTCCCACGATCGACTCCCAGGTGATCGCACCCTTTCCCGGCCCGCCGGTCAGGGCTGCACGAGCCTCCTGGGCCTTCTTGATCGGCAGCTTGAGGGCCAGCCGTTTCGAGAGCGGCATCGCGCGTGTGAGGTCAACGGTGACGACATCCGCCACCCCCATGTCTTTTGGAAAAGCACGCACGGCCTCGTAGGCCTTGTCCCAGACGATCGCGACACGAGCGCCGTGGTCTTCGAACTGGTGGCGCAGTTCCCGCGGCGTGTAGAGCGGGTTGTGCTCGACCACGATGGCGCCGAGGCGCAGCACCGCATAGAACGCGACGACGTGCTGCGGGCAGTTGGGCAGCACGAGGGCCACTCGGTCGCCCGGGCTCACGCCGAGCTTGCGCAGTCCGTTCGCGGCCCGGGAGATCTGCTCGCCGAGCTGCTCGTAGGTGGTTGTGGAGCCGAAGAAGTCGAGGGCGATTGCCGGCGCAAACTGCTCAGCCGAGGTTTCCATCATGTCGGTGAGGGTTTGGGTGGTTTCGGCGATCGTGCCGGGAACGCCGGGGGCGTAGGAGGCCAGCCACGGCTGATCCCTCAAGGTCATGACAACTCTCGGGTGATTGCGGCGACGAACTGATCGATGTCGTCTTCGGTGGTGTCGAAGCCGCACATCCAGCGCACCTCGTTCTTTGAGGCGTCCCAATCGTAGAACCGAAAAGACTCCCGCAACCGGTCGGCGACGCCGGGGGGGAGGATGGCGAAAATGGCGTTGGCCTGCGTGGCCTGGCTGAAGGCCAGCCCCCTGATGGTGCCTTGAGCGAGTTCGCCCTCGAGCGCACCGCGCAGTCGGATGGCCATCGCGTTGGAATGGGTCGCGTTCCGCAGCCAGAGGTCGCCGTCGAGCAGCGCGATGAGCTGCGCCGAAACGAAACGCATCTTGCTGGAGAGCTGCATGTTCGACTTGCGCAGAAACTTCAAACCAGTGGATGCGGCCGGGTTGAGTACCACGATGCACTCACCGAGCATCATGCCGTTCTTGGTGCCGCCGAAGCTGAGCACGTCGACGCCGGCATCCCGGGTGAACGCGCGTAGCGGCACCCCGAGGCTCGCGGCCGCGTTGCTGATGCGGGCACCGTCCATGTGCAGCGTCATGCCCTTGGAGTGGGCGTGATCGGCGATGGCGCGCACCTCGTCGACCGTGTACGCGGTGCCGAGCTCGGTGGTCTGCGTGATGGCCACGACGAGCGGCTGGGCGCGGTGCTCATCGCCCCAGCCCCAGGCCTCCTGGTCGATGAGTTCGGGGGTGAGTTTGCCGTCGGGGGTGGCTATCGGAAGCAGCTTGAAACCGCCGACGTGTTCGGGGGCGCCGCCCTCGTCGTTGTGAATGTGCGCGGTGGCCGAGCAAATCACGGCGCCCCAGCGTGGCAGCATCGACTGCAGGCCGGTGACGTTGGCGCCGGTACCGTTGAACACCGGGAACGCTTCGACGCCGTCACCGAACTGTTCGACGAAGACTTCCTGCAGGCGGGCCGTGTAGGCGTCTTCGCCGTAGGCGATCTGGTGGGCGCCATTGGCCTCAGCCATGGCCTCCAGAATTTCCGGATGGATTCCGGAGTAGTTGTCGGAGGCGAAACCGCGAGAAGTCAGATCATGGAGTTGGGTCACGCCTCTATCCTCCCGCATTCGGCTGGTCATCTGCCCGACGTGCGCAGGAGCAACTCTCAGCGGTGCAGGGCCTCGCGCAGCGAGACGCGGGCGCCCATGCGCAGCAGCGCGTTGGAGTAGATGCGCGACCCGATCACAATCACCACCATTGTCGACAGGGCCAGCACGACCAGGGAAAGCACGGGCTCCCACCATTCGGCCTGGCCGAGGAAGATGCGCACCGGCATGCCGACCGGGGCCGAGAACGGAACGTACGACATAATCGCCAGCACGAACGGGTTGTCGTTGAAGAAGACGACCATAAAGTAGGGGATCATCACGAGGAACAGCACCGGCGAGGTCGCCGAGCCCACGTCTTCCTGCCGGGACACCATCGACGCCGTGGCCGCGTAGAGTGCGGCGAGCAGTACAAATCCGAAGGCGAAGAACACGGCAAACCAGACGATGGCCGGGCCGACTTCGGCCAGCAGCACCCGTTGACCGGTCACCGCCAGGCCGATGGACACGAGCAGGCCGATGGACACGATCTGCCCGAACGCCATCAGGCTGTTGCCGAGCACCTTGCCGGCGAGCAGAGCCCGCACCGAGATGGTCGACATGAGAATCTCGACGATGCGGGTCTGCTTCTCTTCGACCACGCTCTGGGCGATCGTCGCGCCGAAGGTCGTCGCCGACATGAGAAAGATGATGCCGAACCCGATGGCAACGAGGTAGGCGAGAAAGCCGTCTTGTTGGGCTGGGTCGAGAATCTTCAGGTCTGGGCTCACACTGAGCGTGCCGAGCACCTCGCGCGGCGCTGAATCCAGGGCGATCACCGTGATGCCGAGCCGGGAATCGGCATTCGTCGACGGCACAACGGCCGCATCGACCGTGCCGGCGCGCACGAGCGCTTCGGCGTCGGCGACAGTGTCGGCCTCCACGATGTCGAAGGCTTCGGTTTGTTCGACAACGCCGAGGGCGGTGCCCACCACCGCGACCTTGGTCAGGCTCGGGTTCTGGCTGACGATGCTGCCGACGATGACCGATGCCATGGACAGGAGCAGCAGAATTCCGGTGGCGATGAGAAAGGATCTACTGCGCAGTCGTGCCGAAATCTCGCGGTTGGAGATCAGCCAGACGCCCTGGGCGAAGGTGGGCGCGGTGTGCACCGGGCGGGTGGCGTTGGTCACGAGGTGACCTCCTTGAAGATGGTCGCGAGGGTGGGCCTCTGCTGGCTGAAGGTGTGTACCGCGCCGAGCGCGACCGCACGGTGCAGAACGTCCTGGCTGGCGGTATCCGTTTCAGCTTCGAACACAGCGAAGTCGCCGTCGAAGTCTATGACGGTGATGCCGGGCACCGTGCGGATCCAGCCGGTGTCGCCGGCGGTGCGAATCTCAAAGCGCGGGCTACCGTGCTGCTCGCGCAGGGCGTCGCGGGAGCCGTTCGCGCGGATCTCGCCGTCGGCGATGATGACGAGGTCGTCGCAGAGCCGTTCGACGATGTCGAGCTGGTGCGAGGAGAACAGCACGGGTGCGCCCTGCGCCGCGAAGCCGGCGAGCACGCTCATCACAACCTCCACCGCGAGCGGGTCGAGGCCGGAGAACGGCTCGTCGAGCACGAGAAATTCGGGGTCGTGCACGAGTGCGGCGGCGATCTGGGCGCGCTGCTGATTGCCGAGCGAGAGGGACTCGACGGTGTCGCGGGCGCGCTCGCCGAGACCGAGGCGCTCAAGCAGATCGGCGGTGTTGCGGCGAGCGGATGCCGGCGACAGCCCATGCAGGCGGGCCAGGTACACAAGCTGCTCGGCGACCTTCATCTTTGGGTAGAGGCCGCGCTCTTCGGGCATATAGCCGAACCGGCGGCGGTCGCTCGCGGTTACCGGCACTCCGTCGATGAGCACGGTGCCGGAATCGGGAGAGAGCACACCGAGAATGATGCGCATCGTCGTGGTCTTGCCGGCGCCATTCGCGCCGACGAAGCCGGTCATGCGGCCGTCGGCGACGGTGAAGCTCACGTCGGTGAGCACCTCCCTCATGCCGTAGCGCTTGTTGACGCCCCTGATATCGAGCATTGCCGCCCCTTCGTCGCCGGTAGTCTCACGCTAGCGCGATCGACGGCAGCTGTGCCGACGTTCCAGCGCCGACGTTCCAGCGCCGACGAGATCATCCATCGAGATAGCCGTCGTGTTGGGCTCATCAAGACGATTCCACTGGTACGTGTACGTGCTTCCCGCGTCCCGGTTTGTTCCCGCATCACCGGTCAATACCTGTCCTGCTCCGACCTCACCGGTGGTGGTGGCCGGGCCTGTCAGCCGGGCCCCAGCAACTACTGCGTGCGACGCGATGGCGTGCCTCCGGCCGCATTATCTGCCGGACCGGGCTCGAGCACGACTCGGGCGTCATGAGCGGATGCCTCGGCCTCGGTCCACAGCCCCACCACACGCCCAGCCAGCTCGCCTTCAAGCCCTGCGAGCGATCGCACAACGAAGATCACTGCGGCGGCCGGTACGGCGGCTTTCGCAAACCCGTGCCCGATCGCGCGCACCCAGGTCTCGGCCGCGGACTTCGCCGCGGCGTAATTCGCACCGCCCGCAGTGGGGTTGTCGACCGAGACGCTCGAGACGATTGCGAGTCGCCCAGCCGACGAGGCCAGCAGGTCGGCGTTGAATGCCCGGGTCGTGTTGCGCAGCGTGGAGATCACGTGCGCGTGCAAAAAATCCCAGTCCTCGTCGGTCTGGCCGGCGAGACCGCCGCCGCCGCGCCATCCACCCACCAGATGAATCAGCCCGTCAATGGGGCCGTGCAACGCCGATACCTGTGCCGCAAGAGCAGTTACCGCGTCGAAGTCGGCGAGGTCGCACTCGAAGACCGCCGCTTCGGGTGCGACCTGGAGCACCGACTGGAGGCGGGCGAGGTTGGAGCCGACGGCGATGACGCGCGCACCGGCATCCGATAGCGATGAGGCGACGGCCAGACCGGCCGTGCTGGTCGCCCCGGCTATCAGCACGGTGCGGCCGGCGACGGCCGGACTGACGCTCATTAGTCGACCGCGCTGCCGGTGATGCCGGCCGTCGAGTCGATGACCGCTCGCATCTTTTTCTCGAGCGCTTCGAAGAACATCGACAACGGAAACTCATCGTCGAGAACCTGGTCTGTGTAGCCCTTGGGCGCTCCGGCGAGCACCTCGAGTGGCAGCCCACGCGCCCAGCTCGACGCCGGGTTCGGCGTGAGGGTCTTCGAGATCATCTCGTAGGCCGCGAGCCAGTGCGCCTTCTTGGGCCGGTCGATCGACGCCCAGTAGAGCTCGTCGATCTGTGCTCCGAGTGCAATGACAACCTCGGGCACGGCTTCCCAATCAAAAGTGAGCCGGGTGTCGGTCCAGTGCAGCACTTTGTGCTGGTGCATCCAGGCGAACAGCAGCTGACCGCCGAGGCCGTCATAGTTGCGCACCCGGTTGCCGGTTATCGCGAACCGAAAGATACGGTCGAAGATGACCGTGTACTGCACCAGTTTGGCGTGGCGGCGGGCCTCGGGGCTCGCCAGTTCGCTGCGCTCGATCGTGACCGACTCGCGAAAAGCGGTCAGGTCGCAGCGCAACTCCTCGAGCGAATAGAGGAAGAACGGCATGCGCTGCTTGATCATGAACGGATCGAACGGCAGATCCCCTCGCATGTGCGTGCGGTCGTGAATGAGATCCCACATCACGAAGGTCTCTTCGGTCAGGTGCTGGTCGTCGAGCAGCTGGGCCGCGTCGTTGGGCAGCTCAAGCCGGGTGATCTGGGCGGCCGCGCGCACCACCCGACGAAAACGGGCGGCTTCGCGGTCGGCGAAGATCGCCCCCCATGTAAACGTCGGAATCTCGCGCATCGCGACCGTTTCGGGAAACAAGACGGCCGAGTTGGTGTCGTAGCCGGGGGTGAAGTCGAGAAAACGAATCGGCACGAACAGTTTGTTCGTATAGCCGGCTTCGAGTTCGCCGATGAATTCCGGCCAGATGACCTCGATCAGCACGGCTTCGACCAGTCGATTGGCGCTGCCGTTCTGGGTGTACATCGGGAACACCACCAGGTGCCGCAGCCCGTTCACACGGAGTTGCTGCGGCTGAAAGGCCATCAGGGAATCGTAGAAGTCCGGCACGCTGAATCCATCGGACACCCAGCGGTCGAAGTCCAGGACCACGGCCGCCAGATACGCGGCATCGTGCGTGAACTGCGGCGTGAGCTCGACGATCGCTGTGGTGATGAGCGAAACGGATGCCGCGGCCTCCGTGTGCCGCTGGGCGTCAGCAATCGACCCGTCTTGCGACTGGAGGGCCTGCAGCGTGGTCGCCGCGGCCTTCAGTCTCAGCCAGGACGCATGCTGAGCGAGGGTCGTGCCGCCGTCTTCGAGAACCTCGGGCTCTCCGACCAGAGCGTTAGCTACGTGTGTTTTTTCAACAGATATCGACATGGGAACCTCCCGTTCTCGTGAGTGCCGCGGTTGCGGCGGGCGTGCACGCCGAAGCGTTCCTTCAGAATATCGGGCAGTGCGCGGCGTTTTCTTGCGATTTGTCGCAACGAATAAGGGCTCCAACCGGGTTTAAGCGCTGAGAATCGCCGTTTGGTCGCGGATTCACGGTAGATGCCCTACTCGCCGATCAGGCGCAGACCGTTGTACCAGCACACCGCGCGCAGCCAGTCGTCGTCAAGCCGCGGCTCCCTGTCACGCAGCCGTTCGAGCGACTCCAGCTGGTGCGCGTACGGGTACGGGATGTTGGGAAAGTCGCTGCCCAACACCACCCGGTCGGGCAGATCGGCCAGCCGTGGCAGCAGAGAGGGGTCGAACGGCGCAAGCTGCTCGAAAAAGTCGGTGAACACCATTGTGGTGTCGAGATGCACCCAGGGGTAGCGCTCGGCGAGATCAAGAAACTCGCCGTACTCCGGGGCGCCGAGGTGAGCGACGACGGCCATCAGGAGCGGATGCCTTGCCAATACTCCCGCAAGATTGTCCGGTCCGGTGATTCCCGGCCGTGCGACCGGCCCGCTACCGACATGGATCACCACCGGGATCGCGGCGTCGGCCAGCAGCCCCCAGACCGGGTCGAGTAGGGGTTCGCGGAGGTCGAACGCCCCGATCTGCGCGTGAACTTTGAACACCCGAGCGCCACGGTCGAGGGCGGACTGCACGTGGTCGAGCACGCCCTCTTCCGGGTAGAACGTGGCGCTCGGCACGCAATCGGCGTGCTCCGCGGCCAGATTGAGCGAGAAATCGGTCAGGGATGCCGCCATCCCCGGGCGATGCGCATAGGACAACGCGGTGAAGCGGCGCACACCGAGGCGACGAATAGTCGCCAGCCGCACATTCTCGTCGTCGCGATACTGTATCGGCCACTCCCGACCGATCAACGTCTCGATCTGGTCGAAGTGCGCCCACACGCGCCGCAGCATCCGCTCGGGTAAGAAATGGGTGTGCAGGTCTACCAGTCCGGGCAGGCCGAGGCCGCGCCACCAGGCCGGCACGTCGTTGTCTGTATGCATCGTTCCCCGTAATTTGCCAGCGTCAATCTTCTTTGCTCGACCATCCGGCGACAGCTAGCTCAGGGCAGGAATAACTTCGCGCTCGAACAGCTCGATGCCGGAACGGTCGTAGGCCGCCTCGGGAAAGTAGTGGATCGAATAGCCGAGGCCGCGCTTCTTCATCGCGGTCAGGCGTTCGACGACTTGTTCGGGGTGCCCACCCCTTGGGCGCTGCCGCTGCGATAGTCGGCCATGAATTTCTCGCCGCCCCCGGCGATCCAGATCGGGATGCCGCCCTGCTGCAACGGGAGCGGCCGAAAAATGGCACCATGCGTGCATTTGATAATGCATCCCGTCGAGGGTGGCGGTGCCCGCGCGCCAGGCCTGCTTCATGATTTGAACGTCCTCGTCGAGGCGGGCGAGGCGCTCGCCCGCTCGGGGAAACCCGTGGCCATAGGCCCGCCACTCGTGTTCGTACCAGCCGGCGCCGATGCCCATCTCGATGCGCCCGCCCGAGATGATGTCGGCCGTCGTGGCGACCTTGGCCAGGTAGCCCGGGTTGCGGTAGCTCATGCAGGTGCACATCTGGCCAAGGCGCACCCGGGTCGTGGTGGCTGCGAAGGATGAAATCAGCGACCACGCCTCGTGGGTGGCCGGCTCGCTCGGTACCGGCACGGTGTGAAAGTGGTCGTAAACCCAGATCGACTCCCAACGGCCGGCATCCGCGTGGGCGGCGAGACCGCTCATCGCGGCCCACTGCTCGGCGGGGTCAATACCGACTAGATCGTGACGCCATCCTTGGGGAACGAATAGTCCAAATCTCATGCGATCAGCCTACGGGGGAAGCCTCAACCGGAGCCGGACGATACGATCGAGCTAGAGGGCCGCACTCGCCGGGCCGCCGAGACAGAGCATGAGGGGCACCGTGGATCTGCACTCCTTCGTCGGCATCCTCAGCGAGATTCTCACGCTTGTCGGCTTGATCATCGGCGGCATCCTCTTTGTCATCGGCCTGGCCGTGCGTGGCATCAGTGGCCACTGGGTGAAAACGGATGCCGTGATCGCGGCCTCCGCAACCGGCACGGTCATCCGCTGGTTCGACGACCTCGGCGACGTTCATGAATGCCCGGCGGCCACGCAGGAGACCCATCAGCTCGCCCCCGGCAGCGACGTCGTGCTGTGGTTTCGCCGGCGGACGCCCGATCGCTGCCGGACCCACGACCCCGACCTCGACGGCAAGGGGCTGCGCCTGACCGGACTCGTGCTGCTCGGCCTGGGTGTCGTGGCCGGCATCATCGGCATTGCGCTGATGTTCCTCTAGCGTTCAACTCGCGGACTGCGGCCCGAATGTCTCCTGCGCGGCCACGCGCCCGCTCGCAAGCGCCGTCACCGCGATCGTGACCAGTGCCCCCAGAATGAGCGCGGCCGCCTCGCCGGGCAACAGTAATCCGAGTTGGGTGCCGATGGTCGCGGCCGCGATGGGAATGCCGAGCTGGGCGGCCGAGAGCAGGCCGAGCGAGATCGGCAGGCCGAGGACCCGCGTGGTGGCGTGCGTCAGCAGGGTTGCCGCTCCGAGCACTAAGCCCAGCAGAATCATCTGCGGGTTGGCCCACAGCTCGGCGATACTCAGCGAGGCGCCGAGCCAGACGAAGAACAACGGCCCCAGAAATCCGTCGGCGAGGGCGAAGAGCTGCCGAGCGAGGCGGCGCGGCTCCCCGACCGCGGCGACGGCCAGCCCGAAGGAGAATCCGGCGAGCATGACCGAGACGTGGGCGAACTCGGCGACCGCCGACAGGGCAAACAGAATCGCCAGCTGAAGGCGCAGTTCGAGGGCGAACTTGCGCCGCTCCGAGAGCCGGTGCAGCCGAGACCTTGCGCCACTCTGCTCGAGGTGGTTCAGCACGAAATACAGCGCCACGGCGAGCAGGGCGATCAGGCCGGCACCGAGCGCGGCCCGCCCGGCATTCGGCGGGTCAATCGCGAGCGGCAACGCGACAATGGCGGCAATGTCGGCGATGGCCACCTGCGCGGTCAGCTCGAGCGCGCCGCGCCCGCGCAACCGCAACGAGCCGAGGATCGGCAGCACGAGCGCGGCCGATGACGAGGCGAGCAGCACGATGTAGAGCGGGGCGTGCTGGGTGCCAAAGAACAGGGCGATGGCGATGCCGAGCCCGGCCGCCGAGATCACGACAACGGCTGCCCGGGACAGGCCGGTCGCCAGGGCCGCCCGTATGGCGGTGCTGCGCATGGGCACGTGCGTGCCGGCCACGAACATCATCAACGCGAAGCCGACATCCGCTAGCAGTGTCAGCGTGGGATCGGTCGAGTCAACCAGGCCCAGGCCGGCCCGGCCGACTAAAATGCCAGCCACGAGCTGGCCGATCACGACGGGAATGTTCCAGCGCGGCGGCGTCGCCAGAAGCGGGCCAAGCATCGCCACCACCGAGATGACAGCGAGAGTCTGGAAGGTCATGGTTGTGAGCGTAGACCGCCGTGCGTGTACCCGTTGGGGCGCGCATGTTGCAATGATGGGGGTATGAGTCGAAGCGTCGCGGGAGCCCGCGTATTGATTACCGGAGCCGCCATGGGTATGGGCCGGCTGTATGCCGAGCGATGCGTCGCAGAGGGGGCGAAAGCCGTGATTCTTTGGGATCGGGATAGCGCCGCGCTCGCCGCGACCAGCGCCAATCTTAATGAACGCTCCAACGGGCGCACGCAGGTCGCCCCCTACGTCGTTGATATTGCCGATCTCGGCGCGATCGCGCAGACCGCCCAGCGGGTGCGCACCGAGATCGGTGACCCCGATGTTGTCATCAACAATGCCGGAATCATTCGTGGCAAGTATTTCTGGGAGCACGACAACGGCGCCGACACCCGCCCGACCATGCAGATCAACGCGCTCGCGCCGATGTACATCACCCGAGAGTTTCTGCCTGCGATGATTGCGAGCGCATACCGCGAGTCACGCATCGTGAACATCGCGTCGGCCGCCGGCACCCTCAGTAACCCGCGAATGAGCGTCTACGCCGCCTCGAAAGCGGCCCTGATCGGCTGGAGCGATTCGCTGCGGCTCGAACTCGTGCAGCAGGGGCACGGTTACGTCAAGGTGACGACGGTGTGCCCGAGCTACATCGACACCGGCATGTTCGAGGGAGCCCGGGGGCCGTTGTTCACCCCACTGATGACCCCGGAATACGTGGTTGACCGGGTCTGGCGGGCGATGCTCGCCGGCACGCCGCAGCTGCTGCTGCCCTGGACGGTGAACCTGTCCAAGGTGCTGCGCGGCGTGCTACCCCTGTCGGCGTGGGACGCCGTCGCCGGTCGGGTCTTCGGCGTGTACCGGTCGATGGATCGGTGGGTCGGTCGCGGGCAGATGACTCGCGAGTGATTGCCGCCCGTGAGGGTGATGGACTCAAGACAGGCAAGCACCGCCAGTGCACCATCTGCGCCCGCGTCAGCGTAGACGCGAGCGGAAACAAACGCGGACACCATCGCGACCACGCACCACCACCACGCACCGGATACGCTGCTCAAAGTCCTCGGAAATCGAGATGCGCTCACCGTCGACTGGGGACCATGATCGGCTTCGGCTGGGTCGTGCTGGCCGGTGTCGTGCAGAGCCTCGTCGTGCTCGTCGTCGGTGTCGGTCGCCGCGATCGGCCATGACGCCGACGAGCGCCTGCTCGGGAGCCGCGGGTCGCGCCACTCCCAGGGCCATCTACCGAACACACCTGCACCCAAAAAGAGCAATTTACCTGAGAATCCCTCGACTCTGGCTCATGGTTTTGGTAGAATGAAACCATGAGCCAGAGCGGCGACACCCCCGAGCCGGGCTCCGTCGATCCGTTCGTTGCGGCGTACGGATGCTCGCCAGTGTCGGTCGCGGAACGCCTCGAGTTCGAAACATTTTGGGCCCAGTGTGAAACCGACTGGAGGCACCACGACGCGGCTGATCTCGCCGCTGATCTCGCCGCTGATCTCGCGGCTGAGTTTGCGGCTGAGTTCGCGGCTGATGCCGCGCAGTATTCGGGGCTCACCGACCGCGAAGAGGCGGGTCCTGGGTTCGCCGATGACCTTCCTGACGACGCGGCCGACGACGCGGCGGACGACGTGGCCGCTGGCCTTGCCGCTGGCCTTGCCGCTGGCTTTGCCGCCGACTGGGCCGGTGACGGGAATTTGCTGCAGCGCCGTCAGGCGCAGTTTGTTGATCGTGTGGTGTATCTCGAGAGGGTCATCGCGTGGGCGCAAGCGAGCAAGGCGGAGGTTCTCGCCGACGCCTGGAACTACACGTCGAGTATCGCCGAGACCGGTCGTCCCCTGGCCGGTCCTGGCCGGGAGCACGATTGGGATGCCACCTTCGCCGCCCAGCAGGGGCTCATCGCCGAGATGGCGTGCGCGCTGCGTATCCCCTCCGGCACCGCATCCGGCCTGATCCAGCAGAGCCGGGCGCTGGTTGAATCCCGCCCGCTCACCCTCGACGCCCTCCGTCGCGGGCAGATCTCCCTCCGCCATGTGCGGAGGCTACTCGACCAGCTCGACTCCGTGCCGACATCCGTCCACACCGACCTTGAAGCGGTGCTGCTGCCACACGCGAAGAAGCTCACGGCTGCCCAGTTCGATGACAAGGCCCGTAAGATCCGCGAACGCTTCCACCCCGACAGCATCACCACCCGCCGCGCCCGGTGCCTGGCCGACCGCACGGTCATGCTCTACCCCGACAACGACGGTATGGCCACGCTGTGGATGCGCGCCGCCGGCGAGGACCTCCTCGCCATCTACCGCCGCGTCACCGACACCGCCCGCAGCCTGCAGGGCCCCGGCGAGTCGCGCACCCTCGCCCAGTTGCGGGCGGATGTCGCCGTTGACCTGCTCGCTTGCGGCGTCACCGAGACCGGTCTCGGCGCGGGTGTCGGCGCGACCGTGAACGTGACCGTTCCGGTGCTGACCCTGCTCGGTCGAAGCGACGAGCCGGCCGAATTGGAAGGGTACGGGCCGATCGATCCGCACACCGCCCGCAGGCTCGCCGGCACCGCGACAAGTTTTCTGCGCATCCTCACCCACCCGCACACGGGCATCGTGCTCGATGTCAGCGCAACCCCGTTCCGGGTGCCGGCCGCGTTGAAGAAATACCTGCAACTGCGAGATGGCACCTGCCGGTTTCCCGGCTGCAACCGCGCCGCCAGGCACAGCGACCTCGACCACACCCGTGATAAACAGTTCGGCGGCGCGACCAGTGCCACCAATTTGTTTCACCTCTGCCCGGCCAACCATAACCTCAAACACTTCAGCGCGTGGACCCCGACCGCACTGCCCGACGGCACCCTCCACTGGGTCAGCCCCGCCGGTAAGCACTACGCCACCGACCCCGCCACCCGCATCAGCCCACACCCCCACGACACCACCAGGAACCCTTCCCCCGCACGAGCCCCCGCTGCCCCGCCCGTGCGCGACCCGTGGAACTCTCCCTGCCACTTCGACGACCCCCACCCCCAACCGTTCTAAACGAGGCGGCGCCCCGATCACAGGTTGTTGGTCGCGAGCCAGCTGATCAGTACGCGCTGAAATTCGAGCGGATGCTCCACGCTCGGCAGATGGGCCGCGGCACGGAATGTGCATCCGCTCGCCTGCGGCAGTATCTCTAACAGGAATTCGTAGTGGGCCAGCGACGACGTGACGTCGAGCTCGCCCACGGTCACCAGCGCCGGAACGTCGATGTCACTGACCCTGTCGAATGCGGGCGGCTCAAGCGGAATCGAGATCGGGGCATCCATGGCGTGCACCACGTTGCGCAGGTTGAGTTCCTGCGCGAGGGTCAGAAAGGCCGAGTCGACATCGGCCGCCTTGCGGGTCGGTCCGACCGCCCAGAGCGCAACCTCGAGCCGGGCCAGCCGCGGCCATTGGTGGGCGGTGAACGCCGCATCCAGCTTGTCGAACAGGGCGTCCTCACGCTCGGTGAGCTCCACATCGGGAAACCCGCTCGGCCCTGACCCGATCGTGACCAGGCCGGCGACCCGCTCCGGGCTCTCCACGGCAAGGTCGATCGCGATCGTGCCGCCACGCGAGCACCCGATGAGGGTGGCGCGATCGACGCCGAGATGATCGAGCAGGGCCGTGGCATCCGCTCGGTTGGAGAATTCAACATTCTCGGTCGTCGTCTGGCCGAAACCGCGGGTGTCGAAGCGAATGACGTAATGATTCGCCGCGAGGGCCGCGACCTGGGGATCCCACATGCGCAGGGTCGCGATCCCGGCATGGATCAGCAACAGGGCTGGCGAGCCGGGGTCGCCCTGAGCCTCGTAGTAGAGGGAAGCGCCAGGAACGTCAAGTCGGGGCATGCAACGAGCGTAGCAACGCGGCGTACCCGCCCGAAAGAGCCGCGCGGGCCAACGGCCGGGCGAGGTCCTAGGCTGAGCATAATGGTCGGGGTTTTGGTTGGGTTTTCGATTATCGGATTTGTGATCCTGATCGGGTACTTCGTTGAGCGGTTCGGCATTATCGGGGAGGGCGCCGGTCGGGTGCTCAACCGCATGGCCTTCTTCGTCGCGACTCCCGCGTTGCTGTTCACCGTGCTCGCCCACGCGGATGTCTCGGTGCTGTTCTCCGAGTTCCTGGTCACCATCGTCTGCACCATCGCGGTGGGTGTCCTGCTCTACGTCGCCCTCGCCCGCCTGTTCTTTCGCACGCCGCTGGCCGATACGGTGCTCGGAGCGTCGAGCGCGACCTACGTCAACGCCAACAACATCGGGCTGCCCGTGGCTCTCTACGTGCTCGGCAGCGCCCAGTATGTGGCACCGGTGCTGCTGCTGCAGCTGGTGGTTCTGGCGCCGACCATTTTGGCGGTGCTCGATGTCACGACCCGCGGACGGGCCTCGTTCGTGGCGATCTTGACGCAGCCGTTTCGTAATCCGATGATTCTCGCCTCGCTCGCCGGGGTTCTTGTGGCGCTTTCCGGTACGACACTGCCGGACCCGGTGCTGGCGCCGTTCGAACTGATCGGCGGTGCGGCCATCCCCATGGTGCTGTTGTCGTTTGGCATGTCCCTGCACGGCCAACGCCTGCTCAAAGCCGGCACCGGGCGCAGACAGGTCGTGGCTGCCACCGTGATCAAGGTCGTGCTGATGCCGATCATCGCGTACCTGTTCGGGCATTTCATGTTCGACCTCGACGGCGCCGAGCTCTTCGCCGTGGTCGCCGTGTCGGCGTTGCCGACCGCTCAGAACATCTTCAACTTCGCATCACGCTACGACCGGGCTCTCGTCGTCACCCGGGACACCGTGTTGCTCACCACGATCACGTCGATGCCCGCTTTGCTCGTGATCGCCGCACTGCTTGCCTGACTCCAGAAAGGACCCCATGTCTGCTTCCAGCCCATTCACCGCACCCGAACCCACGAGTTTACCGATCCTGCACTCGACCGAGCGGTACTACCTGAACCGCGTCTATTGCGTGGGACGCAACTACGCCGAGCACGCCCGCGAGATGGGTGACGACCCCGACCGGGAGCCGCCGTTTTTCTTCACCAAGCCGGCTGACGCGGTGTTCGCCATCACCGAGGGTGTTGCCCCGCGCGGCGTTGCTCCGCACTTGGTTCCCTACCCGCCGGCGACCGACAACCTGCACTTCGAGATGGAACTTGTCGTCGCGATCGGCGTCGGTGGCGCCGACATTGCGGCAGCGGATGCCCTCACCCACGTTTTCGGCTACGGCGCCGGCGTTGACCTCACCCGGCGCGACCTACAGGACGCCGCCAAGGCCCTGCGTCGCCCCTGGGACCTCTCCAAAGGGTTCGATTTCTCTGGACCCTGCACCCCCCTCGTCGCCGCGAGCGCTATCGGCCATCCCACTGCGGCCCGCATCTGGCTCGACGTCGACGGCGAGACCCGCCAGGATGGCGACCTCGCGGATCAGATCTGGCCGGTGCCCGACGTGATCGCCGCTCTCTCTCGGTTCGTCACGCTGCGGCCCGGTGATCTCATTTTCACCGGCACGCCCGCAGGCGTCGGCCGGATCGAGCCAGAAAGCGTTGTCACCGCGGGCATCGACGGGGTCGCCGACCTCGCCTTTCGCGTGGCGTGATCTGAGGCCAGCGTCGGCTCAGGCTAGATCGGCAGCAGTGCGCCGAGGGCCGTCGTGGCATGACCGCGATGCTCGTCGAGTAGGCGAATGACGAGCTCGGCGTTGCCGGCGGCGAATGCGTCGACGATTGCCGCGTGCTCGTGTTCGACGCGCTCCCGGTTACCGGACTCTTCGTAGTAGAGCCGGCGGTAGGCCTCGGTTGAATCCCAGAGGGCCCGCAGAATGCGTTCGAGCCGGGGCAGCCCGGATTGGGTCACGAGCACGAAGTGAAATCGCCGGTTGGCTTCGTTCATGGCGAGCAGATCACCGGCCGCGTTGGCCCGTTCCACCTCGGCGCCGGCCGCGCGCAGATCGGCGAGCACCCGAGCGTTGCCGGCGGTGATCGTGGTGCGAACGGCCTCCGCCTCGAGCAGCTGGCGCAGTCGGTACACCTCGAGCAGATCGGCGAGCGACAGCTCAGTCACGCGGTAACCGCGATGTGGCTCGTGCACGACGTGCCCCTCGGATTCGAGCGTGTTCAGCGCTTCCCGCACCGGAACCCGGCTGACGCCGAGGCGTTCAGCCAGGTCTTCCTGCCGCAACGGCTGGCCGGGCACCAACTCGCCGACCGCGATCAGGCGCCGCAGCTCGCCGAGCACGAACGCAGGAACGGTCGGCGGCCGGGGGGTTCGCTCAGAAAATGGCATGCTCAATATCCTTTCTTCAGCAATCCAGGCGTCTCAGCGAAAGGCGGCGATGCCGGTGATGTGCTGACCGAGAATGAGGGTGTGCACCTCGTCGGTGCCCTCGTAGGTCCGCACGCTCTCCAGGTTGTTGGCGTGGCGCATCGGGGAATACTCGAGGGTGATGCCGTTGCCACCGAGCATTGCGCGCGCCTCGCGGCAGATGGCGATGGCTTCGCGGCAATTGTTCAGCTTGCCCACCGAGATCTGGTGCGGAGCGAGAGTGCCGGCGTCCTTGAGGCGGCCGAGCTGCAGCGCGAGCAGGGTGCCCTTGTTGATTTCGAGAGCCATGTTGACGAGCTTCTGCTGGGTCAGCTGGTAGCTGGCGAGCGGCTTGCCGAACTGCATCCGCTCTTGGGAGAATGCCAGCGCCGTGAGGTAGCTGTCGCGGGCTGCGCCCATGACGCCCCAGACGATGCCGTACCGGGCCTCATTGAGGCACTCGAACGGTCCGCGCAGGCCGCGCGCCTTCGGCAGCATGGCCGAATCGGGCAGGCGGAGCTCGGTCAGCTCAATCTCGCACTGAATGGAGGCACGCATCGAGAGCTTCTGCTCGATCGGCGTCGCGGCGAATCCTGGGGTGTTCGTGGGCACGACAAAGCCGCGGATCCCCTCATCCGTCATCGCCCAGATGATCGCGACCTGCGCGACCGATGCGAGGCCGATCCAGCGCTTGGTGCCGTTGATCACCCACTCGGTGCCGTCGCGGCGCGCGAAGGTGGTCATGCTCGCCGGGTCGGAGCCCGCGGTGGGCTCGGTCAGTCCGAAGCAGCCGATGACCTCACCGGCGGCCATGCGCGGCAGCCACTCGTTCTTCTGGTCCTCGGAGCCGTGCTTGTGGATGGCGCTCATCGCCAGCGATCCCTGCACGCTGACGAAGGTGCGTAGCCCGGAGTCGCCGGCTTCGAGTTCGAGCGCGGCGAGGCCGTACTCGACCGAGCTGCGCCCCGGGCAGCCGTAGCCCTGGAGGTGCATGCCGAGCAGGCCGAGCTTGGCCATCTGCGGAATGATTTCGAGCGGAAAGGCCGCCCTCTCGTACCATCCGGCGATGTTCGGCTTGATGGTCGTGTTGACGAAGGCGCGCACATCGTTGCGCAGGGCGATCTCGGTTTCGGTCAGGAGGGAATCGATGCCCACGAGGTCGGCAGCATCGGTGGGGTCGATTTCGGTCAGTTCGGCATTAGTGAGGACTGCAGTAGTCATGAGTCGTCTTTCGGTCAGTGGAGCGGATGATTACGGTCGGCTTTTCGAGATCAAGAAGGGTCGCGAGCTATCACGCGTCGAGAGCGCTCAGCGCGCCCTCTTTATTGAAGAACGTCGCACCGGTGTGCTCGCCGAGCAGGGGCGGCGGGCGCAGATAGCGCGCGGGGGTGTCGGAGAGCCCGATCGGGTTGGCGATTTGGCGGCTCACGCGGGAACCAGCGGCATCCGTGACCGGCACGATGGGGGCCAGGCCGAGTAGAGCGGCCAGATCGAGCGCCTCGGCGATCGAATTCACCTTTCCGGCGGGCACCCGCGCGGCCGACAGCCGGGCAGTCCACTCGACGGCCGGCCGCGTCTCGAGCTGTTCCTCGAGCATCGCCTTCAGCACAGCACGGTGCGCGAGGCGGCTTGCATTGCTGCCGAAGCGCGTGTCGGTCGCGAGTTCGGACACCCCGAGCACCTGAACGAGGGCACTGAACTGTTTGTCGGTGCCGACGGCGACCGCGATGGGGTCGTCCAGGGTGCGGAACGTCTCGTAGGGCGCGATGCTCGGGTGTGCGTTTCCGAGCCGCTTGGGGGCGACGCCGGTGGCGAGGGTGCTCGAGGCCTGGTTGACGAGCCCGGCGAGCAGAGAGGAGAGCAGGTTCACGTCGACCCGCTGGCCGCGGCCGGTCTCGTCGCGGGAGCGCAGCGCGGCGAGAATGCCGATGACCGCGTTCTGCCCGGTGAGAACGTCGACCAGAGCGACGCCGACCTTGCTCGGTTCGGAATCGGGGGAGCCGGTCACGCTCATGAGCCCGCCCACGGCCTGCACGAGCAGGTCGTAGCCGGGCAGTGCGGCGCCGCCGGTGCGGCCGAACCCGGTGATCGAGCAGTAGACCAGTTCAGGGCGCTCGGCTTTCAGCGTCCCGTAGTCCAGGCCGTACCGTTCCATGACTCCCGGGCGAAAATTCTCGATCACGACATCGGCACGCAGCGCGAGAGCGCGTGCCTCGGCCAGTCCGCGGTCGGTGCGCAGGTCACACACGACCGAGCGCTTATTACGGTTGACGCTGGCAAAGTAGCTGCCCATGCCGTTCTCGTCGACCGGTGGTACCCAAGCGCGGGTGTCATCGCCGAGCGGATGCTCAATCTTGATCACGTCGGCGCCGAAGTCCGCGAGTATCATCGTGGCAAATGGCCCCGCCAGCACGCGGGAGAAATCGGCGACACGGATGCCGTCGAGCGGCCCGGAACCGGGTGCCTCACTATCATTCCAACTCATCTGTATACTGTATCCAATTTGCTGGAGAAGCGGAAGAGCCAACTGCTCTCACCCGCCGTCTGTGGTCATCTGGTGCCTTTGTCTGCGCCCCCGTGGTCAGGGTTGGCCTCGGTTTTCAGCTCGCTACAGGGGCAAATGGTTAGTGTCTTTTGGCCACATGACCATATTTCTGCGAGACTGGCTCTTTGAGCTTGCCCGCATCCCGGGCATTCACGTCCTGTACGTCGGGCATCCCAACAAAGGAATCCCATTGACGGATCAAACTTTTCAGATAATTGCGATCGTTTTATATCTCGCTGGCATGGTCGCCATCGGGTACTTCGCCTTCCGGCAGACCAAAGATCTTGACGACTATATGCTCGCCGGCCGCGGCCTCAGACCCGGCACCGCCGCGCTGAGTGCCGGCGCTTCCGACATGTCGGGCTGGCTGCTGCTCGGTCTTCCGGGAGCCATCTACGTGTCCGGTCTCGTTGAGGCCTGGATCGCCATCGGCCTCACCATCGGCGCCTGGCTGAACTGGAAGTTCGTGGCACCGCGGCTGCGCTCGTACACCGAGGTCTCCAACAACTCGATCACCATCCCGAGCTTCTTCGAGAACCGACTCAAGGATACGTCGCGCCTGTTGCGCGTGGTCTCCGGCGTCATCATCCTGGTGTTCTTCACGTTCTACGTCTCTTCTGGCATGGTCGCCGGTGGTGTGTTCTTCGAGAACTCCTTCGGCTCCACATTCCTCACCGGCATGCTCATCGTCGGCGGCGTCACCCTGCTCTACACGCTTTTCGGCGGCTTCCTCGGCGCGACCCTCACCGACGTCGCCCAGGGAATCCTCATGCTCCTCGCGCTCGTCGCGGTGCCCCTCGTGGCCCTCGACGCGACCGGCGGAATCACTGCCACCCTCGACTCGATTCGCGCGTTCAAACCAGACCTGCTCTCCCTGACGGCGGGCGGATCCGTGCTGGGCGTCATCTCCGCAGCAGCCTGGGGCCTCGGCTATGTCGGCCAGCCGCACATCATCGTGCGTTTCATGGCCATGCGTACCCCGCAGGATGCCAAGGCCGGCCGCCGGATCGGCATCGGTTGGATGATCGTCACCGCCCTCGGTGCTGTTGCCACTGCCCTCATCGGCATCGCCTACTTCCAGCAGCACCCCGAGCTCACCCTGGCGAACCCGGAAACGGTGTTCCTGCTGCTCTCGCAAACACTGTTCCACCCGTTTATCGCCGGCCTCGTGCTGGCCGCCGTGCTCGCCGCCATCATGAGTACCATCTCCTCGCAGCTGATCGTCTCATCCTCGGCGCTGGTCGAGGACCTGTATAAAATCGTGGGAAAGAAAGACGCTTCGTCCAAGCAGATGGTTATGCTCGGCCGTCTCGGCGTGCTGCTCGTCGCGGTCGTTGCCGGGCTCATCGCGCTGAACCGCGACGCGACCATCCTCGAGCTTGTCGGCTTCGCCTGGGCTGGTTTCGGTGCCGCGTTCGGACCGGTGGTCATTCTCTCCCTGTACTGGAAGAAGCTCTCCACCTGGGGCACGCTCGCCTCCATGGTCACCGGCGCCGTCGTCGTCTTCATCTGGGGTAACTCCCCGCTGAGCGGCATCATGTACGAGATCGTGCCCGGCTTCGCCGCCAGCCTGCTGGTTGCCGTCGTGGTCTCGCTGGCCACGTACAAGCCGAACACCGAGATCGACGCCGAATTCGACGCCGCTGCGGAACAGGCCCATGCGAACTACAAGGTTCCCGAAATGGTTTCCGCCTAAGAGACACCTCGCACGACGGACACCTCGCACACCAAGGGCACCTGCCCTCGGCCAGACGGCCAGGACGGGTGCCCTTGGTGTTGGTGCGGGCTCAGCACAATCAGCGGGACCGGGGCTGTCTCTGCAACCAGGGGCGCAGCATCCGTGTCACCCAGGGCAGCACGAAGTAGGCCATCAGCGGCGTGAGAGCGAGGGTGGTCAGCAGTACCTTGAGGGCCGTCGCCAGATCGCTCCAGCCGGGCACGAGCCAGGTCACGAGCAGCGTGAAAATGAGGTTGACCGGAAAGAAACCTAGCCAAATGCTGATCGCCTGCTTCCACCGCGGCGGTGGCAGCAGTGCGGGGGTGCCGGGGGGCGCCTGCTGCACGGTGTCGAACCAGCCCTCGATGCCGGTGCGCTTCTCTACCCGGGCGTCGAGAACGAGGTCCGTGCCCGCTTCGAGCCACTCGGTGCGCTCGTCAGAATTCTCCCAGGCCTCCACACTGTCGCTGTTGGAGAAGCGATACAGCATGTTCCAGGTGGCGGAATCTTCGCTGTCGCGCACCCAGCCCGACCCGAGAAAGCCGGGATATGTGTGGGCGAGGTTGATGCCGAACTGCACCCACTCGCTCGCTTCGGTGAAACGCGCCGGATCGACCGTGCGGGTGATGGAAACGGTCACGGATTCTGACGCGGGCGGGGGTGGTACCGAAGCGTCGGGATCCGACTCTCGTGAAGTCATTGCCCCAGTATCCCTGATTGGCCTAGAAGATCATCGGGCGGTCGTCGTCATCGCCACCGAGGTCGAGGTCGACAAGCACCGGCACGTGGTCGCTCGGTGCGTCACCCTTGCGCTCGTTGCGGTGGATGCTGGCATCCGTCACCAGGTCGGCGAAGGCGGGCGACCCCAGGATGAAGTCGATGCGCATACCTTCGTTGCGCGGAAACCGCAGCTGCTTGTAGTCCCAGAAGGTGAACCCCTCCGGCACGATCGGCCGCACGACATCGGCCATCCCGGCGTCCTCGAAGGCGTCAAACGCCGCACGTTCCTCGGGCGAGATGTGGGTCGACTGGCCGGGAACGAAACCCGGGTCGCCCATATCCTCGTCGCGGGGAGCGACGTTCCAGTCTCCCATCATGGCCAGAGCGAGCGCAGGGTGGGCGGTGAGCTCCTCGGCCGCGTGCGCCTTGAGGGCGTTCAGCCAGGCCAGCTTGTAGGCGTAGTGCGGGTCGTCGAGCGACCTCCCGTTCGGCACGTACAGACTCCACAGTCGCAGGTCGTTCACGGTCACCCCGAGCGCGCGCGCCTCGAGTGGCTGGTCGGGGCCAACCGCACCTTTTTGGAAGCCGGGCATATTCGGAAAAGCGGTGACGACATCCGTCATCGGTTCACGGCTGGCAAAAGCCACGCCATTCCACTGGCTCAGGCCGTGAATGGCGAGGTCGTAGCCAGCATCTTCGAACGCCTGCGACGGAAACTGCTCGGGCTTGCACTTGATCTCCTGCATGGCGAGAACGTCGATGTCCTCACGTTCCATCCAGTCGACGACTCGCCCGGATCGGGCACGAATAGAGTTGACGTTCCAGGTGGCAATGCGCATGCCTCCAGCCTATAAGGGGCGAAGCGGATGCCGCCTCCGCGGTATGGGGTGCGGCCTCCCTCGTGGTGCGATTGAATAGACGCAAACTGAATAGGTACAAAACACCGACAGGCAGGAAGTTCACAATGACGGAGTTGCAGATTGGCTACGCGGCCATGTTGGAGCAGTTCGCACCGGCTGAGGCGGTCGCACTCTCGGCCTACGCCGAGGAACACGGCTTCACCGGCGTCATGGCGGCCGATCACTTTCAACCGTGGGTTCCGGCCCAGGGGCAGTCCAGCTTCGTCTGGAGCGTGCTCGCGTCGATCGCCGAGCGCACAACGGGCGACTTCGGTCCCGGTGTTACCGCGCCCACGTTTCGCTGGCACCCGGCCATGGTCGCCCAGGCCTCCGCTACCCTCGCGTCGATGTATCCCGGCCGGCACTGGCTCGGACTCGGCTCCGGCGAGGCCCTGAACGAGCACATCGTGGGTGGCTACTGGCCCGAAGCGCCCGAGCGCATCAACCGCATGTTCGAGGCCATCGAGATCATCTCGAAGCTGTTCGCCGGCTCGATCGCCGGCAAGGACGTCAAACACTCCGGTCAGTTCTTCAAGCTCGAGTCAACCCGGCTGTGGACCATGCCCGAGGTTGCGCCCGAAATTCTGGTCGCCACCGCCGGTCCGGTCACCGCCAAGCGCGCCGGCCGGCTGGCCGACGGCCTGATCACGGTCGGCGCCCCGCTCGAGAAAATCTCGATGCTGTTCGGCAAATTCGATGACGGTGCCCGCGAGGCCGGCAAGGACCCGTCGATCATGCCCAAGGTGCTGCAGTTGCACATGAGCTGGGCCGAGACCTACGAAGAGGCCATGACCAACGCGCTGCACGAGTGGCCGAACGGTGGCATGAAGTTTCCCAAGGGCGACATCCGTTCGCCATTTGAGTTCGAACAGATGGCCAAGCTCGTGCGCCCGGAGGACTTCGAAGGTCGCATGATCATCTCAGCCGACCCTGACGAGCACCGCAAATACATTCAGAAGTTCGTCGACCTCGGCTTCGATCGCATCTACCTGCATAACGTGGGCCGCAATCAGAAACAGTGGATCGACGTCTTTGGCGCATCCGTTCTGCCGAAACTCGTTCGGTAGATGCCGCACGATTCGCTGCCCGACGCGGCGGCCGCCTCGCGCGGGACCACGGAATTGTTCGGCCTCACGGTGTTCACGCTCGGTGGTTTCGGTGAGATCAGGGCCGGTGATGACCTCGCCAGTCTGATCGCAGAGGCAGCACAGTCGCGTCTGCTTGACGGCGACATTGTGGTCGTGACCAGCAAGATCGTCTCTAAAGCCGAGGGGCGTGCCGTCGCGGCTGCAGACCGGGAGCAGGCGATCACCGACGAGACCGTGCGCGTCGTGGCGTCGCGCGCGTACCCCGGCGGGGTCACCCGCATCGTCGAAAACCGGCAGGGCCTGGTGATGGCGGCGGCCGGCGTCGACACGAGCAACGCGCCGGCGGGTGTGGTGTTGTTACTGCCGGTTGATCCGGATGCGTCGGCACGAGCCATCTGCGCTGCAGTGCGCGAGCGCACCGGGCTGCGGCTCGGCGTGCTGGTGACCGATACCGCCGGGCGCCCGTGGCGCGAAGGCCAGACCGATATCGCCATCGGCGCCGCCGGGCTGGCGGTGCTCGATGACCTGCGCGGCACGGCGGATGCCTCCGGTCGCCGCCTCGACGTCACCGTCGCCGCAGTCGCTGACGAGATCGCCGGCGCCGCCGACCTGGTCAAGGGCAAGACCAGTGGCAATCCGGTGGCCGTGGTGCGCGGACTCGACAGGCTGGTCGGTGAGCTGGATGCCGTCGGCGCTCGGGCGCTGCAGCGGCCAAGCGACACCGATATGTTTCGCCTCGGCACGGCAGAGGCCTATGCCGAGGGCTTCGCCGCCGGGCGTGCTGCGGCCGGGTTGGGCTAGATCGAGATGGTGAGGGCTTGGATCAGGCCGCTCTCGGCGTCGAGCTCGAACCGGTAGTTCAGGTCGACGCTGTGGCCCGGAAAGTTACCCGCAACGCGGTTGACGACGGTCGTCGCCGACTCGTCCTTCTCGGTGCGCAGCAGGGTGGTCGTGTACTCGAACGCGGTGGCGGTGCCGGCGAGCCAGGCAGCGATGGCCGCCTCGCCCGTGTAGGTTTTGCCGTCATCGACCACAACCGCGTTCTCGGTGAATGTCTGTCTGGCGGAGGCGGGCTTGGCGCTTGCACTGCGTTCGAGGTAGGTGGTAATCGCCATGGGCAGCGCGCGGGACTGTGCGATGAGGGGCTGTGCAGTGAGGGGCTGTGCAGTGAGGGGCTCTGCAGTGAGGGGCTGTGCGGTGAGTGAATCTGACATGGGACCTCCTGGGTCGTTAATCAAACGTAATCGGGTCGACGGATGTGTGCACTCGACCCTCAAGGCTACCGCGCGCTGGGTGCGCCCGGCGTTGCCCACGATTGCATCGGGGTTGCAGCAGCCGCGCTGGTAGCGTTTTACCATGGACGAAACCCAGGGCGCCGTGAGCCGAATGGCGTCGCCGAACCCTGCCGCGCCGCGCTGGGCGGTCGTGGTGCCGGTCAAGGGGAGTCCGGGCGCCAAGAGCAGGCTGGGCGCTCTGCCCAAGCGGGCGGCACTCGCCGAGGCGTTCGCGCTCGACACGGTGGCGGCGCTCGTGGCGGCATTCGTTGTGGAGCGCGTGTTTGTGGTGACCGGTAGCACCCACCTCGGCGGACTGCTGGCGGGGCTCGGCGCGGTCATGGTGCCGGAGGCGCCGGGGGATGAAACGGGGCATGCCCGCTTGAACGCCGCGATCGCGCAGGGCATCGCTGCCGCTCGGCGCGCCTGTCCCGACGCGAATCTGGCAGTGATGACCGGGGATCTGCCCTCCCTGCGCCCGGCCGACGTCGAGACCGCGTTGTCGCTCGCCGCCTCACACCCGCGTTCGATGGTGCCCGACGCCGACGGTGTGGGAACGACGACCCTGTTAGCCCGCGCAGGGGTCACGTTCATGCCGCGCTTTGGACCCGGCTCCCGCGCCGCGCACGAGGCCGATGGACACATCGCGCTCGACCTCTCACCGACCTCGTCGATGCGCCGCGACGTCGACACCGCCGCCGATCTCGACGCTGCCCGGGCGCTCGGGCTGGGGCCGCACACGAGCGCGCTGCTGGCACTATCGAAGCGCTGACCCCGCAGTACTCAGCCTTCGGCGGCGAGGCGCAGCACGGCCGCGGCCATCGCGGTCGTGGCGGGCAGGTCGGTCATCCACAGCGGAGCAGCCGCAGAACGGATGCCGGCGGCCGCCAGCGCGGGCAGCGACGCGGCATCCGTTTCATCGATCAGCCACGCATCAAGTACTCCGCCTGAGCTCCGCGACCCATAGTGCACACCCACACCCAGCGCACTCGTCTCGACTCCAATTGTCGACAGGCACGCGTCGGCCATGCCTCGCACCGCCGCACCGCCGATGATCGGGGACACCCCGACGACCCGCGCGGACGTAGAACGCAGGGCCTCACGCACGCCCGGCACCGCCAGAATCGTACCGACCGACACGACCGGGTTCGACGGCGGCAGCACGACGAGGTCGGTCGTGCCGATGGCCTCGAGTACGCCCGGTGCGGCGACCGCTGACGCGAGCCCGCGCTGCTCGAACCCGGTCACGGCCACTCGGGCGCGGTACCGCACCCACCATTCCTCAAAATGGATACAGTCACCCGCAGCGTGCTCATCAGCATTCTCGGCGAGGCATGCGTGGGTTTCGATCGGCTGGTCACTCATCGGCAGAAGTCGAACGCCGGGCTGCCAGCGGCGGCAGAGAAACTCGGTGACCTCCGACAGGGTTGAGCCCGAGCGCAGAAGGTCGGTACGCACGATGTGCGTGGCGAGATCGAGGTCGCCGAGCGTGAACCACGACCAGCCGCGGCCATAGGCGGCGATCTCGGCCGAGGCCCGGCGGGTTTCGTCGGGGCGGCCCCAGCCCTGCTCCTCGTTGATGCCGCCGCCGAGGGTGTACATGATGGTGTCGAGGTCGGGGCAGATGCGCAGGCCGTCGAGCCACATGTCGTCGCCGGTGTTCGCAATGACCGTCACGGCTGCGTCGGGGGCGGCGACGGCGAGCTGGGCGAGCAGTCCGCGGGTGAAGCGAGCTCCGCCGACGCCGCCGGCCAGCACGGTCACGCTCTTCATGATTTGCCCGCCGATACGGCTGCCGCCGAGTACACGATGACCGGATGCCCGCCGCGTGGATGCTCCAGAATGAAGCAATCCACGCCATAGACGGCTCCGATGATCTCGGGGGTGAGTACCTCGGCGGGCGTGCCGACGGCCACGAGCTGGCCACCGTCGAGAAGGAGGATCTGGTCGCAATACGCCGCCGCGAGGTTCAGATCGTGCAGGGCCATGATCGCCGTCACCCCGAGCTCGCGCACCTGCCCGAGCAGCGAGAGCTGGGCACTCACGTCGAGATGGTTGGTCGGTTCGTCGAGCAGCAGCAGGCTCGGCTGCTGCGCCATGGCTCGCGCGATCTGCACGCGCTGCTGCTGTCCGCCGCTCAGCGTGTGCCAGGAACGATCGGCTAACGACGCCGCGCCGACCGCCTCGAGGGCGTCGAAAGCGACGGCGCGATCGTCGTCACCGCCGAACGAGCCCATCAGCTTGGTGCGATGTGGAATGCGCCCGAGGAGCACGACCTCGAGCACGGTCAGTTCCACGCTCGGCGACGCATTCTGTTCGAGCAGGGCGACGCGGCGGGCCGCTTCGCGCCGGGGCAGCGACCCGACCGAGACGCCGTCGAGGGTGACGGTGCCGGCATCCGCTTTGTCGATGCCGGCGACGAGCCGCAGCAGGGTGGACTTACCGGCGCCGTTCGGCCCGAGTAGGCCGGTGACACTGCCGGTCGGCAGCGACGCTGAGACGTCGCGCAGAATTCTGGTGCCGTCGATGGCGAACGACAGTTGGTCGAGGTCTACGCCCACAGGTGCGATTTCTTTCTCTTGATCAGCACAATAAACACCGGCACGCCGATGAACGCGGTGATGATGCCCACCGGCAGCTCGCGCGGGTCGAACACCGTGCGGGCGAGCGTGTCGGCGATGACCAGAAACAGTGCCCCGCAGACCGCCACGAGCGGCAGCAGCCGGCGGTGCCCGGGGCCGCTCACACCGCGCGCGAGGTGCGGCAGAATGAGCCCGACGAACCCGATCGCTCCACTGACGGCGACCATCGCGCCGGTCAGCAGCGCGACCGACCCGAGCAACGCCCAGCGGGTGCGATTGACGTTGATGCCGAGGCTCGCCGCCGAGGTATCGCCGAAGGCAAAGGCGTCCAGCCGGGTCGCCGACAGAAGGATGCCGGTGCAAACGACCAACACGGCCGTCGCTGCGATCGCGACGCTGCTCCAGGTGGCGCCAGCCACCGAGCCGAGCAGCCAGTTGAGAATCTCCCGGTAGGAATCGCCCTTGGCCGCCCAGAAGATGATGAATGAGGTCAGGGCGCCCGCGAGCTGCGCGATGGCGAGCCCCGCGAGTACGGCCCGCACCGGAGTGATCGTTCCGCCGACCCGGGCGATGCTGAGTGTTGCGACGAGGGCGAGCAGCGCGCCGAGAAAGGCGGCGAGGGGCAGGGCGAATCCGATGCCGAGAATGACGACGCCAACCGCACCGACGGATGCCCCGCTCGACAGCCCGAGCAGGTACGGGTCGGCGAGGGGGTTGCGTGTCACGCTCTGCATCACCGCGCCGCTCAGCGCGAGGCCGGTGCCCACCAGCGCGGCCGTGAGCACACGCGGTAGCCGCAACTGCCAGACGATCGAGTCGACCAGCACCGGAACCGGAGAGTCAGTCGGAATGCCGAGGTGAGCGCCGATACTGCCCGCTACCTGGGCCAGACTCACCGCCGCCGGCCCAATGGTCACCGCCACGCCACACACGAGAACGAGGGCAACCGTGGCAATCACGAACCACCCGACGTAACGCCCCCGGGTCACGAGTTCTCCCGATTGTCCCGCGAGATCGGGTACACGGTTGCTTCAACCGTGCTGAAGCAACCATGTACCCGCTCGGGCGGACAGGAGGTGGAGCTCACTCGTTCAGTTCGGCTAGTTGGGTGATGGTGGAGGCGGCAGCCTCGACGTTGCGAATGCCGGCCTCGGTGGCGGCGAACGGCAGAATGATATAGCGCTGGTTCTTCACGGCGTCGAGCACCCGGGTGGCCGGGTCCGATTCGAGCTGGGCGATTTTCGATGCGGCGGTGTTCCAGGTGGCGTCGACGAGCACAATGACGCTCGGGTTGGCCGCGATGATCGATTCCCAGCCCACCGAGGTCCAGGTGTCGCTCACGTCCGCGAAAATGTTGGTGAGCCCGGCGGCCTCCATGATCATTTCCGGCGAGCCGATGCCGGCGCCGACGTAGGGGGAGGTCGTGCCGCTTGAATACCAGAGCGCCGTCGTAGTTTGGGCAGTCGAGGGCGTCAAGCCGGCGAGGTCGTCCTGCAACGTCCTGACCAACTTGGTGGCGGCGGGCTCGGCGCCAAAGATTTTGCCGGCCTCGTCAATTTCGGTGAACACGGAATCGAAGGTGAGGGGGTTGGGCATGAAGTCGCCCTTGCAGGCGGCCGGTGACACGTAGCTGCCGACGCCGAGCGCCGCGAGGGCATTGCGGTCGCCCACTCCGTCGGCGCTGAAGTTGGATTCCCAACCGCCGTAGATGAAGTCGGGGTTCAGGCCAAGCACGGCCTCCTGGCCGGGAAGAAAGTCGCTGATCACGTTCAGGCCGGCGCCGGCCGGGGCGAGCGACTCGGGCAGCGGGCCGTCGAGAAAGGCCGAGCCGACAATGCGGTCGCCGAGGCCGAGGGCGAGCAAGAGCTCCGTCGCCGAGGACTTGATCGACACGATGCGTTTGGGCGCGGCCGTGACGGTGACGTTCGTGCCGCAATTGTCTACGGTGAGCGGGTAGCTCGCGCTCGCGGCGGGGGTCTCGGCCGGTGTGGCGAGGGGAGTCGCCGCGGCGGAGCATCCGCTCAGCACCAGGGTCGCGCAGGTCGTGGCGATGATCATAGATCGGCGCACGGTGATGGGATTCATGAGGTCTCTTTCGACTCTCGCAGGCGAGCGTTGCAGCGCCGTGAACGGCAGAGCGCGGGCGCAGACTGGCGGAATAGTGGTGGACCTCAGCCCAAATCCAGGCCAGCAGGGCCGGTCAAAGCAAACCGGTGGTCTCGCTCAACCCTAGGCCCCCACCAGCGCTACGACCAGCGCGCACCGACCGCGTGCACGGTCGAATCCAGCGGATGTGCCGCCGCGGCGAGTGCCTCCGCCACCGGTCTGACGTTGTCGGTCAGGGCGCCGGCGGTCACCCGAATGAACGCGGGGCCGCCCTCGGTCGCCAGAAACGGCGAGCCGCCGGCCACCCGAATACCGGAGGCGGCGAGGCGCACCATGGCGTCGCGCTCGTTCTGCACGGGTAGCCAGGTATTGATGCCGTCGGCCTGCACCACGTCGAGCCCAAAGGCGGTCAGAGCGTCGGCGAGGGCGCGCTGGCGGGCGAAGTAGATGCGGCGGGCCTCACTCACCTGCGCCATGCTCTCGCCGTTGGTGAGCAGATCGTGCAAAATCGTCTGCAGCATGCGGCTGGTCCAGCCCGGACCGAGCATGCGCCGCGACACAATCGGGTCGATGAGCGCGGCCGGACCGCCGAGCGCGGCCATGCGAAGGTCTGGTCCGTGCGACTTCGAGAAGCTGCGCACGTGCAAGGTGCGGCCCGGCAGCCAGAGGCCGAGACTCACATCGGGGGCGATGCTGATCTCGGCGGAGTGGTCGTCTTCGATGACGATGGTGTCGGCGCTCGCCGACGTGTTCCGCAGTAGGCGGGCCAGTTCCTCGGCCCGATTCGCGGTCATCGACGCGCCGGTGGGGTTCTGCGCGCGCGGCTGCAGAAGAACGGCGGCCGGCCCGAGCTTCAGCGCTGCGGCAAAGTCGGCTGGAATGATGCCGTGCTCGTCAACGGCCACTGGCAGGCGTTCCAAGCCGAGCTGGTCGAGCAGGTCGAAGAACGGCGGAAACGACGGGTTCTCCATGATGACCCGGTCGCCGAACCGGGTCACCGCGTCAAGGCTGCGCGAGATCGCGTCGAGGGCGCCGTCGACGATGGTGATCGTCTCGACCGGGTATGGCCACGATGCCCGCAGCGCCTTGAGCAGCTCCGGAATGATCGGCAGGTCCTGGTAGCTCGGGGTCACCGCGCGCTGCGATACCCGCGAGAGCGCCGGTCCGAGCGCCGGCAGCAGCAGCGGGTCGGGCGTGCCGCGCGAGAGGTCGAGGCGGGCCGGTCCGACCGTACCGATCATGGATTGGCTACGGGCCGGCAACCACTTGGGTGCGGCATCCTGCACGAAGGTACCGCCCCGACCGCGCGACACGATCAGGCCGACCGCCGAGAGCGCCTGCCAGGCGTGACTGACCGTGGCGGGGCTCACGCCGAGCTCACCGGCCAGCACCCGCACGGTGGGCAGGCGGTCGCCGGGTGTGAGCCGACCGGAGGCGATCAGCCGCCCGATGGCCGCGGCGATCCCCGCGGGGGTGCGCTGCTCAATTTCGTCAATAAAGTTCGGCATTGCTCTTGTCCCTGGCTGAGTTGGACGACAGGATGATTAATGCGTGCGTTACACAGAGAAACACATTTGAAATGTTTACGTCAAATAATAACAATACGGACAGCGCGGTTCGTAACGGCCCGACAATGGCCAGGGCAGACCGGTTTTTCACCGACAGCCGGTTGATTCCTTGGCTAACTCACAGTAAGTGGAAGGCACAGCATGAGTACGGTTCCCACTAACACCAACAGCAGCCACGTCGTTCGAACCGCTATCACCCAAGCCACCTGGACCGGCGACGAAGAATCCATGATTCACAAGCACGAGGGCTTCGTGCGCGCCGCAGCCGCTCAGGGCGTGCAGGTGATCTGCTTTCAGGAACTCTTTCACGGACCGTATTTCGGCATCGTGCAAGACGCCAAATACTACGACTATGCGCAGGCCGTGCCCGGCCCGATCGTCGAACGGTTTCAGAAGCTCGCCGCCGAGTACAAGATGGTCATCGTCGTGCCGATGTACGAAGAAGAACAGCCCGGCGTGCTGTACAACACCGCCGCGGTCATCGACGCCGACGGAACCTACCTCGGTAAGTACCGCAAGCATCACATCCCCCATCTGCCGCAATTCTGGGAAAAGTTCTACTTTCGCCCCGGCAACACCGACTACCCGGTCTTCGACACCACGTACGGCAAGATCGGCGTCTACATCTGCTACGACCGGCACTTTCCCGAGGGCTGGCGCGCGCTCGGCCTGAACGGCGCCGAGATCGTGTTCAACCCCTCGGCCACCAAACCCGGCCTGTCCAACCGCCTGTGGGAGCTCGAGCAGCCGGCCGCCGCGGTCGCCAACCAGTATTACGTCGGCGCGAACAACCGCATCGGTAACGAAAAAGCCGAATTCGGCGACGAGGCCGTGACGTTCTACGGCAGTTCCTATTTCGTCGACCCCAAGGGCAACTACGTGGGCGAAGTCGCCTCGACCGACAGCGAGGAGATTCTCGTGCGCGACCTCGACCTCGGCGTAATTCGCGAGGTACGCAACTCCTGGCAGTTCTACCGCGACCGTCGCCCCGACTCCTACGAGACCCTCGTCGCGCCCTAACAGGTCGCGCCCTAACAGCTCAGGCACGGGTTCGGCAGCATCCGCTACCCCCGGACAATTTCAGTGAAGAGGATGCCATGAAGACTTTGATCAAGAACGGCACCGTGGTCAACGCCACGGGTCGAGGGCTCGCCGACGTGCTCATCGACGGCGAAAAAATCGCGGCGGTGCTCGCACCCGGCTCGAATCTGCTCGGCTTCGATGTGGCGGGCAATGTTGACCGCGTCATCGACGCCGGCGGCAAGTACGTCATTCCCGGGGGCATCGACGCCCACACCCACATGGAGATGCCCTTCGGTGGTACCGAGGCCAGCGACACCTTCGAAACCGGCACCCGCGCGGCTGCCTGGGGCGGCACCACGAGCATTGTCGACTTCGTCGTGCAGTATGCCGGCGAGGACGTGCTCGAACGCTACGCCGCCTGGCAGCAGAAGGCCGCCGGCCAGTGTGCCATCGACTACGGCTTTCACCAGATCCTCTCCGATGTGCAAGACAGCTCGCTCACCGCGATGGACGAACTCATCGACGAAGGAGTCTCGAGTTTCAAACTGTTCATGGCCTACAAAGGCGTATTCCTCAGCGACGACGGCCAGATCGTCAAGGCCATGCAGCGCGCGGCCATGAACGGCAGCATGATCATGATGCACGCCGAAAACGGCAGCGTCATCGACCTACTCGTGCAGCAGGCGGTCGCCGCCGGCAACACGAGCCCGCTCTACCACGGACTCACCCGCCCGTGGCAGGCCGAAGAAGAGGCCACCCATCGGGCGATCATGCTCGCCAATCTCACCGGTGCACCCCTCTATATCGTGCATGTTTCGGCCAAGCAGGCCGTGCACCAGATTGCCGAGGCTCGAGACAACGGCCAGAACGTTTTCGGTGAGACCTGCCCGCAGTACCTCTATCTCTCGCTCGAGGACAACCTGGGCGCCCCCGGCTTCGAGGGCGCCAAGTGGGTCTGCTCGACGCCGCTGCGTGCGAAGGCTGAGGGTCACCAGCACCACATGTGGCAGAGCTTGCGCACGAACGACATTCAGATGGTCTCCACCGACCACTGCCCGTTCTGCATGAAGGGCCAGAAAGACATGGGCCTGACCGACTTCTCGAAGATTCCCAATGGTATCGGCTCGGTCGAACACCGCATGGACCTGCTCTACCAGGGTGTTGTCGACGGCAAGATCTCGCTCGAACGCTGGGTCGAGGTGTGCTCCACGACCCCGGCGCGCATGTTCGGCATGTACGGCCAAAAGGGCGTCATCCAGCCCGGCGCCGACGGCGACGTCGTGATCTACGACCCGAACGGGCACACCTCGATCGGGCTCGATAAGACCCATCACATGAACATGGACTACTCCGCCTGGGAGGGCTACGAGATCGACGGCCACGTCGACACCGTCATCTCCCGCGGCAAGGTCGTCGTCGACGACAACGCCTACCTCGGCGCCAAGGGTGACGGTCGCTTCATTAAGCGCGGCCTCAGCCAGTACCTGATCTAAGGGGATGGCATGGATTTCGGAGCAGTACTACAAACCAACCCGCCGTCGGCGCGCACCGTGCAACTGGCCAAACTGGCCGAGGCGCACGGGTTCAGCCACGTCTGGACCTTCGACTCGCACCTGCTTTGGCAGGAACCCTATGTGATCTACAGCCGCATCCTGGCCGAGACCAGCAAGATTATCGTCGGCCCCATGGTCACCAACCCGGCCACCCGCGACTGGACCGTGACGGCGTCGACCTACGCGACCCTGAACGAGATGTACGGCAACCGCACCATCTGCGGCATCGGTCGTGGCGACTCGGCGGTGCGCACCACCAACGGGGCGCCGAGCAACCTCAAGACCCTGCGCGAGTCGGTGCACGTCATTAGGGAACTGGCCAACTCTCGCTCCGTGGAATACAACGGCGCGACCGTGCAGTTTCCGTGGAGCACGGGGTCGACTCTCGACGTCTGGGTCGCCGCCTACGGCCCGCTCGCGCTCAAACTCGCCGGCGAAGTCGGTGACGGATTCATTCTGCAAATGGCCGACCTCGACGTCGCCGAATGGATGATCAACACCGTGCGCACCGCAGCCTCGAACGCCGGCCGCGACCCGGCATCGATCAAGTTCTGTGTCGCCGCGCCCATGTATATCGGCAACGACTGGGAGCACATGCGCGACCAGTGCCGCTGGTTCGGTGGCATGGTCGGCAACCACGTCGCCGACATCGTCGCCAAGTACGGCACGGATTCACAGGTGCCCAAAGCGCTCACCGATTACATCAAGGGCCGTGAGGGCTACGACTACAACCAGCACGGCAAGGCCGGTAACGAGCATGCCGCGTTCGTGCCCGACGATATCGTCGACCGCTTCTGCCTGCTCGGCACTGCCAAAGACCACGTCGACAAGCTCGAGGCGCTCAAAGCACTCGGCGTCGACCAGTTCGCCGGCTACCTGCAGCACGACAATAAAGAAGAAACGCTGCGCGTCTATGGCGACACGATCATCCCGGCCATGGCCGAGCACGTCACGGCCACGAAGTAGCCACCGCCAGATGAACGGACGCCCCGCATGACCCCGTTGTCGCCGCCACTCCCGGAGCGGTTCGGCCTGCCTGCCCGCTGGCGGGGCGCGGTCTTCGGCGTTCTGGGCGTCGTGGTGCTCGCCCTGCTCTGGGAACTCTACACAGTGCTCGGGCCCGAGGATGGCGTCGTCATCGGCACCCTCACCGTGTTGCCCCGCACCAGCGACCTCGCCATGCCGCACCTGGCGACGATGTTTGCGCGCATCTTCGAACCGGTCACGGGCGCGGCGAGTGCTCGGCCGCTGTGGCAGGCCGTCGCGGCGGGGTCGCTGTTCACCCTCGGGATCGCCAGCGTCGGCTGGCTGGTTGGGGTCATCGTTGGCCTGGCGCTCGCCCTGCTCCTGCAGCGCTTTCGGCTGGCCGAGTCGGCGATTCTGCCGTGGATCATTTTGAGCCAGACCGTTCCCCTCATCGCCATCGCCCCGCTCGTGCGGCGCTGGGGCGCGCAGCTTCAGTTCGGCGAATTCACCTGGGAGAGCTGGATGTCGGTGGCACTGATCGCCTCCTACCTCGCGTTCTTCCCGGTGTCGATCGGCGCCCTGCGCGGACTTGGCTCGCCCGACGCCAACCACGTCGACCTCATGCACTGCTACGCGGTCGGCTGGTGGAAGACCCTGTGGCGGCTGCGCCTGCCGGCCAGTGTCGGCTACCTGCTGCCTGCGCTGCGGCTCGCCGCGGTCAGCGCCGTGGTCGGCAGCGTGGTCGCCGAGGTCTCCATCGGGCTGCGTGGCGGTATCGGCCGCCTGATCGTCGAGTACGCCGGTTCGGCCGGTGGCGACCCGGGAAAACCCTGGGCTCCCATCTTCGGGTCGATCCTGGTCGGCCTGGTCGCCGCCGGCTTCGTGGGCCTGATCGGCCTGTTCCTTCGTCGTTTTCGCAGGGGAGAGGTCTCGATATGACCGGCAGAAGCACGATCGACAGCACGATTAGCCCCGCCGGTAACAGTTCCGCCGTTGACGTGCGCGGCGTCAGCCGCATTTTCGCCGCCCGCAGGGGTCCCGGCGTCACCGCCCTCGACGACGTGAGCCTCGTGGTCGCGCCCGGCGAATTCGTCTCCCTGATCGGGCCGAGCGGCTGCGGCAAGAGCACCCTGCTGCGCCTCATCGCCGACCTCGACACACCGACTGCCGGCAGCGTAGAGGTCTTCGGCAAGCCGGCCAGGCAGGCCCGTATCGACCAGGACTACGGCATCGCGTTTCAGCAGGCCGGGCTGTTGCCGTGGCGCACCGTCGCCGGCAACATCGAGTTACCGCTCGAACTGCACGGTGTGGGCAAGGCGGCGCGGCGGGCACGGGCAGCCGAACTGATCGAACTGGTGGGCCTGGCCGACTTCGCCGGCCACTACCCCGACCAGCTCTCCGGCGGTATGCAGCAACGCGTCGCGATCGCTCGTTCCCTCGCCGAGAGCCCGAGCCTCCTGCTCATGGACGAACCGTTCGGCGCCCTCGACGAGATGACCCGTGAGCGGATGCAGAATGAGCTCGTGCGCATCTGCGCCGAAACCGAGGCGGCGGTCGTGTTCGTGACCCATTCCATTCCCGAGGCCGTTTTTCTCTCCAACCGTGTCGTCGTCATGTCACCGCGCCCCGGCCGCATCCGCTCGGTCGTCACCGTCGGACTTGGCGACAGGAGCCGCCGCGGCGAAGACCTGCGCGAAGACGAGGGCTTCTTTCAGGCGCTCAGCCAGGTGCGCGACCTGCTGCGCGGCGATGAGGCCGCGAGCACGCCGCAGGGTGCGCAGGGGGTGGAGACCCGATGAGAGGCAGCCCGATGAGAGGCAGCCCGCCGCGTCTGTTGCAGACGGTGCTCGCACCGATCGTCTTCGGCGTGGTCGTGGTGCTGCTCTGGCAGGCTGTTGTTACAGGGCTCGCGATCAAGGCGTTCATTCTGCCTGCCCCCCTCGCGATCGGCGCCGAATTCGGCTCCAACCTGCAGAACGTCGCCAACGGCATGGCGGTTACCGGGCGAAACGCCCTCGTCGGCCTGCTGATCGGGGCTGTCCTGGGCATCCTGCTGGCGATCCTGTCAGCCCTGGCCCGGGTCTTCGATGACATGGCCGCGCCCGTGGTCGGTGCCCTCTCGGTCGTGCCGATCGTCGCCCTCGCCCCGGTGCTGTACACCATGTTTGGGGCCGGAGCCGAGACCGCGCGGCAGCTCGTCGCAGCGCTCGCCGTGTTCGTGCCGGTGTACTTCACTACCCTCAAGGGCCTGCGCCAGGTGCGCCCGGTGCACCGCGACCTCATGCGCTCCTACGCCGTCTCAAGCGCCCAGGCGACCCGGGCGGTGACCCTCCCAACGGCGCTGCCGTTCGTGTTCACCGGGCTGCGCATCGCGTCGTCGCTCGCGGTCATCTCGGCGCTCATTGCCGAGTACTTCGGTGGTCCGGTCGGCGGTCTCGGCAAGTCCATCACCTCGGCGGCGGCGAGCAGCAATTATGGTCTGGCCTGGGCTTACGTGCTCGGCTCGATCATCCTCGGACTGGTGTTTTTCTGCGCGGCGCTCGGTGTCGAGAAGCTGGTCAGCAGGCGCACCGGCTAGGAAGCGCCGCCTAGACGTTCCATCGGCAGCAGCACCACCTTTCTCTGCATCAGCAATCAAGGAGGCAAACATGAAACACCGCACCACACGACTCGGCACCATCGCAACAGTCGCCGCGCTCGGCGCGCTGGTTCTCAGCGGATGCAGCACCTCCGGCGGCACAGGTGGCGTGACCGACGCCGCTTCGGCCGGGCTCACCCCGATCACCCTGCAACTGCAGTGGGTAGCGCAGGCCCAGTTCGCGGGCTACTACGCCGCGGTCGACCAGGGCTATTACAAAGACGAAGGCCTCGACGTCACCATCGAAGAAGGTGGCCCCGACATCGTTCCGCAAGACGTGCTCGCGGCCGGCGACGTCGACTACGCCATCTCCTGGGTGCCCAAGGTGCTCGGCTCGATCGAACAGGGTGCCAACATCACCGACGTCGCGCAGATCTTCGAGCGCAGCGCCACCACGCAGATCTCCTTCACAAACAAGGACATCACCACGGCCGCCGACCTCACTGGCAAGAACGTGGGTAGCTGGGGCTTCGGCAACGAATGGGAGCTTTTCGCGGGCATGCAGCAGGCCGGTGTCGAGGTCGGCGATATCTCGCTGATTCAGCAAGCCTTCGACATGAACGCGTTCCTCTCGGGTGACATCGATGCGGCGCAGGCAATGACCTACAACGAGTACGCGCAGGTGCTGGAAACCGAAAACCCCGACACCGGTGAGCTCTACCAGCCCGAGGACCTCAACGTCATCGACTGGAACGACGAGGGCACCGCGATGCTCCAGGACGCCATCTGGGCCAACGCCGACAAGCTGGCGAGCGACCCGGACTACGCCGACAACACCGTGAAATTCATCAAGGCTTCGATCCGCGGCTGGATCTACGCGGCGAACAACGCCGAAGAGGCCGCCGGCATTGTTACCGCGGCCGGCTCCTCGCTCGGCCAGAGCCACCAGCTGTGGATGACCAACGAGGTCAGCAAGCTGATCTTTCCGTCCACCAACGGCGTCGGCCTGATCGACGAAGCCGCCTGGGCGAACACTGTCGATATTGCGATGAACACCAAGAACGAGACCGGAGCGACCATCATCACTGCAGAACCTCCGGCAACCGCGTTCTCGAACGAATACGTACAGAAAGCTCTCGACGAGCTGACCGCCGACGGTGTCGACGTGATGGGTGCCGATTGGGCCCCGATCGATGTCACCCTGAATAAGGGCGGCAACTAGCCGCACCGCCTGGCTCGCGACCGATTGGCTGGCCGGGCGGCGGTATCCGCTACCCGGTCACTCCACAATTTACCTAACGCACGACCTCTTCACCAGTACATCTAAACCGAAAGAAGCGATATTTGTGAACGACACCACGTTAGTAGGCACCGCGCAACTCGGACTGAACGAGAGCACCACCGAGCTCGATCGCGCGCACGTCTTCCACTCATGGTCTGCACAGGCGGCGTTGACGCCGCTCGTGGTCGCCGGCGGCCTCGGCTGTCGGGTGTGGGATCACGATGGGCGCAGCTACCTCGATTTCTCGAGTCAGCTGGTGAACGTGAATATCGGCCACCAGCATCCGGCCGTTATCAAGGCGATCACCGAACAAGCCCACACCCTGACCACCATTGCGCCGTCGACGGCCAACCTGTCCCGCGGCGAGGCGGCACGGCGCATCACCGACCGTGCCCCCGAGGGGTTCAACAAGGTCTTCTTCACCAATGGTGGAGCGGATGCGAATGAGAACGCCATCAGAATGGCCCGATTGCACACCGGTCGCGACAAGGTGTTCTCGCTGTACAAGTCGTACCACGGCAACACCGGTTCGGCGATCGTCGCGACCGGCGACTGGCGCCGCATCCCCAACGAATATGCTCGCGGACACGTGCACTTCTTCGGCCCGTACCTCTACCGCAGCGAATTCTGGGCGACCAGCGAGGCCGAGGAGTGCGCCCGCGCGCTGCACCACCTCGAACGCGTCATTCAGGGCGAGGGCGTGTCGTCTGTTGCCGCCATTCTGCTCGAGTCGATTCCCGGCACCGCCGGCATCATGATGCCGCCGGCCGGCTACCTGCCCGGCGTGCGCGCCCTCTGCGACAAGTACGGCATCGTGCTCATCCTCGACGAGGTCATGTGCGGCTTCGGCCGCACCGGCAACTGGTTCGCGTTCCAGGCCTACGACGTCGTGCCCGACCTGATCACCTTCGCCAAGGGCGTCAACTCCGGCTATGTGCCCACCGGGGGCGTGATCATCTCCGATGCCATTGCGGCGACCTTCGACGAGACCGTCTTTCCCGGCGGACTCACCTACAGCGGGCATCCGCTTGCCATGGCGTCGATCGTCGGCGCGCTCGATGCAATGCAGAGCGAGGGCATCGTCGAGAACGCCGCCCGCATCGGCCGCGACGTGCTCGAGCCGGGGCTTAAAGCACTGCAGGCCAAGCACCCGATCATCGGCGAGGTTCGCGGTGTCGGGGTGTTCTGGGCGGTTGAACTCGTCGCCGACCCCGAGACCCGTGAACCGGTGAGCGCCGCCGTCATGGCGCGCGTGAAGGCCGAGCTGCTCGGCCGCAACCTGCTGCCGTTCCTTATGGAAAACCGCATCCACGTGGTGCCCCCGTGTGTCGTTACCGACGCCGAGGTCGCCGAAGCCCTCGCCATCTACGACGAAGTGCTCAGCCTCGACCTGCTCTCCTAACCAACGGACCAACGAAAGGTTTCATCAGAATGACTGTCACCACCGCAGTATCGCTCCTCACTCACTGGGTCGACGGGGCACCGTTCGCCGGCACCTCCACCCGCACCTCCCCGGTGTACAACCCGGCTACCGGGCTCGTGACCAAGAACCTCACCCTGGCCACAGCAGCCGATCTCGACGCTGCCGTCGCGATCGCCCAGGCCGCGTTCCCCGAGTGGCGCGACACCAGCCAGGCCAAGCGCCAGACCATCATGTACAACTTTCGCGAGCTGCTCAATGCGCGCAAGGGTGACCTGGCCGACATCCTCACCGCCGAACACGGCAAGGTGACCTCGGATGCCCTCGGCGAGATCATTCGCGGGCTCGAGGTCGTCGAATTCGCCCTCGGCATGCCGCACCTGTCAAAGGGTGACTACTCCGAAAACGTCTCGACCGGCGTCGATGTCTACACGCTGCGTCAGCCGCTCGGCGTCGTCGGCATCATTAGCCCGTTCAACTTTCCGGCGATGGTTCCGCTGTGGTACTTTCCGATCGCGATTGCCGCCGGCAACACCGTCGTGCTCAAGCCGAGCGAGAAAGACCCATCGGCCGCTAACTGGCTCGCCGAGTTGTTCGCTGAGGCCGGCCTGCCCGCCGGCGTGTTCAACGTCGTCCACGGCGACAAAGAAGCCGTCGACGCTCTGCTGGTCAACCCCGATGTGCAGGCAATCTCGTTCGTCGGGTCGACTCCCATCGCCCGTTACATCTACGAAACAGCAGCCAAGCACGGCAAGCGTGTGCAGGCACTCGGCGGGGCCAAGAACCACATGCTCGTGCTGCCCGACGCTGACCTCGACCTGACAGCGGATGCCGCGGTCAACGCCGGATTCGGATCGGCCGGCGAGCGGTGCATGGCCATCAGCGTGATCGTCGCGGTTGAGCCCGTCGCCGATGAGCTCATCAAGAAGATCACCGAGCGTATGAGCGGCCTCAAGGTCGGCGACGGCACCCGCGGCTGCGACATGGGCCCGCTCATCACCGAGGTGCACCGCGACAAGGTGGCAAGCTACATCGACATCGCCACGGCGGATGGCGCCACCGTTGTGGTTGACGGTCGCGGCATCGAAGTCGACGGCGCTGCCGACGGTTTCTGGCTCGGGCCCACCCTGTTCGACAACGTCAGCGTTGATTCGGCCGTCTACATCGACGAGATCTTCGGCCCGGTGCTCTCCATAGTGCGCGTCGACAGCTACACCGAGGGCCTCGACCTCATCAACGCGAGCCCGTACGGCAACGGCACGGCGATCTTCACCAACGACGGCGGCGCCGCTCGCCGGTTCCAGAACGAGGTGCAGGTCGGTATGGTGGGCATCAACGTGCCGATCCCCGTTCCGGTGGCATACCACTCCTTCGGTGGCTGGAAGAACTCCCTGTTCGGTGACGCGAAGGCCTACGGTCCGGCCGGCATCAACTTCTTCACCCGCGAGAAGGCCGTGACGAGTCGTTGGCTCGACCCGAGCCACGGCGGCATCAACCTCGGGTTCCCGCAGAACCAGTAGGTTCAAACCGCGAGAGCGGGTAAACGGTTGCTTGTGCATGGTCGAGGCAACCGTGTGCTCGCTCTCGCGGCCCTATGGCTCGGTGTGGGATTGCTGTACCCGCGCAGCTTCGGCTTGGAGTTCCTCTATGACGGTGCGCACGGCAAGGCGTTCGGCGCGGTCAGGGCGCATGAGCGCAACGATCTGCCGCTCCGATTCGATGCCGCGCAGCGGTTTGAGCACGAGGCGGCCGGGCTGGCCGCCGCCGGAGGTGTAGCGCGGCACGAGCGCGATACCGAGCCCGGCAATCACGAACGATTCGATCAGGGCGAGGTCGGCGAAGCGCTGCGACATCGACAGGCGTGCACCGGCCTCCTGTTCGATCGCGTGCAGAATACGCTCGAACGGATAGCCGTCGGTCACGCCGATCCAGGTCTCCCCGACGAGATCGCGCGGGCCGACCCAGACGCGATCGGCGAGCGGATGCCCCACCGGCAGCCCCACATCGAGCGGCTCCGTCATGAGCGGAACGACCGTGAGGCCCCGGCCGGCCCAGGACAGCTGCCCGCTCATCGAGTGGGCAAGCACGATGTCGTACTCGGCCGTGAACGCGGGGAAGTCGCTCAGTTCGGGGTCTTCGTCGGCGCAGTTGAGCACGAGGTCGGCGCCGAGTTTCTTGATGACGCCGGGCAGCAGCATCTGGCCGGCGGTGGGAAAGGTGACGAGGCTCACTTCGCCGCTGGCCTGGTTGCGAAATTCGTCCCAGAGTGCGGTGGCCTTCGCGAGCGACACCGCGACATCCGTTGCACTGCGGGCCAGGGCGCGGCCCGCGTCGGTGAGTACGAGGCCGCGACCCTGCCGCTGGGTGAGGGGCAGGCCGGCTTCTCGTTCGAGCACCTTGAGCTGCTGGGAGACGGCCGAGGGGGTGCGGTGGGTGGCGAGGGCGACCGCCGTGACGCTACCGCGATCGGCGAGTTCGCGGAGGAGTTCGAGTCGCTGCACGTCCATGTAGAAAATCTACACGATGTATGCAGAACAATGCGATTGTGCTGCACGGTTGGGAGTGGTCAGATGGAAGAGTCATACACGAGCAATGTCGCCTCCGTGCCGGGCCACCCCACCTCCTTCGAAAGGCATCTCGTGTTCGTCCTCATCGCCATCCTGCTCGTCTCTGTTGCTTCTATCGCCGCCCTCGTCGTCGAGGTGCATCGCGATGGCTACCGTCAGACCGAGCGTCAGAACCTGGTTCGCATCTTCTAGCTCCTGCCCTCTCCTTCGCGCGATACCGGGTGGGATAGCGGGAACAGGCTCACCTGCTCCTCGCTGGAACATTCGGGTGTTTCGGGGACCACCGCGAAAAGTGCGCGGCGCCCACCCCGGAACACTCGCCGCCCCCGCCTACAACCCCGCCCCCGCCTCAGGCTCTCGCGACATTTGGCGGCCGGGGTGAGCGGCGTGGGCATGCCCTAAACTGGCAACCGTGACTGATACACGGCAGCAACTCATCGACTTCATCTCGGCCGAGGCCGTTTTTCACGGAGACTTCGTTCTCACCAGTGGCAAGAAGGCCACGTATTACGTGGACCTGCGCCGGGTGAGCCTCGATCACCGGGTTGCCCCGCTGATCGGCCAGGTCATGCTGGACCTTATTAAAAACGTGCCCGATGTCGTTGCTGTTGGCGGTATGACCATGGGCGCCGACCCGATCGCTGCCGCCGTCATGCACCAGGGCGCCGCCCGCGGCGCGAGCTACGACGCGTTCGTCGTGCGCAAGGAGCCAAAGGACCACGGCCGCGGCCGCCAGGTCGAGGGCCCCGACCTCGTCGGCAAGCGCGTGATCGTGCTCGAAGACACCTCGACGACCGGCGGATCCCCGCTCGCCGCCATCGAAGCCCTGCTCAGAGTCGGCGCCGAGATCGCCGGCGTCGCCGTCGTGGTCGACCGCAACACCGGCGCCCGCGAAGTGATCGAGGCCGCCGGCTACCCGTACTTCGCCGCGATCACCCTTGGGGACCTGGGGCTCAACTAGTGGCACCAGACGGCACCGCGGTGGTGAGCCGTCACCGATCAGGGCGCGGCGCTCCCGGAGTGACCCAGGCCGCCCTGATCTGGGCGGCCGTCGGGCTGCTCGCGCTCATCGTGCTCGTGGGGCTGTTCTATCTCGGCCAGCGACTCGTGGCCAGCCCGGTGCCGGTCGCTCCGCCCACTACCTCGGCGTCGGCCATCCCGACTCCGACCCCCACGCCTACCCCAGCGGCGGAGATTACTGCCGTGCAGCCCTCCGGTCTGCACGAGTGGAACACCCTGTTCGGTGGCGAGTGCCTCGAACCGTATGCCTCGGCGTGGGAGGAAGACTTCACAGTCGTCGATTGCGCCGCCGCGCACACCGCCCAGCTGGTCTACCGCGGCGACTTCGGCGGCGACGCGACCACGGTGTTTCCGGGCGAGGCCGCACTCGCCGCCCAGATAAACCTGCTGTGCACGACACCCGGCATCCTCGACCTGACCACGGCGGGCGCCTACCCGAACCTCCAGATGCAGGGCAGCTACCCGATCACCGAAGAACAGTGGACCGACGGCCCGCGCAACTACTACTGCTTCGTGAGCCGAGCCTCGGCCGAACCGCTCACCGCGAGCATCAGGGGTGCCGGCCCCGCCGCATGACCTCAGGCGGACCCACAACAATGTGGGGGGTGCCGCCTCGTACGCCGCGCGTGCGGCTTTCGGCCGCGCGAGCGCGGCGAGCTAGATCTCGTCGCTCTCGATCGGTTCGGCGGCGAGTAACTCGTGCACACCGGCCACGATTTCGTCGGGGCGAAATGGGTAGCGATTGATCTCGGTCTCGTCGCTGATGCCGGTCAGCACCAGAATCGTGTGCAGCCCTGCCTCGATGCCCGCGACGATGTCGGTATCCATCCGGTCGCCGATCATGCCGGTGTTCTCCGAGTGTGCGCCGATCTTGTTCATCGCCGAGCGGAACATCATCGGGTTGGGCTTGCCGACGACATAGGGCGCCATGCCGGTGGCCTTCGAGATCAGCGCCGAAATCGCGCCGGTCGCCGGCGTCGGGCCGTCTTTGCTCGGCCCGGTCGCATCCGGATTCGTCGCGATGAACCGCGCCCCGGCCAAAATAAGTCGAATCGCCTTGGTGATCGCTTCAAAGGAATAGTTGCGCGTCTCGCCGACGACAACGTAGTCGGGGTTGGTCTCGGTCATGATGAACCCGGCCTCGTGCAGCGCGGTCGTGATGCCGACCTCACCGATCACGAAGGCGGTGCCGCCGGAGACCTGTGACTTCAGAAAGTCCGCCGTTGCGAGCGCCGAGGTCCAGATGCGGTCCTCGGGCACGCTCAGCCCGCTTGAGCGCAGCCGTGCACTCAGGTCACGCGGCGTGAAAATTGAGTTATTGGTGAGCACGAGAAATGGTGTGCCGGAGTCGGTCCACTGTTGCAACAGTTCTGCCGCCCCCGGGAGGGCCTGGTTCTCGTGCACGAGCACACCGTCCATGTCGGTGAGCCAGCATTCGATTTCGTCGCGTCGTGCCATCAGGCGCTCCTGTTCGTTGTGGGTTCCAGCCTAGCCGCGCGAAGTTTCGCCACGGTGACAAGATGCCTGACTCGGTGAGTATGCGATGAACGCGCACACTGAGAGGAGTACGGAGCGTCAGGGGGCACTCGCTGAATTTTTCTGGTGGCGCGGTTGAGGCGAACGTGATGTCAGCTGGCGCGCTGGCAATGTTGAGTACTCGGGCTCTTGGGCTGGCGAGCCTTCCTGATAGGCGGGCGGCATGGCGGGTCGTCTTCGAGGCGGATGCCGGTATTGCAGCGGCAGGAAAAGAGAAGAGCGTTTCGACGGGGTGGCCTGCGTGTCCCTCGATCTCTGCCTGTGTCGGGGATAGGTGGTCATCCGGTTCAGCCGCCCGGTCAGCGATTGCGCCGCTTTGGGCAACGCGTCAGGTCGGGTTGCCCCGGCCGGAAGGAAACGGCCCGGACGTGTGCAGGTAGGAGCTGGGCTTTGATCGCATCCAAAACTGAGGGTGCTTTTTGGTGTTCGTGCGCACACACCAGGGGGGTGCCCGCCATCAATACCCGCCATCAATACCCGCCATCAATAGCCCCGGGTTCGCCAGGACGGCATCTCTGGTCGCTTGATCATCCGGTCGCGAATGACGCTGATGGCCCGGCGTTCTCCGTGGTGCGGCGAAGCTGACGTCTTCCCACATGTTTAGTGCGTTCTAGGGATTTCGAGGCTGAGAAGGTGCGGAACCCGCCGGTTCCGTGGCCACGGCACCGGTAACGACTGGTACATGAGGCGTTGGCACGACGTCGACCACATTTTTCAAGCTTGGCTACTCGCGTGGACCGTTGTCGTCGCACTACTTTGCGGCGACCTGATTGCCATTCATGTCATCCCTGTAGCAGTTGTCGCCGCGTTGATGATCGGCACCTAGCCCCGTCAACAGCGCAAAACAGCACACGGTCAGTACTGGAACAGTCGCCCCTTTTTGGCGATTGGATCAATTGACCCGCATATCGAGACAGAGAACAGCTGACGCATCCGCAGGATCGGTACGTAGCGGAACAGTGGTTGGCGCTCAGCGCTGGGTTTGGTGCTGGATAGGTGGCGGAAGATGGTGGCGCGGGAGTGGTTGCGTCCCTGCGGGTGACGCGCTCCCAGTCGACGGATGCCATTCGACGGATGCCAGTCTCCGCAGCCCCGCGTATTGGCAGGAGCCCCGCGCAGCGGCACGGCACGGCACGCCGCCAGCGACCCGACTGAACGTCCTCGGCACCGTGGGCCTTGACCGGGTCGTCCGCAGAAGAAATTGCACAGTTTTTCCCCAGTTTGAGTGCCTACTGTTAGCGCACCTAGGGGAGTATTGATGTTCAATCGTACGGTGGGGTTGGTCGTGGCCGCGATGGTGACCGGGGGCGCCGCCCTGCTCTGGATCGCTGTCAGCGTGGATACGCCGGAGGCCGGCCGGGTGCTGGGCGAGGAGATGTTCGGCATCTGGACCTTCCTCTACTCCCTAGATACACCCGCCCCTCGCGTGATCGTGGCGGCGATCGCCGTGGCGGTATTCTTCGCCGCGGGCCTCAACCTGCTGGAATGGCGCGTGACTAACCGGTCGCGCCGGTCCTCGAACGCCGCCAGGACTCCGCTTGCTCCCAAGATTGTGATGGCGGCGACACGGCATGTCTTCGCCGGCCCGGTGTCGTTCACCGTTCTAATTCCCGCCTACAACGAGGAGGCATCGCTGCCAGCCACCCTGACCTCGCTCTTGACCCAGTCTCACCGGCCGGAGCGGGTCATCGTGGTCGCTGACAATTGCACCGACAACACCGCGTCCATCGCCCGCAGCTTCGGCCTTGAGGTCTACGAGACTCAGGGCAACACCCAGAAGAAGGCTGGCGCGCTCAACCAGGTGCTCTCAATCATCCTCCCCGATCAGGGCGACAACGACATCATTATGGTGCTTGACGCGGACACGACACTGGACGCCGGCTTTCTTAAGAGCGGGGTCGCTCGCTTCGAGGGCGACCGGGCACTGATGGCGATCGGGGGTCTGTTCTACGGGGAACCCGGCGCGGGACTGCTCGGCCAGATGCAGCGCAACGAATATGTCCGTTACTCCTCACAATTGAATCGCCGCCGCGGCAAGGTGTTCGTGCTCACCGGAACAGCGTCGATGTTCCGGTCCCGGGCGCTGCGCGAGGTCGCGCGCAATCGCGGCGGCAGCATCCCGGGCACAGGGGGTGACGTTTACGACACCCACGCTCTGACCGAGGACAACGAGCTCACCATTGCGCTGAAGACGCTCGGCGCGCTCATCACCTCCCCGGCCGCGTGCACAGTGGTCACCGAGGTGATGCCCACCCTGCGCGCCCTGTGGGTGCAACGCCTGCGCTGGCAGCGCGGAGCCCTGGAGAACATCGGTGCCTACGGCATTACGCCGCCGACCCTGCGGTATTGGGCACAGCAACTCGGGATCGGGTACAGCGTCATCGCCCTGACCTCGTTCCTCTCCCTCATTCTGATCACCCTGCTCGCCCTGGATGTGTGGATCTGGTTCCCGTTCTGGCTGGGCCTGGGCGCCGTCTTCATGACCGAACGTGTGGTGTCGGCCTGGAACGGCGGTTGGCCGGCGCGGCTGCTGGCCGTGACCGTGGTACCGGAGCTGCTCTTCGACATGTTCCTCAACCTTGTCTACATCAAGGGGATCATCGACATCACCCGCGGCCGACAGGGCTCCTGGGGCCCCGGTGCTGACGCCCAGCCCGCCGTTGCCGGCGGGGAGCTACCTGACCGGAGCCAGATGTCGGGTGCGAGCTGATGCTGTTACCGGCGGGGATCCTGTTTCCCGAGTCGGTGCTGCAGTCCCCGTTCATCTCCGTTCTCGCTGCCTTCGTGGCGGTGAACACGGTCATATACGCGACGCTCGCGATCGCCAAGCTCGTGCCCATGGTGCGCCTCGGCGACCTCTTTCCCGGCCGTCCGCGCCGCTCCGAGACGCGCAGTATCTTTCCGCACTCCGTCCGCGCTGATGGCGCCCGGCAAGCACGGTTGCGCTGGACCAGACGCGGGGCACCGCGACCGGACTCGCGCGGCGTGCGCGAGATGTAGTTCCCACGCGGGTTGTGTGCAGGGCCGCTGAGCCGGGGCTCAGCGGGCTCATTCAAATCCTCCGACTTGGCGAAGGGACCTTCCGTGCTGAGCAGGATGGGCATGTGGTGGTCGGCACGCTCGCTCCACCAGATGCCTGACCCGGTGGCTTCGTCGAGAACACCCAACAACAAGACGGCGAGGCACCCGCCGGGCGGGGTGGTGGCGAAGTGTTTGGCTGAGCATGCCTCCCGTGGCTTCCTCGACGAGAGGGGGCAGGCCCGCCGCAACCTGCCGATAATCGCGGCCGTGGCATCCGCCCGCCGAAGGTGGCCGACGCTGTGGTATTCGGGAGCCTCCTCGACAACGCTGGTGCCGGCTCGAGAACCGATTCCCCAGGCTGCTGGCTTCGGTTTGACCACGATTAAGATCCGAGAAGATCCAGAGCGCGGATGAGCATGTGTGACGACATTTTGAACAATTCAGGCCGAGACGGTGACCCAGATCGACGCTGCCGCAGCCGGTGTGACCAGCCGGCTCTGGCCATCCGCTAACACGATGGTGAGTGGCGCCGCGAGGGTGAAGTCGGTGCCGGGCCCGATCAGATCGGCGGCGAGCTCGCGCAGCACGGCCGGGTCACGGTCGCTGATGCGCAGCACGGTTGCCCGGTGCCCCACCGTGGCCGCCGCCAACAGCATCGCCGGCGGCCGAACCACGGTTCCATCGGCGGCCGGAATCGGATCGCCGTGCGGATCGTGCGCCGGAAACCCGAGCCGGGCGTTGATGGCCTCGAGCAGGCGATCCGAAATGGAGTGCTCGAGAATCTCGGCCTCGTCGTGCACCTGATCCCAGTCGTAGCCCATGTCGCCGACCAACCAGGTCTCGATCAGGCGATGCCGCCGCACGACGGCGGTCGCGCGCAGCCGGCCGGCATCCGTCAGCGCCAGCGGCCCATACGGTATGTGGGTGATGAGCCCGTTCGCGGCGAGCTTTTTGACCATTTCGGTCACGGATGACGGTGCCACGCCGAGTCGCACCGCGAGCGCCGACGGGGTGATCAGGTCGCTCTGCCACTCGGTGTGGGAATAGATGGTCTTGAGGTAATCCTCGGCCGCGCCTGTCGTGTACGTCATATCTGTTTCAGGGTAGCCGGGTCAGGCGCCGGTGAACACGAGCACGAGCAGCACGACGTTGAGCGCGACCAGGGCCAGCGCGCAGATGACGCCCGCGGCGGTCGTGAACCACCGGTTGGTGAAGGTGCCGAGCAGGCCACGCTGGGCGGTGAGCCAGACCAGCGGAATCAGCGCGAACGGAATGCCGAACGACAGCACCACTTGGCTGAGCACGAGGGCCTGGGTCGGGTCGAATCCCACGCCGAGAATGAACAGTGCCGGAATCAGCGTGACCAGTCGGCGCAGCAGCAACGGAATGCGCACGTGCAACAGGCCGTGCATGATCTCGGCCCCGGCATACGCACCGACCGAGGTCGAGGCGAGGCCCGAGGCGAGCAGCCCAATGGCGAACGTTGTTGCGATCGCCAGTCCGAGCGTGTCCTTGAGCGCCGCGTAGGCACCCTGTAGGGTGTCGGTTCCGTCCACACCCTGCAAAGCGGATGCCGCGAGTAGCAGAATTGCCAGGTTCACCGTGCCGGCAATCGCCATGGCAATGGTGACGTCCCACTTCGTGGCCCAGAGCAGTCGGCGGGTGGCGACCACGCCCTGCCATTCCGGAAAGCGATCGCGGGTGAGCGAAGAATGCGCATAAATGGCGTGCGGCATGATCGTGGCCCCGAGAATCGAGGCGGCGAGGAGCACCGAGTTGGAGCCCTCGAACCGCGGCACCATTCCGGCGAGCACCCCGCCGGCCTCGGGCGGTGCGAAGAACACGCCGGCGGTGAATCCAACGGTGATGATGAGCATGAGGGCGATGATGACGCGTTCGAAAATGCGCGGTCCCCGGCGCGAATGCACCATGAGCACGATCATCGAGATGGTTCCGGTGATCACGCCGCCCCAGATGAGCGGAAGGTTGAACAAGAGGTTGAGGGCGACCGCCCCGCCGATGATCTCGGCGAGGTCGGTGGCCATCGCGACCAGTTCGGCCTGGATCCAATACAGCCGCCGGGCCGTGGGGCGTTTCATGCGCACCCCGAGAATCTCGGGCAGGCTCGCCCCGGTGACGATGCCGAGCTTGGCCGAGAGGTATTGGATGAGCCAGGCCATGACGTTCCCGGCCACGACCACCCAGACCAGCAGGTATCCATAGCGGGCGCCGGCGGTCATGTTGCTCGCGACATTACCGGGGTCGAGGTAGGCGACCCCGGCGACGAGTGCCGGCCCGAGCAGCCAGAGCAGCCGGCTGGAGGCGACCGTGGTGGGAGCCTGCGAGAGCACGCGGTCGTGGACCGGGGCATCCGTTTTAGTCATACCGAAACCCTAGCCAGAATTTAGGGGGACCGAAACCCCAATTTCGACCGCAAATTGCAGGATACGGTTAGGTAGTGACAGATCCAGCGCCAGCAGTAGATAACTCCACACCCGAGCGCTCGACCTACGGCGTCGGTCCGTGGCCGGGGGAGTGGCCGGGCGAGGACCGCTACGACGCTGACCTGCTCGAGCACGGCGACACCCGCAACGTGATCGACCGCTACCGCTACTGGAACATGGCCGCGATCGTGGCTGACCTGGACGAGCATCGACATCCGTTTCACGTGGCCATTGAGAACTGGCAGCACGACATGAATATCGGCTCGATCGTGCGCAGCGCCAACGCGTTCGGTGCCGACACCGTGCACATCATCGGCCGCCGACGGTGGAACAAGCGCGGCGCCATGGTCACCGACCGCTACCAGCACGTGCTGCACCACAACAATGTCGCCGCTTTCGTCGACTGGTGTGCCAATGAGTCGCTGCCCGTGATCGCGATCGATAACGTGCCGGGCAGCGTTATTATCGAAACCTTCAGCTTTCCGGAACGCTGCGTGCTTCTGTTCGGCCAGGAAGGCCCTGGATTGTCGGAGGAGGCCATTGCCGCCGCGGATTCCATCGTCGAAATCAGCCAGTTCGGTTCGACCCGGTCGATCAACGCCTCGGCCGCCGCGGCCGTGACCATGCATTCCTGGGTGGTCCAGCACCGGTTCTGACTTTTTTACGGTTTGAGCGCTCCTTCACGAATCTTTTCTGCATTCGGTTACGGTTTGGGGCTAGCGTGACGGTATGACTGCGATCACTGACGATCTTCCGGCCCGGCTCCTGCACGAGGAAAACGCCGGATGGCAGGCCATCCTGAGCGGCCACGGCGGCGCGTACTATCAGCGCGAAATGACCGACGACGGCCTGATGATCGTGCCCGGTGCGGTCATCACCCGCGATCAGGTCACCGCCTACTTTGACCAGGCGGCTCCGTGGGAGAGCTACGGCATTCACGAGCCCGCCATCATTCGCCTCGGCGAACATGCCGGCGTTGTCGTCTACCGGGCGATCGCCCGGCGCGGAGAGGTCGTGGCCGAGCTCAACATGTCGACGACGTACCTGTTCGTCAACGGTGGGTGGCGAGTCGCGGCCCGGCAGCAAAGCCCAGCCTGATTGGCCCCGTTTCGGGCTTCGGGCCCGGCGCTCGGGGCGACCGACCCGGGCTTGGTAGGATTGAGTGTGACCGGCGAAAATTTGATTTCAGAGCCCGAGACCCTTCTTCCCGCGGAACCGGAGGTGCTCGAGGCCCTGCGCCGAACCGTGAGGAGCGAGATCGCCGGCGTCGTGCGGGTGCATCCGACCTCATCGCTCGCCTGGGCCGAACTGGCAGATGCCACCCACGCCGAGGGTCGCATCCTCGAGTCGTACGCCTACGCCCGGGTCGGGTATCACCGCGGACTCGACGCCCTGCGCAAGGCCGGCTGGAGTGGCCACGGCCCCATTCCGTGGCACCACGAACCCAACCGCGGTGTGCTCCGCGCCCTGTTCGCACTGCGCCGCAGTGCCGAAGAGATCGGCGAGCCCGACGAAGTCTCCCGCCTCACGGCTTTTCTGACGGATGCCGATGCGAGCGCCATGTCGATTATCGCCACCCTGCACACCGGCAGCCCGGGTTTCGACCCAGCACCGCCCACCGAAGCCTTTGTTATTCGAGGAGAAGACTAAATGCCCGCGATCGTACTCATCGGAGCCCAGTGGGGCGACGAGGGCAAGGGTAAGGCCACGGACCTGCTCGGCAGTCGGGTTGACTACGTCGTCAAGTTCAATGGCGGCAACAACGCCGGACACACCGTCGTCGTCGGCGACGAGAAATATGCGCTGCACCTGCTGCCGTCGGGCATTCTGAGCCCCGGGGTCACCCCGGTCATCGCCAACGGCGTCGTCGTCGACGTCGAGGTGCTCTTTGAAGAGATCGATGCCCTCTCCGAGCGTGGAGTCGACGTCTCCCGGCTCAAGGTCAGCCTCAACGCGCACGTCATCACCGCGTACCACCGCACCCTCGACAAGGTCACCGAGCGTTTTCTCGGTAAGCGCCAGATCGGCACCACCGGGCGCGGCATCGGCCCGGCCTACGCCGACAAGATCAACCGTGTCGGCATCCGCGTGCAAGACCTGTTCGACGAGAACATTCTGCGCCAGAAGGTTGAGGGAGCCCTCGACCAGAAGAACCACATGCTGGTCAAGGTGTACAACCGCCGTGCCATCGAGGCCGAGGAGATCGTCACCGAGCTGCTCGGTTACGCCGAACGCCTGCGCCCGATGGTCACCGACACCGCGTTGCTGCTGCACCAGGCGCTGGACGCCGGCAAGACCGTGCTGTTCGAGGGCGGCCAGGCCACCATGCTCGACGTCGACCACGGCACCTACCCCTTCGTTACCTCATCGAACGCCACCTCGGGCGGCGCGGTGACCGGTTCCGGTATTGCCCCGAACCGCATCGACCGTGTCATCGGTGTGGTCAAGGCGTACACGACGCGCGTCGGCAGCGGCCCGTTCCCCACCGAACTCTTTGACGAGTCAGGTGAATACCTGCGTGCCAACGGCGTCGAGTTCGGCACGACCACGGGGCGCCCGCGCCGCTGCGGCTGGTACGACGCTCCGATCGCCCGCTACACCGCGCGCATCAACGGCGTCACCGACTTCGTGCTGACCAAGCTCGACGTGCTCACCGGTCTGGCCGAAATTCCGGTCTGCGTGGCCTACTCGGTCGACGGCGTGCGTGTCGAAGACGTGCCGGTCTCGCAGAGCGACTTTCACCACGCCGTTCCGATCTACGAAAACTTTCCCGGCTGGACCGAGGACATCACCGATGTTCGCACGTTCGAGGAGCTGCCGCACGCGGCGCAGAACTATGTGCTCGCCCTGGAGTCGATGAGCGGATCGCGCGTGTCGGCGATCGGTGTCGGCCCCGACCGCGAAGCCATCGTGGTGCGTCACGATCTGATCGACTGATCTGATCGACTGATCTGAATCACCGGCCGGGCCCCCAATGTGCCCGGCTCGCACATTTTGTGAACAATTCCTCACTTTGACCTGTCACACTAATCGAGTGAGCGCCGTAAGACCCCATTCCCTGACCCTGACCGGTCGTTTTGTGCAGTTACAACCGCTCGGTAGTGCGGTGCTGCCCGACCTTGCGCGCGCCATCGCACACCCCGACGTGTTCGCAGCCGGCTACGGCGGCGGCCCGGCCGCACTGCACCGTGATGTTGACGGCTTCATCAAGTGGGCGCACGACTACTTTCAGTGGGAAGGCCTGCCCTATGTGGTGCGCCTGCTCGGCGGCCCAAACGACGGCGATGTCGTCGGCACGACCACGCTCGGCGACATCGATGTCGTCAACGAGTCGATCCACCTCGGCTGGACCGCGTACGATCCGCGCGTCTGGGGCACCGCCGTCAACGCCGAAACCAAACTGCTCGTACTCGGCACCGCCTTCGAGAACGGCTTCGGCCGGGTCAAAATTCAAGCGGATGCCATCAACACGCGTTCCCGCGCCACCATCCTCGGCATCGGCGCCACCTTCGAGGGCATCCTGCGCCGTGATCGTCCGCGCGCCGACGGCACCTGGCGGGACAGCGCCGTTTACTCGATCCTCGCCGACGAGTGGCCGGCCGTGCGCGCCGGGCTGCGGGCCCGCCTCGACGCATTCGAGGAGCGCTTCGTGACGTACCGGAGCCTGCGCCCGACGAGCCCGAGCGGTACCATCGTGGGTGGCGGCCCTCAGGGTGGCGGCCCTCAGGGTGATCGCCGTCCGTCCTCCGGGAGCGCGCCCCGGGCCCCGGGCGCCACGGGTACCACCGGAGCGGCGCCGGGCTCCGCAACGGACGCGGAGCGCAACGCCGGGGCCGACACCTCGCAGTAGGCGCCGCCAGGCATCTCGGCGCTTTCAGGCGTTGCGCTCCCGTGGGCCCGCACTCGGCAACGCCGCCTATAGGCTCGGAACGTGCCCCCTACGCCTGCCGCCGGCAAGACCCTCGTCACCGTGCAATTTCTTGGGATGGGGCTGATCTGGGGCTCCAGCTTTCTGTTCATGAAGATCGCCCTCGATGGCGTCAGCTTCGGCCAGATCGCCTGGTCGCGGCTCGTGCTCGGCGGCCTGACCCTGGGGCTGATCGTGCTGATGAATCGTCCGCGCATCAACAACGGGCCAGTGCTGCCGCAGGAGGGCGTGGTCTGGCTGCACTTCCTGGTGATTGCGATCAGCGGATGCGTCATTCCGCACCTGCTGTTCGCTTGGGCCGAACAGTACGTCTCATCGAGTCTGGCGAGCATTTACAACGCGGTCACCCCGATCATGACAGCGTTGATGGCGACCCTCGCCTTTCGGGTCGAGACGCTCGTGCGCGCGCAGGTCGCCGGAGTCGTGCTCGGCATCGTCGGCGTCGTCGTGATCATTGGCCCCTGGCAGTATTCCTCGCTCACCGGTGACCTGTGGGGACAGCTCGCCTGCCTCGGCGCTGCCGTCTGCTACGGCTTCACCTTCGGCTATACCCGCCGTTTTCTGAGTGGGCGGCCGATCGCAGCGTCGACGTTTGCCTTTCTCAACATCGGCATTGCGGGCGGAATCATGCTGCTGCTGACCCCGGTTCTGGCGTGGAGCCCGGTGCAGTTGACGCTGCCGATCGTGCTGGGCCTTCTCACGCTGGGCGCGCTCGGTACCGGCCTGGCCTACATTTGGAACATCAACGTGCTGCGCGCCTGGGGCCCGACCAATGCGTCCACGGTGACCTATGTGACGCCCGTGGTCGGCGTGGTGCTCGGGGTGCTCGTGCTGAGCGAAACGTTCTCCTGGCACGAACCGGCCGGGGCGCTCCTGGTGTTGCTCGGCATTCTGCTCACGCAGAAACGGTTGCGGCTGGGCTCGTTCGGATCGCGCGGCCGGGAGACGGCGGCATCCGTTTGAGGGCGCAACGGTCGTATGCATTATCGTAAAAGTATGGCCGTACACGAGGAATTACCCGCCGACGCCGACGCGGCTGCGATTGAGCAACTGCACAGCATTCGCGAAAGTATCGACAACATTGACGCCGCGCTCATTCACCTGCTGGCCGAACGATTCAAGTTCACCCAACAGGTTGGCCGGCTCAAGGCGGCCCACGGGCTGCCGGCCGCAGACCCGGCGCGCGAACTCATGCAGATCGACCGCCTGCGCGGCCTCGCCGAAGAGGCCCACCTCGACCCGGCCTTCGCCGAGAAGTTTTTGAATTTCATCATCGCCGAGGTGATTCACCACCACGTGAAGATTGCCGGTGGCGAGGCGGCGCAGCCCCCGACGCCGGCTACTGGAGCGGCGCCGACGGGTGCCGTATCGCACCCGGTGCCCCACCCACCGACCGCGCACGCGCCCAGCGCGGCCTTGTAGTCTCCACCCGATGACCTGGAACCCACTCTCGCTGCCCAACCAGGCCGGCAAGACGTTCGTGGTCACCGGAGCCAACGCCGGGCTCGGCTATTTCACGAGCGAGCAACTCGCCAACACGGGCGCCCACGTCGTGCTCGCCTGCCGCAATACTGTGAAAGCGGATGCCGCGGCGGCGGCCATCCGCGCCCGCGTGGCCGGGGCATCCGTTTCTGTGTTGCAGCTCGATGTGTCCGACCTGCAGTCGGTGCGAGACGTCAGCGAGACGCTGCGCGCTTTGCCGCGCCTCGATGGGCTGATCCTCAACGCCGGAATCGTGCACCCGTCTGCGGACCGCCAGGTGAGCCTCGACGGCAACGAGCTCATCTTCGCCACGAACTTTCTCGGCCACTTCGCGCTCACTGCGGGCACCCTCATGGCGTTGCGCCGCACGCCCGGCAGCAGGGTCGTGTCACTCGGTTCGATGATCTCGCGGCTGATGGACTCGTCGCTTGAGGACCTGCAGCTCGCCACGACGTACAACGGCTGGAAGGCCTACGCGCAGTCGAAGATCGCCATGCAGGTGTTCGGTTTCGAGCTCGACCGCCGCCTGCGCGCCGCCGGTGCAGGTACCGTGCAGTCGCTCGTGGCGCACCCCGGCTATTCCATCTCCGGTCTGACCCCCACGGTGCCGGGGATCAACGATCTCACGCCCGCCAAGCGGGTCATCGACGGCCTGCAACTGCTCGTCGGCGCGCAGGGCAAGCACCACGGCGCGTGGACGACCGTGCGTGCCGCGATCGACCCGGATGCCCACGGCGGCGACTACTTCGGCCCGCGATTCCTCACCCGCGGTGCACCAACGCTGCAGGCGGCCACTGCCACGTCGCGTGATCGCGGCGTGGCAGCAAAGCTGTGGGAACGGGCCGAGACACTCATCGAGGAACCCTTCCTCTAGACCTGCTCACCACCGGGCTCGGCTACTTCCCCGGCTTCTGCTGGTCGTCGACGAGCACGGCCACGGTGCGGGCGGGCACGGTGATCGTGCCGGTGACCGCGTCCCAGGTCGTGGTCTTGACCACGGCATCCGTGCCCTTCGCCTGGGTGGGGCTGAGCGTGTACGTCTTGCCGGCCAGGTCCGCCAGACGGATGGTCTGCGGCTCCGGGCTCGGGTTGAACACCGTGAGCAGGCCGTCCAGCTTACGGTCCACGTCGGCGCCGACGGTGTCATCGATGCGCATAACGATGACCCCGGGGACCTGGGTCGGTCCACCCGCCGGGAACGACAGCTTCTGCGTGATCAGCTTTGCGTCACCGAGCCGGAACAGCTCGGTCGACTGCTTGAGCCGAAGCAGGTCCTGCGCCTGGTGTGACGCGGCCGTGATATCGGCCGGGGTCGGCACGAGCGCCGGGTCTTCCAGCAGAGGCCGCTGGATGTCCCACTTGTCCTTGTTCGCTGCCGCCGACGGCAGGCCCACCCCGAAGTTGTTCGTCTGCCCGGTCCAATCGATCCGGTTGAACCAGTCGCCCGAGTTGTAGCTGTCCCGATCGAGGGACTTGGAGCGCAGCAGGTCGGTGCCGGCGTGCCAGAGCGACGGCGACTGGGAGAGGGTCGCGGTAGCCAGGGAGAGGGTGTTCATCCGTACCCGGTCGGTCATGGCAGAGTCGGCCGGCATCTTGAGGGCGAGCAGGTCGAAGAGCGTCTCGTTGTCATGTGCGTCGACGTAGTTGATCACCTCGTCGGGCTGGGCGGCATAGCCGGCCGGGGAACCGTTGTAGTCGAGCTCGTCGCCGCGCTTCACGGAGCCGTCGCTGGTCACGAAGCTGAACTCCCGGAGGTTCGCGGCGAGTCCGAGCCGCACCAGGTCGCTCGCCTGAGCCAGCCTGGCAAGCGCCTGCGGAGTGGTGCCGTTAATTGCGGCCCCGTTCGGGTCGGTGCCGAGGCCGGTGCCGAAGCCCTGCTGCTGCACCGTTCCGCCGTCGACGGGGCTGCCGCCGTGCACGGCGTCGCGCAACCGGTCGTTGAACGTGCCGATGCCCGTTCCGCCGAGCTGGCCCTGGCTTGCCTGTTCGAACAGGGCGTTGTTCGCGACCTCGCCGAAGTTCCAGCCCTCGCCATAGAGGTAGATTGCTTTTCCGTCCACCCCGTCCTTTTTCAGCGTGAGCTGGTTCAGGGCCGCGCGAACGGCGAGCAGATTCTCCTTCGAGTGGTGACCCATCAGGTCGAACCGGAAACCGTCGACCCGGTACTCCCTGGCCCAGAGAACGACCGAGTCGACCATGAGCCGTTCTGCCAGCCGGTGCTCGGTGGCCACGTTCTGGCAGCAGGTCGAGGTCTCGACCGCGCCGAGCGGGTTGAGCCGGTGGTAGTAGCCGGGTACTACCTTGTCGAGCACGGACTTGGCGGTCTGGCCGCTCGCCGCGGTGTGGTTATAGACCTCGTCGAGCACGACCTGGAGACCGTCGTCGTGCAAGGCGCCGACCATGCTGCGGAACTCGGCCACTCTGGCCCCACCGCGCGGGTCTGCCGCGTAGGAGCCCTCCGGCGCCTGGAAGTGCAGCGGGTCGTAGCCCCAGTTGAAGCCGTCGGCGTCGGCCGTGGCCTGCACGCAGGCCTGCTGCTTCGTCGAGGCCGGTCCGAAGGATTCGAGATCGCAGGCCGGAACGGCCTGCTTGCTGCGGTCTTCCTCAATGGTGGCGATGTCGAAGGTCGGCAGGAGGTGCACGGTGTTGAGGCCGGCATCCGCCAGCTCGGCGAGGTGCCGGGTTCCGGCGCTGTCCACGCCGAACGCGCCGTAGGTTCCGCGGAGCGGCTCCGGCACGGTCTTGTCGGAGATCGAGAAGTCACGCACGTGCAGTTCGTAGATCGACCGGTCGACGGGGTTGTCGATTGTGGGCGACTCGGCCCGCTCCCATTTCTTGGGCCGGAAGTCCCGGTTCGCCAGATCGACGAACACCGACCGGGTCGAGTTGGTCGTCAGAGCCACCGAGTACGGGTCGGTGATCTGGTTCACCTCGATCCTGCCTGTGGTCGGCGCGAACACCGTGACCTCGAAGACGAAGGAGGCGTCGGCCCAGCTCTTCGCGCCGGTCGTCGTCCAGGTGCCGTCGGCCTGGCGTTTCAGGGCGACCCGCTCGGCTTCGGCGGCGTCGCCGGCGGTCCAGGCGAGCAGATCAACCTTCTGGGCGGTCGGCGCCCAGACCGCGACGGTCGGCCGCTTCTTCGACCAGGTGACACCGAGCGGACGGGAGGCGACGGCATCCGCGTAGAGGTCATCGAGCACGCCGGGCAGTTGCACCCCGGTGAGCGCGCTCAGCGCGCCGTCGGCGCCGGCCTGGCTGACCTGCAGCTGCGTGGTGAGCAGCCGCTCGATTTCGGTGCGGTCGGTGCCCACCGGGCGCAGCACGACGGAGTTCACCAGAGCGGGGAACGCCTTCTTCTGTGCGTCGGTCAGGCCCGTCTTGTCGTAGGCGAGCTTCACCGTGTCGCCGCCGGTCACGGCGCCGTCTGCGAGTGTCAGGGTCGAAGTCGGCGAGGAGTGGATTGCGTAGACCAGGTCGGCCGGATCAGCGTTCACCGGCAGCAGGTCGCGCGGCCAGGCCAGCGTCTTCTCGCCCAGCCAGTGGGCGCGCTGCTGACCGGTACCGGCGAGCGGCGGGTCGGTGGCCAGGACGGTGAGGACGTGGCTTGCCAGGTCGTAACTGAACGTGGTCTGCTTACCCTCGGTCACGCTGAAGCCGATGTTGGCGCCATTCGGCACGCCGTTTGCGCCGTAGTTCTCGGCCCAGTCAAGATTGTGCGCCACCTTGCCCTCATAGCTGCCGGTGGGCAGGGTGCTCGTGCTCCAGGTGAGGATGCCGTCGCCGTCGATGTCCTGCAGCCACGTGGCGAGGCAGTCGGGTTTCCAGTCGCCGGGGCACCCTGCCTCCTCCTGGAAGGAACCGGCCGCTACGACGATCGGGCCCTGCGCTGTGTTTTGGAAGAAGTTGCTGCGCGGGTCGAAGTAGAACGTGACCGGTCCGCCCGGGGCGGTGAAGGCGACGTTTGCGCCGTTCGGAACGCCGCCCGCACCGTAGTTGATGTCCCAAGAACCGTTGATCGCGATCTTGTATTCGTAGGCGCCGGCCGGCAGGTCGAAGGTGCCGGCGTAGATGCCGTCGGCGCGCTTGGTGAGCTTCGCAGCGTCGCAGCCGGGCTGCCAGTCGCCCGCACAGCCGATCTCCGAGTCGAGACTGCCGGCCACGGTGACCATGTCGATGGCGGGCGGCGGCGTGCCGGTGTCGGTGAGGGTGACGCTATTGCCCACCGACGCGAAGGTGGAGGCGGCTGCATGGTTGCCGGCGGCATCCGTGGTCACCGCGCGGTATTCGACCAGGGTGCCCGGTGCGAGTCCGGCAGTGTCGTGGAAAACCCGCGGGCTGGTGTCTTCAGCGGTACCGAGGGCCGTCCAGTCCGGGGAGCCGACCACGCGCCAGGCGAAGCCGGTCTCGGCCCAGGTGCTCTCGTCGACCGTGGCGGAGACCGGTGAGACTCCGGATACGCCGGCGCCGGCCGTCGGGACGGCGACCGTGATCGCGGCGGCCGCAGTCGGCGCCGTGACCGGTATATCGGCGACGAGCACGACCGAACCGAGCGCGGGTACGGTCACCGAGAGCTCACCGGTGGCGGTGGCGGTGGCGGGGGTGCCGGATCCGTAGAGCACGGAGAAGGCCGCGTTGTCGGTGAGGGCCGGCACCGTGACGGTTCTGGTGGCAGCCGAGTTGTTGACGGCGACGAGGTGCTCGATCTTTTCGGTGCGGTCGACCCGGCTGAAGGCGTAGATGCCGGCTCCGGTGTCGGTGTAACGCTCGATCTGCGCGCCGGTGGCCAGCGCCGGGTGATCCTTCCGGAGCGCAGAGAGGGCGCTGATGTGGGTATACAGCGGGGCGTCAGTGCCGAAGCGGTCGACCGACCCGGCCGTCTCCCCGGTGATCAGCGGCTGGTTCGTGTAGTCGGTGACCTTGCTGGCGAATAGGGACTGGCGGGCGTCCTTGTCGCCACCGACGCCGGCGAAGCCCTGCTCGTCGCCGTAGTAGACAACGGGCTGGCCGCGGGTCAGGTACAGGAGTTCGTGGGCGAGCTTATCTCGCTGCACCGGGGAGTCGGAGCTTTTCAGGAAGGAGCCGATCCGGCCCATGTCGTGGTTGCCGAGGAAGGTCGGCAGGGCGTAGGCGTTGGAGTCGGGAGTCGTGTAGCGGTCGTCGTTTGCGAACAGCTGACTGAGGCCCTTGGCCGAGTTGCCGGCCGCGAAGCTCGTGGCCTGCGACTGGAAGCCAAAATCGAGGACCGAGCTGAGGTCGGTCCCCCGCACGTAGGGAGAGGTCTTGGCGGCGTCCGCGTCGTACACCTCGCCGAACATGAAGAAGTCGGGCTTGCCCTTGGAGTGTGCGTAGTCGCGCACAGCGGTGGACCAGGTCTGCCAGAACTCGAGGTTGACATGCTTGACGGTGTCGATGCGGAAACCGTCGATGCCGAGGTCGATCCAGGTCTTGTAGACGTCGATGAAGCCGTTCACGACGGCCGGGTTCTCCGTCATCAGGTCGTCGAGGCCGGAGAAGTCACCGTCGAGCGCGCTCTCGCCCTCGAAGGTCGAGTCGCCGCGGTTGTGGTAGAGCGTGGGGTCGTTCAGCCAGGCCGGCACCTTGCGGTTGGTGTTGGACGGGGTCACGGCCGGCGTGTAGGGGAACGAGGTCGTGTCGAGCACGGGGAAGTCGGCCGTGCCGGCGTAGTCGGCCGGATCGAAGGCGACGCCGGCGGCGGTCGTGTACGGGCTGGTGGCTTTGTCGATGTAGCTGTATTTCTTCTCGGCGTAGTCGATCAGGTCTGCGGTGTGGTTGGTGATGATGTCGAAGTAGACCTTGATGCCGCGGGCGTGCGCGTCGGCGATGAGGGCCTCGAGTTCGGCGTTCGTGCCCAGGTGCGGGTCGATTCGGGTGAAGTCGGTGATCCAGTAGCCGTGGTACCCGGCCGAGGCGTTCGCCCCCTCACCCTGTACCGGGTTGTTCATGAACGACGGAGTGAGCCAGAGGGCGCTCGTGCCGAGCCCCTGGATGTAGTCGAGAGAGGAGCGGAGCCCCGCGAGGTCACCACCGTTGTAGAAACCCTTGTTGGTCGGATCGAAGCCCGAGACAAGCGGATCGGCGCCGAGGCCGGCGGTGTTGTTGGTCGGGTCGCCGTCTTTGAACCGGTCGGTCATCACGAAGTAGAACTGCTCGTCGCTGCCGGCTTCGCGGATGGGGGCGGCCGCGAGCGGGGCATCCGCTTCGGAGTACGGACCGGCGAGGGAGAGCGCTTCGAGACCGACCCGCTTCTTCGCGAGGTCGAAGGTGAACCGCAGGGTGCTCTGGCCCGCGAGGGTCAACGGGATGTTGTCACCGCCGCCGTCGAGTCCGTAAGCGACATCCCAGGTGTCGTTCAACGCCACCTTGTAGTCGTAACTGCCCGAAGGAAGGGTGAACTCTGCAGCCCAGACACCCTCGGTGCCCGTTGGGGCGAGCTCGGTGGCGGCGCAGTCTGGTTGCCAGTCCTCGCTGCAGCCGAGTTCGCTCTGCAAGCTTCCGACCAGGGCTACGGTCGGCGTTGCCGCCACCGTAGCGATCGGTGCGAAGACAAGACCGGAGACGATGATCGCCCCGGCACCGATCGTGGCCAGGATTCGGCGTGCAGCGGTGCGACTAGTCATCATTGACTCTCCCCGTTCGGCGCCGAGCGGCGCAAAGAACAACAGGTTCGACGCTACCGCGCGCAGCGCCAATTCTGCAAGCGTTTACATGTGTTTTGTCGGGGATCCGTCCGTTTCGACCGAATCGCCGAAAAGTGACCCTCAGTGGAGGGTAAGATCGCCCCCATCAGCCACTTTTCGACTTGCAAGCGCTTGCAGAGAGCCGATGCGTCCGCGCGGATACGACCCGTAGAGTCCGCGGCTGATCGCCCGGTTCATCACCACCACGAATCCCGTGCCGTCGCTGCGCTGAGGCACGACGTACACGGGGAGGGGTCCTTCGGTCGACTTTTCGGCACCTGTGTGCCCGGGTCGAGTTGGCTCTGGAGCTGGTCAGGCAGCCACCGAGCGCCGCCGGTTATGCAAACGCGGCGGGCAGCGTGGTGCGATGTCGCGCCCGCAGATCATCGATCGACACCGAGAACTGATCTTGAATCTCGAGCGCGCCGAGTTCGGCATCCGTTACGCCAATACGCAAAACCGGGTATTGGCGACCCTTGCACAGGCCGAGAAACTTCACGTCGTCTTCACGCGGAACCGACACGATCACGCGACCGGCCGACTCCGAGAACAGGGCAACGGATGCGTCGATGCCAGTGCGCTCGCAAATATCGCCCAGCCATACGCGAGCACCCACGCCGAAACGCATCACGGCCTCCGCGAGGGCCTGGGCCAGCCCACCCTCGCTCAGGTCGTGCGCGCTGTCGATGAGGGCTTCCTTCGATGCGGCGTGCAGCAGTCCGGCCAGGGCCACTTCGCCCTTGAGGTCAACAGCCGGCGGACGACCACCGAGGTGGTTGTGCACGACGCCGGCCCAGGCCGAACCGTCCAGCTCGAGCGCGGTCGTGCCGAGCAGGTAGATATTGTGCCCGTCGTCCTGCCAGCCGCTCGGGATGCGGCGGGCGACGTTGTCGATCACGCCGAGCACGGCAACGACCGGGGTCGGGTGAATGGGCTGGTCGCCGGTCTGGTTGTAGAACGAGACGTTGCCGCCGGTGACGGGAATCTCCAGCTCGAGGCATCCGTCGGCGAGGGCGGTGACGGCCTCGCGGAACTGCCACATGACCTCGGGGTTCTCGGGTGAGCCGAAGTTGAGGCAGTCGCTGACGCCGGCCGGAACGGCTCCGGTCGCGGCGACGTTGCGGTACGCCTCGGCGAGGGCCAGCTGCGCGCCTCGGTACGGGTCGAGCTGGCAGTAGCGGCCGTTCGCGTCGGTGGCGATCGCGACACCGAGGCCACTCTCTTCGTCGACGCGAATCATGCCGCCGTCGTCGGGGAACGACAGGGCCGTGTTGCCCTGCACGTAGTGGTCATACTGGTCGGTGATCCAGCTCGGGTCGGCGAGGTTCGGCGAGCCGAGCAGGTCAAGGAACTGCTCGCGCAGGGTCTCACGGTCGAGGGCGCGCGGCAGCACGGAAGCGGTGTCGGCCTGCAGTGCGTCGATCCAGGTCGGGTAGGCGAGCGGACGCTCGTAGACGGGGCCGTCGACGGCGACCGTGCGCGGCAGCACGTTGACGATCTCTTCGCCGTGCCAGTTGATGATCAACCGGCCGGTGCCGGTGACCTCGCCGAGCACGCTGGTCTCGACGTCCCATTTCTTGGTGACGGCGAGAAAACCCTCGAGCTTCTCCGGCGTGACGATCGCCATCATGCGTTCCTGACTCTCGCTCATGAGAATCTCTTCGGCGGTGAGCGTGGGGTCGCGCAGCAGCACCTTCTCGAGCTCGATGAACATGCCGCCGTCGCCGTTGGAGGCGAGTTCGCTCGTGGCGCACGAGATTCCGGCCGCACCGAGGTCCTGAATGCCCTCGACGAGCTTGCCCTGAAACAATTCGAGGCAGCACTCGATGAGTACCTTCTCGGCGAACGGGTCGCCGACCTGCACCGCGGGGCGCTTGGTCGGCCCGCCGGCGCTGAACGTGTCCGAGGCGAGAATGGATGCCCCACCAATGCCGTCGCCGCCGGTGCGGGCACCAAACAGCACCACCTGGTTGCCCACGCCGCGAGCGTTGGCGAGGTGCAGGTCTTCGTGACGCAGCACGCCGACCGAGAGCGCGTTGACGAGCGGGTTGCCCTGGTAAACCGCGTCGAAGTAGGTTTCGCCGCCGATGTTCGGCAGACCCAGGCAGTTGCCGTAGAAGCTGATGCCACTCGTGACGCCGTGCACGACCCGGGCGGTGTCGGGGTCATTGATGTCGCCGAAGCGCAGGGCGTCCATGACGGCGACCGGGCGGGCGCCCATCGAGATGATGTCGCGAACAATGCCGCCGACGCCGGTCGCGGCGCCCTGGAACGGCTCAATGTAGGAGGGATGGTTGTGCGATTCGATCTTGAACGTCACCGCCCAGCCCTCGCCGACGTCGAGCACGCCGGCGTTTTCGCCCATGCCGACCATGAGGTTCTTCTTCATGGCCGGGGTGACCTTGTCGCCGAACTGGCGCAGGTACATCTTCGAGCTCTTGTAGGAGCAGTGCTCGCTCCACATCACCGAGTACATGGCGAGCTCGCCACTCGTGGGGCGCCGGCCCAGAATTTCGCGGATCTTCGCGTATTCATCGGCCTTGAGTCCGAGCGCGCCGTAGGGTTGCTCCTTCTCGGGCGTCGCGATGGCGTGAGAAACGGTGTCGGCGACGCCGCGGGAAGAGGTGTTGGAAACAACGGTCACGTGTGGAATTCTCCCCGAGATAGCGGATGCCTGACCTGGCAAGTCTACCCGTCGCGTCGCCCCTGCCCGCGGGCCGTGTTGGGCGCGCTTCTAGATCACTGCGGCACGCTCTCTGGCGCGCAGGTCCTTGCGCAGAATCTTGCCAGACGACGACTTGGGAATCACGTCGATGAACTCGACCGCTCGCACCTTCTTGTGCGGGGCGACCCGCTCAGTGACGAATGCCATGACTTCCTCGGCCGTGACGAAAGACTCAGCCACGACGACGACGAAGGCTTTCGGAATCTCCTGGCCGTCGGCATCCGCTGCGCCGATCACCGCCGCGTCCGCGATCTCGGGGTGGGTGAGCAGCAGCGCCTCGAGTTCGGCCGGCGCGATCTGGTACCCCTTGTACTTGATCAGCTCCTTGCTGCGGTCGACGATGGTGACCTCACCGAGTGCACTGACCGTGGCGATATCGCCGGTGTGCAGAAAACCGTCGGCGTCGATGGTCTCGCGGGTCGCTGCGTCATTATTGAGGTAGCCGAGCATCACGTTCGGACCGCGCACGAGCAGCTCACCGGGTTCGCTGGACCCGACTGAGGGAACCTCGATCTCTTCCCCGGTTTCGGTCGAGACGAGCTTGCAGTCCATGTTCGGCACGGTCACCCCGACCGAGGCACGCGACAGGTGCACAGCGTCGATCGGGATCAGGTGGCTCACGGGGCTGACCTCGGTCATGCCGTAGCCCTGCAGAATGCGGCAGTCCAGCCGGGATGCCACGGCCGCGGCGAGGGCGCCGTCGAGCGGTGCCGCCCCCGAGAGAATCGTGTGCACACTCGACAAATCGTAGCTTTCGACGAGCGGATGCTTCGCCACGGCCACCGCAATCGGCGGCGCGATAAACACGTAGCTGCAGCGGTGGTCCTGGATCATGCGCAGAAACTCGACGAAGTCGAACCTGGCCATGGTGACGAGCGCGGCCCGCTGTTTGAAGGCGAGGTTGAGTAGAACCGTCATCCCGTAGATGTGATAGAACGGCAGCAGCGCGAGCACCTTGTCTTCGGGCACGACCCCGATCAGGTCACGGGCCTGCTGCACGTTCGCGACGAGGTTGCGGTGGCTGAGCATGACGCCCTTCGGCGCCGCGGTCGTGCCCGAGGAGTAGGGCAGAACGGCCACGTGCGTGGCCGCCTCGATGCTCACGACGGGCGCTGCGGCATCCGCTTGGAGAAGATCAGCCAGAGACGGATGCCCCGGCTCACCGTCGATCACTACGATGCACTCGTTCGAGATGCCCGCCGCGTGTGCTGCCGCCCGGGCACCGGCCAGCAGCGGTGCGATGGTCACGAGCCAGGTCGCACCGGAATCATCGAGCTGGCGTTTGATGTCGTCGGGGGTGTAGAGCGAGTTGATGGTGGTCACCGTTGCGCCCGCGCGCAGGATGCCGTGGAAGACGGCCGTGAACTCCGGTGTGTTCGGGCAGAGCAGGCCCACGACCGTGCCGGTGCCGACGCCGCGCTCGGCGAGAGAGCCGGCCACCCGGGTGATCTGATCGACCAGGGTGCGATAGCTGATCATGGCACCGCTGGCCCCGTCGATGACAGCGGTGCGGTCCAGTTCGGTCTCGCTGAGGTCGCCGAACAGATAGTCAAAAATGCTCAGGTCGGGAATCTCAACGGGAGCGTAGGGGCTCGTGAACACGGGGATCTCCTTTGATCGGGTGTGGCCTGCACACGCTACCGCCCTGCGCTGCCGTGAAACTGTGCATCCGGCCCCAGTCGTCACTGCTCGTTCACCTGCCGGTTACCCGGGGCGACATTGCTGTTGGTGGGGCCTGCCTAACGTGAGGGAGCGTACTGCCCTCGACTCAGGAAGGTTTCACGTGGCAATCCACAGTGCTTCTTCACGCAGTGCTTCTTCACGCAATACTTCTGCCCGCACCGCCAAGACGGCGCTTGCCGCCGGTGCCGCCGTCCTGCTCACCCTGAGCCTCGCATCGTGCTCGACGGACACCGCCGACACGACCGGCAACGATGCGGCCGGCGTGAGCTACGCCGCCGACGAGAACACCCTTGTTTTCGGAGTGGTTCCCGACTCGGTGGACACGCAGACCAACTACCAGCCGCTGATGGACTACGTCGAGCAGGAGACCGGCAAGACAGTGGAATACCACGAGTCGACCGACTACGCCGCCCTGATCGAGGCCGCGATCGCCGGCAAGATCGACGTGGCCTCGTTCTCCGGCTTCACCTACATCACCGCGACCAATAGCGGAGCGGCCATCACCCCGATCTCCTCGATCGTCACGACCGCGGGTGCGGCGCCCGGGTACTACTCGCAGGCGATCGTGCCGACCGACAGCGCGATCACGTCGCTGACGGAATTCGCCGGCAAGAAGGTCTGCTTCGTTGACCCGTCATCGACGAGCGGCTACCTGTTTCCCTCGTACAATCTGCTCGAAGCGGGCGTTGACCCGGTCGCCGACGTGACCCCGGTGTTCGCCGGCAAGCACGACGTGAGCGTGCAGAAGGTCGGCGAGGGCAAGGAGTGCGAGGTCGGTTTCGCCGAAGACAGCGAAGTCGCCAAGAGCGACCAGGTCAAGGTCATCGCCGAGACCATGGTTCCCGGTGCCCCGATCGTCGTCTCCGACACCCTGCCGGCCGAACTCAAGACTCGACTGGCCGCGGTGCTCGGCGAGGTCACCATCGAGGACATCATCGCGTCCGGAGTGAAGAGCGCGGATACCCAGGCCTTTCGCGACACGTTCTACGCCACCGAGCCGGTCGATGACCAGTACTACGACACCATCCGCGATATTTGTGTGAAGACGTCGGCGGCCCAATGCCAGGGCTGACCGAGCCCTTTCGCTCGCTCACCGGCTCCGCTCTCGAGGTGCAACCGGTGATCGACGTGCGCGGTGTCACGAAAACCTTCGGGGAGACCACGGCCCTGAACAATGTGTCGCTCACTGTTGCCCGCGGCGAAATTGTCGTATTGCTCGGACTGTCGGGTTCGGGCAAGTCAACCCTGCTACGGCACCTCGACGGCCTCGACCGGCCCGACTCGGGAACGGTGACCGTGCTCGGCGCGGCGGTGTCGCGTCTCACGGGCCGTCCGCTGCGTGCCCTACGCGGTCAGGTCGGCTTTGTCTTTCAGCAGTTCGAGCTGGTCGGTTCGCTGACCGTGCTCGAAAATGTGCTCACCGGCGCCCTGTTTCAGGTGCGGGGGCCGCGCCTCGGCCTCTGGGGTTATCGCCGCGCCCTCAAGCTGGCCGCCCTCGGCCTTCTCGACCGGGTCGGCCTGCTCACACAGGCCTATCAGCGCGCCGACACGCTTTCGGGCGGGCAGCAGCAGCGAGTGGGGATCTCCCGGGCACTCATGCAAAATCCGTGCATTCTGCTGGCCGACGAACCGGTCGCCTCGCTCGACCCGGAATCCAGTGATCAGGTCATGGCGCTGATTCGCGAGATCGCGCTCGACCAGGGCCTCACCGTGGTGTGTAGCCTGCATCAGGTCGACCTCGCCCTGTCCTGGGGCGATCGCATTGTGGGGTTGCGGCACGGCGAGGTTGTGCTCGACACGCCCGCGGCGGGTCTCAGCAAGGCCGAGGTCATGGAGATCTACGGCCGTGTCGCCACCACGACCGCGGAACCGGGCACGATCGCGAACGAGCTCAAGACCAGTGCTGCTGTCGGCGTGCCCGTCGAGGAAACGGCCAGGAGTGACCTGGTCGACGCGACGTGGGAGCCGCGACGGTGACCGGCACCACGGTCGATCTGCTCGATAGGGTACCGCGGCGTCGCCTGTCACCCGAGAAGATCGCGGCCGGGCTGACGCTGCTGGCGCTCGTGCTCACCTCCGTCGTCTCACTGGTGGGCATCGATATTTCGATCCCGCAGATGATTGCGAGTTGGTCGAACGCCCAGAACTTCTTCGAACGGGTCGGCTTGATCAGCTTTCCCGAACCGGGGGAGCTGCTCCACCTGACCGGTCTCACGGTCGGGCTCGTGCTCTGCGGAACCCTGTTCGCGGCCTGCATCTCGGTGCCGCTGGCCTTTCTTGCTGCCGCCAACACGACGCCCGGCCGCGGCTGGATGGTGGGCGGGCGTTTTATCGGCGTGCTGTGCCGAGCGGTGCCGGACGTCGTGCTCGCCATGGTTTTCGTGCTGATGTTCTCGCTCGGGTCGCTGCCGGGAATTTTGGCCATCGGCATCCACTCGATCGGCATGATCAGCAAGATGTTCGCCGACGCGATCGAGCAGATCGATGAGGGGCCGCGGCTGGCGATTCGCGCGGCGGGCGGCTCGAAACTGCAGGAGTTCGCCGCGGGCGTGCTGCCGCAGGTGCTGCCGTCCTGGGTCGCGACCGTTCTGCATCGCAACGACATCAACCTGCGGGGCTCGGTCATTCTTGGTTACGTCGGCGTTGTCGGCCTCGGCCTGGAAATGTCCTACGCCTTCAAGTCGCTGAACTATTCGCTCGGCCTCGGCATCGCGCTTGTCATCTTCGCCCTCTGCGTGATCATGGAAATCGTCTCCAGCGCCGTGCGCACCATGATGCTCGGTACCGGCCCGACTGGGCGCGGCCTCGATGATCGCCCGTTGCGCCGTCTGTCGATCACCGGTCGCCGCCGTACCCTGGCCACCCGCGCCGCACCACGTCAAGCGGATGCCCGCAGCCGCGACCTTCGCCGCCCATGGAACGCCGCTCGCCGCCGCACCACAGCGTGGGGCTGGGCCGCGGCGCTCGTCGTGGTCGGCAGCGTCATCATCTCCGACATCCACTGGGGCGACTTTGCAACCGTCTGGGCCTACCTGCCCGAGACCGCGGCAAAATTCTGGCCGCCGAGTTTTGGCAGTTACGACGCGCCCACCATGTTCTCCGCAATGGGCGAGACGATCGCGATCGCCCTCGCCGCGACGATCCTCACGATCATCGCCTCCATCGTGATCGGTTCGCTCGCGGCCCGCAACGTGGCACCGAACCCGCGGGTGCGCAGCGGGATGCGACTGTTTCTCGTCACGATCCGTGGCATCCCCGAGATCATCCTGGCCATCGTGCTCATCGTCGTGACCGGCCTCGGCACCCAGGCCGGCACCATCGCCCTCGCAATCGGCGGCGTGGGCCTGCTCGGCAAGCTGCTCGCCGACTCGCTCGAGGAGGTCAAGCCCGGTCCGGAACAGGCGCTGACTGCGGCCGGTGCGACCCGACTGCAGGTGTACGCCGGCGCCACGGCGCCCCAGGGCATGAAGGCCCTGATCGGTCACAGTTTCTACATGCTCGACACCAACATTCGCGCGGCCACCATTCTCGGGCTCGTGGGCGGCGGCGGGGTGGGATACTTTCTGCTCAACGCCGGCCAGGGCTCACGCTACGACCTGGTCGCGACCATCGTGCTGATGATTCTGGCGGCCGTGCTCGTCATCGAGGGCCTCGCTGTGTGGATGCGCCGGGTGTTCCGGTGACCGCCTTCGACGTCGTCGTCGTCGGCAGCGGCATCGTCGGCCTCGGGCACGCGCTCGCCGCGACCGACCGGGGTCTGTCCGTTGTCGTCGTGGACCGCGCGGCGGCCCTGCACGGGGCATCCGTTCGTAATTTCGGGCACCTGTGTTTCACCCCGCAGACTGGCCTGGCCCGTGAATTCGCGCAGCGATCGCGCCCGCTGTGGCGGAGGCTCGCAACGGATGCCGGTGTCTGGCTGCGCGAATCGGGCACGGTCGTCGTAGCACGGCACGACGACGAAACGGCTGTGCTGCGCGAGCTGGCAGCCCAGCGCGGGACCGAGTCGGTCTTCGGCGTCGGGCAGCCCGACGTCGTGCTGTGGAGCGCCGCTGAGGTCGAGGCTCGCCTGCCACTGGCTGCCGGCACGTCGAGGGGCGGAGCCGTTCTGCCTTGGGACCTGCAGATCGATCCGCGTCAGGCCGGTGCCGGCCTCGCCGCCTATCTCGCGAGTCGGGGAGTCGCGTTTCGCTACCGCACCGCCGTGACTGCCGTGTGTCCGGGGCGGGTCACGACCACCCGCGGGCCGATCGACGCTGGAACGGTCGTCGTGGCGGTCAACCACGACATCGACCAGCTCTACCCGGAGGTCGCGGAGCGGGACGGCATTTTGCGGTGTGGCCTCGACATGCTGCGCGTCGATGCCGGCCTGCGCGCGCCGCTGCCCGCGCCGGTGCTCACCGGCTGGTCGCTGCTGCGCTACGGAGCTTTTGCGACGCTGCCAAGCGCTGCCGATCTGGGCGACCGGTTGCGGCGGGAGTACCCGGCGCTGGCCGAGCTGGACCTCAACCAGATGTACACCCAATTGCCCGACGGCTCGCTGATCGTGGGGGACACCCACTATCGCGGGGCATCCGTTTCTCCATTCCAGAATGAGAACGCGTTCGAGCAGCTGCTAGAGCTCACCGGCGACCTGTTCGGCGTGCCGCGCCCGCGCGTGCTCGAACGGTGGCAGGGTATCTACGCCTCGGGCCGTGCCGACTTTCTCATTGACGAACCCGAACCCGGCGTGCACCTCGTGGCGGCCACGACCGGAATCGGTATGACGACCGGTCTCGGCCTCGCCGAGCACGTCATTGCCGGCGTCTGTGACTCACCCATCCCCTCCCTGAAAGGCACCTCATGAGCACCGCACCCCTCTCTCTCGATTTTGACCTAAACGATTTCGACCCCGAAGACGTTGGCGTTGAACTCGTCGTGTTCGACATGGCCGGCACCACGGTGAGCGACGACGGACTCGTCGAGCGGGCGTTTGTGCTCGCCGCCGAGCGCAGCGGCCTGGCCGACACCGCCGACGAGTCGGCGGAAGCCGTTGCGTTCGTGCGCGAGACCATGGGGCAGTCCAAGCTCGATGTCTTTCGCGGGTTGACCGACTCCGACGAAGCGGCCGTCGCAGCGACAGCAGCGTTCGAAACCGCCTACGGTGAACTCGTCGAGCAGGTCGGTGTGACGGCGATCGCCGGCGCGGCTGAGCTGTTTCAGGAACTCCGTGGCGCCGGAGTGAAGGTCGCCCTCGTCACCGGATTCGCCCGTGCCACGCAGAACACGCTCATCGAGAAGCTCGGCTGGAGCGACCTCATCGACGTCAGCCTCTGCCCGGCCGAAGCCGGTCGTGGCCGCCCGTACCCCGACCTGCCGCTCACCGCGCTGCTGCGCACCGGGGCATCCAGCGTCGCGGCCGTGGTCGTCGTCGGCGACACCGCGAGCGACATGCTCTCCGGCGTGAACGCCGGCGCCGGCCTGGTCGTGGGTGTGCTGACCGGCACGCACGACAGCGAGACCCTCGACGATGCCGGAGCCGACGTCGTTATCGCGAGCGTCGCCGACCTCGCCGAACTGCTGGGCCTGCGTGAGGAAACGATCGAGTAACCATGCCCGAACACGATCCGCACGCTGAACCTGCTCCCGTGCCCGCCCCGACGCTCGCCCCGACGCTCGCCGCCGGGCGGGAGGTTGTGTTGCCGCGGGCCGCCGAAGCCATGGTCTGGTCGGGCATCGGTCTGCCGTTGGAGCGAGTGGCCGTACCGGGCGTGCTGCTCCGGCCCGGCGACGTGCTGGTCGAGGTCGAATTGGCCACGATCTGCGGCTCCGACGTGCACACGGCGCTGGGGCACCGACCGGCCGCGAAACCGCTCGTGCTCGGGCACGAGCAGGTCGGCCGCATCGTCGCGACCACTCAACAGTCATATGCCGCAAATGGAATGCCTGTACGCGTGGGGCAGCGTGTGGTCTGGTCGGTCACCGTGAGCTGCGGAACGTGCCCGCGTTGTCGCCGCGGCCTGCCCCAGAAATGCCTCGAGCTGGCCAAATACGGCCACGAACGGATGCAGCGTGGCTGGGAACTCAGCGGCGGCTTCGCCACTCACGTGCAGGTGCGCGCCGGAACGGCGATCGTGGTCGTGGACGAGCAGGTTCCGGCGACGGTGCTCGCGCCGGCCTCCTGTGCGACCGCAACGGCCGTCGCAGCGCTGGGGGCGGCCTCCGCTCTCGTCCCGCTGGCCGGAGCAACCGTGCTGGTGACCGGTGCCGGAATGCTCGGCGTGACCGCCTGCGCGATGGCGACGGATGCCGGTGCCGTCGTGGTCGTCAGCGACCCGGATACGGCCCGCAGGCGGCTCGCGCTGGACTTCGGGGCCGCGGCCGTCGCTGACCCGAGTGCACCCGGCGAGTCGCCGGCCGGGGCCGCGAGCGTGCTCGCCGCGCTCGCGCAGGCCGGCGCGGCCGAGCCGACGATCGCGCTCGAACTGAGCGGTGCCCGGCCCGCCGTGCACACCGCCCTGGACCTGATCGGCATCGGGGGCGTGGTCGTGCTCGTCGGGAGCGTTTCGCCCGGGGATCCGGTGCTGCTCGACCCCGAGTCGGTCGTGCGCCGCCTGGTCACCCTCCGCGGCGTGCACAACTACACGCCGGGCGATCTGCAGCAGGCGGTGGACTATCTCAGCGGAGCCTGGCACCGGCATCCGTTTTCAGCCCTCGTCGGCACGACCTTTCCGCTGGAGAAAACGGATGACGCTCTCGCGCTGGCCGCAACCGCCCGCCACCGGCGCGTGGGAATCACCCCGCAGCCGCCCGCGACCCTCGGCTGACGCACTCAGACGGTCCGCTTCTGCGGGTGGCCGAGAACTGGGGCTAGCTGGTGCCGCCGGGGGGACCGATGCTGAGCAGGGTCGCCATGATCGACACCAGAGCGATCCCCATGATGCCGGCCAGTAAAACCGGACGGGCCAGCATCCAGCGCAGCAGGGCGCTCAGCCGGGTGTGATCGCGGGGGTCGGCCGTGCGCGTGAGGCGCCAGCCCCCACCGAGAGCGCCGCGGCGTTCGAGGGCCCGGTTGAACGGGATCGTCGCGAACGGAATGACCGCCGTGAGGCAGGCGAGCGCGATCAGCCGTGCGTTCCAGTGCTGGTTGACGCCGATGAACACGGCCGTCATGCCGTAGGCGATGAAGACCAGACCGTGCGCAAAGCCGCCGATCTGCACGCCCCATTCTCCGGCCTGCGCGACGTATTTCAGCAGCATGCCGGTAATCAGCAGCGCCCAGGTGATCGTCTCGGCAATGGACACACAGCGGTACAGCGAGCGGGGAGACACGAGGACACTCCAGAGGTCGGCAGGTGGGGTGGGCAGGCCCAGTCTTTCAGACCGTGCCTCGTGAAGCTGAGAGCCCGCCACGAGTGTGTGCAATTCTCTCAACGAGCGGTTGCGCACGAAACGCACTCGTAATGGGTGAACCGAACATGGGGCGTCGCGAGAGCACGCAGCGCGAAACAAGCCTGTGTCAACTGGTTCGAAAGCTAGGATGCCGCGATTCTCGGCCATCGTGGCCTCGGGAACCAGCAGGGCCATCGGCAGCGCCGGACGAACCTTTACGGCCTCGTTCCACGGCCTCGTTCTACGCCCCTGGAATCATGGAGGCGACCCTGCTGGTGTCGTCGAGCTTGGTGCATTCGAGCAGGTGGAGGCCGGCGTGGCCTCCGTGGTTTCGACGTACTCGGGCTGGCTCCAGTCGATATCGGGGGAGTAGATCAATGCGACAGAGCTGGTCACGGCGCGCTCCTGCACGAGAAAATGGTGAACACCGACTATCGGGCGACGAGCGCCTGGGCGATGACCGAGGTGAAGAAGGTGAGGCCGTCGACGCCGCTCGCCATGGCGTCGTCGGTGTCGGGACCGAACCCGGCCTCGACGGCGTGCTCGGGGTGCGGCATGAGGCCGACGACGTTGCCGCGGGCGTTGGTCACGCCGGCGATGTCATTGAGCGACCCGTTCGGGTTGCCGCCGATGTAGCGGGCCACGATGCGGCCCTCGCCCTCGAGCGCCTTGAGGGTTTCGTCGGAGGCTATGAACGAGCCCTCGCCGTTCTTGAGCGGAATGACGATCTCGGCGTTGGCGGCGAACCCGGCGGTCCAGTCGCTCCTGGTGTTCTCGATGCGCAGGCCCTGGTCGCGGCAGATGAAGCGGCCCTGTTCGTTGCGAATGAGACCGCCATCGAGCAGGTGGGCCTCGGTGAGCATCTGGAATCCGTTGCAGATACCGAGCACGGGCATGCCCGCGTTCGCCGCGTCGATGACCTCGGTCATGATCGGCGAGAGGCTCGCTATGGCGCCGGCCCGCAAGTAGTCGCCGTAGCTGAACCCGCCGGGCAGCACGAGGGCGTCGACACCGTGCAGGTCGTGGTCGCCGTGCCAGAGGGCTACGGCGTCGGCGCCGGCCAGGCGAATCGCGCGCACAGCGTCGCGATCATCGAGCGATCCGGGAAAGGTGACGACGCCGATGCGCATCAGGCGACCGCTGACGAGGGAGCGTCCTGAACGTGGATGCCGACGACATCCTCGATCACGGAGTTCGACAGCACGGTGTCGGCGAGCTCACGCACGGCCGCGAGGGTGGCGGCATCCGCGTCACCCTCAATAGAAATCTCGAAGCGCTTGCCAACGCGCACACCGAGAAACTGGGTCTGACCGAGCCGACCGAGGGCGCCGGCGACGGCCTTGCCCTGGGGGTCAAGCAACTCGGCCTTGGGCATTACTTCGACGACGATCGTTGGCACAGGGCACTCCGCATACAGTCTGGGGCTTATTGTCGTGGCAAATCTCTCCAATTCTACAGGCCGGGCCCGACCGGCCCGGCCCGCTTCGGTGCGGGCCTATTCAGCACGCCGCCGGTCTACTGCGCTACGCCGCTTTGGCCGAGCAGAATGCCGCGCAGCACATCGCGCACGGCGGAGACACCGTCGTAGGTCTCGACGAAACTCGTGCTGAGCGGGGCGAGGCCGAGCCGCAGACCGTTCGGTGCCCGAAAATCGGGAATCACGTCGTTGTCCCACAGAATCTTCGTCACCTGACGCATGAGCGGATGGTTGATGGTCACGTGACCGCCGCGATGCGTCTGCTCCCGCGGCGAGGCCACCGTGACCCCCATCGGCGCGAGCCACTCATCGACGAGGGCGATTGCGAACTCGGTCAGCGCGACCGACTTGGCCCGCACCGAACCGATCGTGGCTTCCTCGAGCATGGCGATGGTGTCCTGCATGGCAAGCATGCCCACCACAGGGGGTGTACCGCTTATGAATCGACGGATGCCGGTGGCCGGCAGATACCCCGGCCCCATCTCGAAGATGGCTTGGACTCCCATCCAGCCCTGAATCGGCTGGGTCAGCACATCGTGCAGGTCGCTCTTGACATAGCCGAACGCCGGTGCGCCCGGCCCGCCGCTCAGGTATTTGTAGGAGCAGCCGACCGCGAGGTCGACGTCGCAGCCGTCGAGCTCGATCGGCACCGACCCGACTGAATGGCTGAGGTCCCAGAGCACGAGAGCGTCGTGCTCGTGGGCGATGGCGGTAATGGCCTGCATATCGGCGAGGTAACCGGAGCGATAGGCCACATGACTGAGCAGCACGAGCGAGGTCTGCGGGCCGATCACTCGGCGCACCTGGTCGGCGGTGACCCCGCCCTCGGTGTCGGATTCGATCCACCGGAGAGTGAGGCCGCGCTCTCGCGCTATGCCCTCGAGAATGTAGCGGTCGGTGGGAAAGTTGTCGCTGTCGAGCACGATTTCGGTGCGGTGCGGGCGCGAATCCACGGCGGCGCGGGCCAGTTTGTAGAGCAGAACGGTGGTGGAGTCGCCGACGAAGACCTGCCCGGGAGCGGCACCGAGGGCGACCCGACCGAGGTCGTCGCCAATCTGCAGGGGAAGCTCCATCCACTGTTCGTCCCAGCCGCGAATGAGCCGGGTGCCCCAGTCCTTCTGCAGAAAGTCGGCGATGCGTTCCGCGCTCGCCCGCAGCGGGCGGCCGAGCGAGTTGCCGTCGAGGTAGGAACGGGGGTTGGCGGTGTCGGGGTCGGCATCGGTGCCGAGAAACCGGGCGCGATAGTGCGCCAGGCCGTCGATGCGGTCCATGCGCCGCGCGAAGGCGAGGTGGGCGTCAAGGCCGGTCGTGGGGCCGGGAGCACTGTTAAACGTGGGAGTCATGTGAGAACCTCGAGTTCGGGGCGGGTGAGAGCGCGAGCGGTGCAGAGCCAGTCGGTGAAATCATCGGGGTCTCGTGGCCGTTCGCCCGGAATAAAGGTAACCCGATTGTCGGGCAGGGTCAGGCCGAGCGGTGCGGGCGCGCAGAGAGCGGTCAGTACCTCGTCGGGCGTCAGGCCTGCGCCGAGCAGCGCGCCGATCTCGCCGCGATTCAGCCCGAGCGGGAGCGGCCCGTTGCCGAGGTCGGTGCCGTACAGCACCCGGCCGCCGGCCGCATGAAACCGGCGCAGATTGTCGCTCGCGATCTCGAAAGCAGCGGTGGGGCGGCCCCAGCCGTGCATGTCGAGGGTGCTGATCCAGGTCATGCGGGCAGCCATCGCGGCCACCAGGTCGCCGGCGAGGCGCTCCGAAAACGGGGTGTGCGCGAACGCATCAACGCCGGCCGTGAACGCGCGATGGGCCTGTCCGGAACCCTCGGCGTGCGCGACGACCGGCAGACCGCGTTCGTGCGCCCGGTCCACAACCGCGGCCAGCGCCTCGGCGTCCAGTACCGGCCCGACCAGGGAGTTCAGGGTGACTTTCAGAACGGATGCCCCGGCTGCAGCCTGTAGATCCACCGCTGTGGCGGCATCTGCTCTGGTCGTCACCTCGCAGCTCCAGCCGCGCTCGGCCCAGCCGGCGCGGGTGGGATAGCCGCCGGGAGCGGTGACAAACTGATGCGCGTATGCCAGATCAGGCATAGACGTGCGGAGGCCATCGTGCAGCCAGCCGCCGAGGTCGAGCACCCGGGCGATGCCGCCGCTGGGTAGGCGGCTCGGGTCGATCAGGGCCAGGTGCACGTGCGCATCGACAAAGCCCGGCAGTACGGTTCCGCGACCGACAAGAAAATAACTGGTCACGCCCCGATCTCCGTGCGCACCGCGAAAAGCTCCGGAAAGAAGGTGAGTTCGAGGGCCTTCTGCAGAAAGGCCGCGCCGCTCGACCCGCCGGTGCCCTGCTTCATGCCGATGATGCGCTGCACGGTCTTCAGGTGGCGAAACCGCCAGAGTTGAAAGTTGTCCTCGAGGTCGACGAGTTCTTCGCAGGCCTCATAGGCGGCCCAGTGCTCGGTAGCGTTCTCGTATATTCCCCGAAAGGTATGCACGAGTTCGGGGTGGAACGTCCAGGCCTCGGTCACGTCGCGCGCGAGCACGGCGGCGGGAATGTTGTAGCCAGCCCGGTGCAGGAAGCGCAGAAACTCGTCGTAGAGGCTAGGCGCATCGAAGGTGGCGGTCAGCAGCGCGTGGGCCGGTGCATCCGCTTCGAAGACCGTGAGCATGCGACGGTTCTTGTTGCCGAGCGCGAACTCGACCGCGCGGTACTGGTGGGACTGAAAGCCACTGGAGTTGCCGAGGAAGTTCCGAAACTGACCGTATTCGGTCGGGGTGAGGGTCGCGAGCACCGACCACTGCTCGGTGAGGGTGCGCTGAATGTGCTTGACCCGGGCGATGCCCTTGAGGGCCGGCGCGAGCTGATCCTGCCGCAGCGCCTCGATGGCTGCTTGCAACTCGTGCAGCACGAGCTTGAGCCACAGCTCGGTGGTCTGGTGTTGAATGATGAAGAGCAGTTCGTCGTGGTGTTCCGGAACGCTGACCGGCTTCTGCGCGTCGAGCAGGGTCGACAGGTCGAGGTAGGACCCGTAGCTCATCTTTTCTCGAAAATCGGTGACGATCTCGGGGTCGAATTCACGGGTGTTGTTCTTGAGGGTCATCGGGTTCCTTCGGCTTGATCAAATTGTGCGCCGGTTGCGGCCACGGGCGCAACACCGGGGCGAACCGTCAAGGTCAAAGTTCTAGACTGGAGCGTATGACCTCGCCGACCCGAAAGCCCCAGGATGGCGTGCCAGCCCCGTCTGCACCCGAGCGCACCGCGCCACTGCCGCCCCGCCGCCGCGACGCCCGGCTGAACCGTGACCGGCTCATTGCCAGCGCCCGCACCCTGCTGGCCCAGCACGGTGTCGACGCCTCGCTCGAGGCGATCGCGCGTCAGGCCGAAGTTGGCGTGGCCACGCTCTACCGCAATTTTCCGACCCGCGACGACCTCGTGCGCGTGCTCTATGACCTCGCACTCGCGCAACTGCACGCGGTGCGTGGCGAGATCGAGGCCGCGCCCACGCCGTGGGAGGCGCTTGTCATCTACACCGAACGGGTCGCCGAATGGCTTGTCGCTGACCCCTCTCTGCCGCCGATCCTGCGGCGGATGGCCGTGCTCGAGCCCTCGGCGCGGCCGGCCGCGGAGTTCGACGGCTTCATCGCGAGCCTCGTGGCCCGCGCCAAGAGGGACGGCACGCTGCGCCGGGATGTCGACGCGGTCGATCTCGCCGTACTCGTCACCATGGTCGGGTCGCTCGGAGGTCTCGGCGCCGGCTATGCGGGCCAGTGGCGCCGCCAGCTGTCCATTGTTCTCGACGGCCTGCGGGCGGCTGACGCGCCGCGGCCCAGGCTGCCTGGCCGCCCCCTCAACGTCAAGGAGTACCAGGCCACCGTGCACGGCCTGACCCGCCGGGCGGCCCGCGCCGCCCTCTGAGCGTTAGGGCGTCGCGACCGGCTTCTGCGTTAGAACGTCGCTACCGGCTCGATTGCGGATGCCGCGGCGTCGTTGGTGCGGTCTGCCGCGCGCACCCGGATGTGGTTCGCCCACGGGTCGTCGAAGTCGAGGGTCTGCCCGTCGTGACGGGTGTCGACTTTGTAGTGGGTCATCCGCTCCTCTCGGGCACCCACGTCGTCGGTGCTGGGCACGATGATGCTGACCTCGCCGAGCCCCAAGGCGAGGCGTCGCTTGCCGCTGCCCGAACTCTCCCAGGTGTTCATAGCCATGTGGTGGTGGTAGCCGCCGGTGGAGACGAACAGGGCCGCCGGGCCGAAGCTTGCGGTCGCCTCGAAGCCGAGACGGTTCACGTAGAATTCGCGGGCGCTCGCAACGTCGCCGACCGAGAGGTGAACGTGGCCCACGGTGGCGTGACCAGCGCTCGGCTCTGCCGACAGGTGCTCAGAAATGAATGCGTTCGGGTCGAGGTAGAGCGAGGCCATTTCGACCTGGCCGTGGGTCCAGCTCCAGAGGGTGCGGTCGCGGTCCCAGTACAACTCGATACCGTTGCCCTCCGGGTCGGTGAAGTAGAAGGCCTGGCTGACGAGGTGATCCGCGCTGCCGGTGAATGTCCCGGGAGACTTCGTGCCGATTGAGTCGACCGCGGCGGCGAGATCGGCCTGCGTGTCGAACAGAATGGCCGTGTGATACAGCCCGGCCGAGCGCGGTTCGGCGGCTGTGAGCTCGGGGGCGTGCTGCAAAATCACGAGCGGGATCTGGCTGCGACCGAGCACCGCGACTGGTCCCTCCTGGCTCAGGAGCTCAAGGGTCACGACGTCGCGGTAGTAGGCGATCATGGCGCCGAGGTTACCCACGCGCAGGGTCACCGCGCCCATGCCGGTGTCGGCGGCCAGCAGATCTTTCGCAGTAAGAGTCACAGCAGTCTGAACTCCGGTGTGGGCCCGGCTATTCCGCGATCCGCGGGCGAACGGTCCCCCCTTCGCCCATCAGCGTGCGGAAAGCACCATTCGGGCGGTGATGACCGCCGCCCGGCACCCCGACCTGGTGCGGGAGGTCAGGCGCTGGTCAGGCGCTGGAGCAGTTCTCGGTAGCGGGCCGCGGTCTGCTCCACGATCTCGGTCGGTAGCGCGGGCGGGGTGCCGGCACCATCCCAGTGCGCGGATAGCCAGTTGCGCACGATCTGCTTATCGAAGCTCGCCATGCGGGTCTCCGCGGTGGTGCCGGTGTGCCAGGCCTTGGCGTCCCAGTAGCGGCTGGAGTCGCTCGTGAGCACCTCGTCGGCGAGTACGGTCACGCCGGTCTGTCGGTCAGCTCCGAACTCGAATTTGGTGTCGGCGAGAATGACGCCGGCCTTCTCGGCGATCGTTCCGGCGGTCTGGAACAGGGCCAGTGAAAGGTCGCGCAGCTCGGCGGCGATAACGGGCCCAACCAGTTCGACGGTGCGCTCGAAGGAGATGTTCTCGTCGTGCTGGCCCATCGGAGCCTTCCAGGCCGGGGTGTAGATGGGTTCGGGCAGCCGGTCGCCGTTCTGCAGTCCGGCCGGCAGCATAATGCCGCACACCGACTGGGAGTGCAGGTATTCCTTCCAGCCGCTGCCGGTGAGGTAACCGCGCACAACACATTCGATCGGGTACATATCGAGGGTGCGGCAGAGCATTGCCCGCCCGGCGACACTGGCGGGAATGAGCGCGCGAACCGTGCTGCCGACCAGTTCGTGGTCGGCGACGAGGTGGTCGGGAATGCCGGTCAGCAGGTCGAACCACCACAGGCTCAGGGTGGTGAGCAGCTCGCCCTTGCCCGGAATGCCCGGCTCGAGCACGTGGTCGAACGCGCTCACGCGGTCGCTGGCGACCACGAGCACGCGCGACGCGCTCGTGAGCGAGGGCGCGGCATCCGTTGTTTCCACGTACAGGTCGCGCACCTTACCCGAATAGACGAGTGTCCACCCGTCGAGTGCGGCGACAGATGCTGGGGGCTGCTGATCGGATTGGCTCACCCCTGTATTCTCCCGCATCTCGCCGAGCCGTGAGTTTGGGCTGTTTTTTTCGCGAGAATCGCTTCAAACTCACGGCTCGCGGGCGGAGGAAACGGGTTAGGCGACGCGGGCGGCGATATCGGTGCGAAAGTGGGCGCCGGCGAGGGTGATCTGGCCGAGGGCCTCGTAGGCGCGGGCGCGGGCCAGGGCGAAGGAATCGCCGACGGCGACAACGCTGAGCACCCGGCCGCCGGTCGACACGAGAGTCCCGTCGACGAGCCGGGTCGCCGCGTGGGCGATCGTGACGCCGTGCACGGCCAGGGCTGCGTCGAGCCCGGTGATTTCGCGCCCCACGAGCGGGGTTTCCGGGTAGTTTTCGCTCGCGAGCACGACGGTGACGGCGACGTCGGCGGAGAACTCCGGCCGGGGGAGGGCGCCGAGCACGCCGGTCGCGGCGGCGAACAGCAGGCCAGACAGCGGCGTGACCAGGCGCGGCAGCACGACCTGCGTCTCGGGGTCTCCGAAGCGCGCGTTGAACTCGATGACGCGAATGCCGGCATTCGTCACAATGAGCCCGCAGTAGAGCAGCCCGACGAACGGGGTGCCCTCGGCGTCGAGCTGGCGCACGGTCGGTAGCGCGACGGTCTCGATGATCTCGTCGATGAATTCGTTTTCACTGCCGAACGCGGCGTCGAGCCAGGGCAGCGGCGAGTAGGCACCCATGCCGCCGGTGTTGGGGCCGGCGTCGTTGTCGAGGGCGCGCTTGTAGTCCTGGGCGGGGGAGAGCGGCAGGACGTTCTGGCCGTCACTGAGCAGAAAGAGGGAAATTTCCGGGCCGTCGAGAAATTCTTCAATGAGCACGCTGCCGTGTTCGAGCCAGAATGTGGCGTGGGCGAGGGCGGCGGGGCGATCCTCGGTGACGAGCACGCCCTTGCCTGCGGCGAGACCATCAGCCTTGACCACGTAGGGGGCGCCGAATTCGTCGAGGGCGGTTTCGGCCTCGACGAGGGTTGCGGCGCAAACGGCGCGACCGGTGGGAACGCCGGCCTCATCCATGATGCGTTTGGCGAAGGTTTTGCTGCCCTCGAGCGCGGCGGCGGCCCGGTCGGGCCCAAATACAGCCACGCCGCGGGCGCGCAGGGCGTCGGCGACCCCGGCCACGAGCGGAGCCTCCGGCCCGATCACGACGAGCTCGACGCTGTGCAGTACCGCATAGTCGGTCACGGCGACAGGGTCGTTCGGGTCGAGCGCGACAACTGGCACATCGGCCGCGATACCGGCGTTACCGGGCGCGCACACCACGCTCGGCCGCGGCTCCTCACGGAGCAGGCCGGTAATAATGGCGTGCTCGCGGGCACCGGAACCAAGGACCAGAATTTTCACAGCTTCAGGCTACCCGATGCGCCCGGCCCGCCCGATCCCGCAGACTAGACGCATGGCACGAGCACGAATAGACGACGGCGCTGGGCGGATCGCGGTGCGCAAGGCGCTTTCCGAGGGGGACAGCGCAAGTCGGGACATCCGCGCGCAAGCCGTGCGCTACACCCTTCAATTGCTCGCCGAACAGGCCGAGGGCAACACCCTCGAGGTGCGTGTGCCGCCGTTCGGTGCCGTGCAGTGCGTCGCCGGCCCACGTCACACTCGCGGCACCCCACCGAACGTTATTGAAACGGATGCCGCCACGTGGCTTCACCTCGCCACTGGCAGCCTGGCCTGGGCTGAGGGACTCGCAAGCGGTCGCATCCACGCCTCCGGTGCCCGCGCCGACCTGAGCGGACACGTGCCGGTGTTGCCAGGGCCGCCCTGACCCCGTCGCGAGTAGACGTTAGGCGAGAATCGCCTCGACCTCGTCGCGGGTGGGCATCGACGACGTTGCCCCGGCCCGAGTCACCGCCACCGACGACGCGGCCGTGGCGTAGCGCACTGCTTCGATCATGTTGTCGGGGGTCACGGCGGTGCCGCGCACACAATCCACCGCCAGTCGTGCCACGAGTGCCCCAACGAAAGTATCACCGGCCGCGGTGGTATCAACCGCGCTCACCGGTCGGGCGGGCGCAAGCCCGATAACTTTGCCGTCGAAGGCCACGACCGACCCTTGCGAACCCAGCGTGACAATAGCCCAGGTGCCGCCGGCGCTGAGTACCTCGGCGGCGCGCACCGGGTCGCTCTCCCCGGTGAGTTCGGCCGCCTCACCCTGGTTGGGCACGATGAGGTCCACCGAGGCGAGAAAACCCTTCGGCAGCGGCACAACCGGCGCCGGGGTCAGCACGGTGAACACGCCGGCGGCGCGGGCCGCGGCGATTCCCTCGACCAACACGGAGATCGGCAGCTCGCACTGCATCACCAGAAACGCCGAATCGGTAACGGCCAGACGCTGCGCGGCGCTCAGCGTGGTGACGGTGGCGTTGGCGCCCGACACGACGACGATCGAATTCTCGCCACTGTCCACAACGGAGATGTGGGCGGTGCCGGTGGGGGCATCCGCGGTGGCCAGTGCGGGAGAACGGATGCCCTCGGTCGCCAGCAGCTCGCGTAGTTGGGTCCCGTAGGCATCCGCTCCCACCGCTCCCAGAAAATTCACGGACGCTCCCATTCGCGCAGCGGCGACCGCCTGATTCAATCCTTTGCCACCCGGAACGGTAGTGAAACTAGCCCCAAACATCGTCTCGCCGGGGAGGGGTAGCCGCGCCTGCCGCACGACGAGGTCCATGTTGGCGCTTCCGAGTACCGCAATCGTCTTCATAGGGTCAGTCTCGCATCTGCCCATGGAACAATAGAGGGGTGAGTTCTATCGAGCAGCCCCAGGACCCGTCAACCGAGAGTATCGCCGACAACGAGACCGCCAGTGAGACCGTGCTGGCGGAGGCGACCGTCACCGTGCATCGGGCCCCGCGTTACCGCAACTTCATGCTGCTCGGAGCGATTCTGGGAGTGCTGCTGGCCTTCATCTTCACGCTCGCCTTTCCGGAGAACGACGAGTATGACCGCGCGCAGATTTTCGGTTTCCTCCTGCTCGGCGGCGTCACTGTCGGTGCCGGTCTCGGCGCGGTCGTGGCCCTCGTCATCGACCGGATCATCGGCCGATCGCACACGACGGTCGTCGCCGATAGACTGGGCGCGAACGAACCACGCGCCGCTGAGCCTGGCTCCGGCACCCCCAACGACGATTTTCAAACGTTCAACGAGAAGTAAAGAGGCTGCGGCTTGCCCGGTGGCGACGGACTGTTAAATCACGATATTCTCCAAGGCGAGAAGGGTCCACAGGATGCCTGTGGCGTCTTCGGCGTCTGGGCTCCCGGCGAAGAGGTAGCCAAACTCAGCTACTTCGGCCTCTATGCCCTGCAACACCGCGGCCAGGAATCGGCCGGAATCGCCACGAGTGACGGCAGCAAGATTCTCATCTACAAAGACATGGGACTTGTCTCGCAGGTCTTCAATGAGGCCTCGCTGAGCACCCTGCTCGGGCATATTGCCGTCGGGCACACCCGATATTCCACCACCGGATCATCGAGCTGGCAAAACGCCCAGCCAACCCTCGGGCGAACCGCGAGCGGAACGGTGGCCCTCGGCCACAACGGTAACCTCACCAACACGGCCGAGTTGCTGCGGCTCGTGCACGAACGCTATCCGCAGGTTGACGGTGAACTCGCCCGCGGCAACACGACCGATACCGCCGTGGTCACCGCGCTGCTCACCGGCGACCTCGACCACACCCTCGAAGCCACCGCGCTCGAGGTGCTGCCGCGCCTGCGCGGCGCCTACTGCCTGGTCTTCATGGACGAAACCACCCTCTATGCGGCCCGCGACCCGCAGGGCGTACGGCCACTCGTGCTCGGTCGCCTGGAACGCGGGTGGGTTGTGGCCTCCGAGACCGCCGCGCTCGATATCGTCGGCGCGAGCTTCGTGCGCGAGGTTGAACCCGGCGAACTGATCACGATCGACGAAAACGGGCTGCGCACGCAGCGTTTCGCGAAGGCCGACCCCAAGGGCTGCGTCTTCGAGTACGTCTACCTTGCCCGCCCCGACACCACGATCGCCGGCCGCGGTGTGCACGAGGCTCGGGTCGAGATGGGGCGCCGGCTCGCCGCCGAGCACCCGGTCGAGGCCGACCTCGTCATCCCCACCCCGGAATCCGGTACGCCAGCTGCCATCGGCTACGCGCAGGCATCGGGCATTCCATTTGGCCAGGGCCTCGTCAAGAACTCCTATGTCGGCCGTACCTTCATTGCGCCGTCGCAGACCATCCGGCAGCGCGGCATCCGCTTAAAATTGAACCCGCTCAAAAACGTCATCAAGGGCAAGCGCCTGATCGTGGTCGATGACTCGATCGTGCGCGGCAACACGCAGCGCGCCCTCGTGAGCATGTTGCGGGAGGCCGGTGCAGCCGAAGTGCACGTGCGCATCTCCAGCCCGCCGATCACCTGGCCGTGTTTCTACGGCATCGACTTCGCCAGCCGTGCCGAACTCGTCGCGACCGGCCTGGAGATCGACGAGGTGCGCCAGTCGATCGGCGCCGACAGCCTCGGCTACCTCTCGGAAGACGGCATGATCGAAGCCACCGAGCAGCCGCGCGAACGTCTCTGCACCGCCTGTTTCACCGGCGTGTACCCGATTGCGCTGCCCGAGTCGCAGCACCTCGGCAAGAACCTGCTCGAGCGTCCGGCGGCATCAAACGGATGCGACCCCGGCCCGGATTCCGACCTGGAAGCAGTGTTGGCACCCGCAACGCGCAAAGAAGAAGCCCTTGCCCGCCTGGGCCAGGTACCGTTCGGTGACCCGGGAAGACCAGAATGAGCAACACCCCCACAACTTCTCAGGCATCGTATGCAGCAGCCGGTGTCGATACCCGGGCCGGTGACCTCGCGGTCGAGCTCATGAAGTCTGCTGTCTCGAAGACGCACGGCCCCGAGGTCTGGGGCGGTGTTGGGGGTTTCGCCGGGCTTTTCGATGTGTCGTTCCTCACCAAGTTTCGCCAGCCGCTGCTGGCCACGTCGACCGACGGCGTCGGTACCAAGGTTGCCATCGCCCAGGCGATTGACAAGCACGACACCATCGGGCAAGACCTGGTGGGCATGGTCGTCGATGACATCGTCGTCGTCGGCGCCCGCCCGCTGTTCATGACGGACTACATCGCCTGCGGCAAGGTGGTGCCCGAGCGCATCGCGTCGATCGTGGCCGGAATCGCCCGCGCCTGCTCCGAGACCGGAACGGCCCTGGTCGGCGGCGAGACCGCCGAACATCCTGGCCTGCTCGGCCCCGACGACTATGACGTCGCCGGCGCGGCCACCGGTGTGGTGGAAGCCGACCAGGTGCTCGGCGCCGACAAGGTCATTTCCGGCGACGTCGTCATCGCCATGGCCTCCAGCGGCCTGCACTCCAACGGGTACTCGCTCGTGCGCCATATTCTGGCCCAGCGCGGCATCGGTTACACCGCCATGTCAGCCGAACTTGGCGGTATGGTCGGCGAAGTTCTGCTCGAGCCGACCCGGCTGTATACCGGCCCTCTCCTCGACGTACTCGGCGACCCTGAGCTGGCCGGCGCCATCCACTCACTCAGCCACGTGACCGGTGGCGGAATCGCCGCGAACCTCGCCCGCGTGCTGCCGGTCGGCTCGTGGGTGGAGGTGGACCGCTCCACCTGGTCGCCCGCGCCCGTGTTTCGCATTCTCGGTGACATGGCTGGTTCCACGCTGGAAAGCGCGGAGGGAACGTGGAACCTCGGAGTGGGCATGTTCGCGGTCGTCGATGCGGCATCCGTTTCGTCGGTCATTGCGAGGCTGGCGCGAAGCGCTATACCGGCCTGGGCCGCCGGCCGCGTCTCACGCGCCGCGCACGACCTGACCGGGTTCGAGCAGGGTGCAAAGGGTGTCAATGGCGGTGCCGTGCGCCTCGTCGGGGCCTACGCGAGCTGAAGCACACTGCGTGCGGGCGCCCGTTTGCCGATGCGCTCAACGGGCCCGGTACGGCCGGTCAAACCCGGCCGGCAGCAGTCCCCGCGGGTCAGTTGCCACCTACGTCGCCACCGAGCAGACCGGCTCATCACCGACGTGGGTGCTCTCCAACCACGACCTTGTGCGCCTGGCGACCCGGTACTTACTGCCGGCGCTGGGTGGCCGCGGGCAGCGACCCTGCTGGAGTCGGCTCTGCCGGGCTCTGCCTACCTGTATCAGGGTGACGAACTGGGGTTACCGCAGGTCGCCTCGATCCCCGCTGCCGACCGGCAGGATCCGGCATTCTTCCGCAGCCGGCCTGGTTCGGGCAGCTGTCGGTCGAAGCGGCGGACTCGAGTGGATGGAGGCCGGCAGAACGGATCTGCTCACCTTCCAACGCCCGAACGGTTGGGTCACTGTGACCAATCTCAGCGACAGCTCTGCCTAGGCGCGTTTCTTCTCGTCTTCGGTGGCGTAGTGGTCTACGTAGCGGTCGTCGTCGCCGTCGGGGTCATCGTCACCGTCAGCGGAATCCGTGGCGTCAGCGTCGGCGCCCTGCTTGGCCTTGTCCGCTTCGTACTCGGGCCACTTGGCGAGGTCTTCGTCAAGGCGCGGGTCGGACGGATGCCCGGTCAGCTCACGTTCGAGCGCGTTGTAGTTGGTATCCGGGCTGAAATACTTCAGCTCCCGAGCTACCTTGGTGTGCTTTGCTTTTTGACGGCCGCGCCCCATGCGTGACCCCCTTACGATGCCAGGCCGAGCAGGTCGCGAGACCCTCGGGATTTGCCGAACGGAATGTGTAAAAACTAAACTTTAGTTTAGCATGGTGGGCCTAGCGCCCCGCGGACGCCGTTCGCACGGCTAATCCGTAGAAACGGGGTGGCATGACGGGCAATCTCAGCGTGCCCAACGTCATTATCGGAGCCGGCCAGGCTGGTCCGTCCGTCGCCTTCTATCTGCGCTGCGGAAGGGCGAAGCCGCTACTTGCGCTTGCGGCGACGGGATGCCGCGGGCCTGGACTGCGCGGGGACGGTTCCGACGATCGTGGTCGACTTCGTCCCGGTGTCGAGCGCTCCCGGGGGGGGCGCGAGTGGCCGGCGCGACACCGGGCGCGACCGCACCGGCTCGCCGCGGCGGTCCTGACCGGGAATAGGGCGGGACCGCCGACCGTAGATGAGCTCCGAGGAGTCGAGCAGCCACGGCACGAGGGCAATCGTGACGCCGTGCACGAGCATGAGCTTCTGACGCAGCCGGCGGGCCTTGTGGTTGTGCAACAGCCCCTCCCACCAGTGGCCGACGATGTAGATCGGTGTGTACACGGTGATGACCTCGGAGCCGTGGTCCTCACGGCGACCGCGAATGTAGCTGATCAACGGCCAGCTGATATCGCGGTACGGCGAGGCGACGATTCGTAATGGCACCTGGATGTTCTGCCTGACCCAGGCGCGTTTGAGCTCTTTGGTCTCGGCGTTGTCGATCGAGATGTGCACCGCCTCAAGGCTGACATGCCGCGCGGCAATGGCATAGTCGAGCGCCTTGAGCACCGGCTTCTGCATCTTGCCGACGAGCACGATTGCGTGGTCGCCCTGCGAGCCGAACGTCGTAATCGGGTCGACCTCGATCTCCTTCGCAACGTCGCGGTAGTACCGGTTGACCCCCATCATGAGAAAGAACAGAATCGGCATCATCACGAAGACGAGCCAGGCGCCGTGGGTGAACTTGGTGACGGTGACGACGATGAGCACGACTCCGGTCAGCAGCGCGCCGAATCCGTTGATGGACAAGCTGAAGATAATCGAACTGCGATTGGGCGGGTTCTTCTTGAGTAGTTTCAGCCAGTGCCGCACCATTCCGGTTTGCCCGAGGGTGAACGACACGAAAACACCGATGATATACAGCTGGATCAGAACGGTGAGGTTGGCCTGGTAGACGACCATGATCGCCACCGCGGCCAGGGCCAGCAGAACGACACCGTTGGAGTAGATGAGCCGATCGCCGCGCGTGCTGAGCGACTTGGGTGCGTAGGAGTCCCGGGCGAGAACGGAGCCCAAGAGCGGGAAGCCGTTGAAGGCGGTGTTGGCGGCGAGCAGCAGCACGGCCGCGGTCGCGGCCTGCAGCACGAAGAACATGACCGAGAAGTCGCCGAAGGTCGCCGCGGCCACCTGCGCGATGAGACTGCGCTGGGGCTCGGTGGCGCACTCAGCCCAGCCGATCAAGTCGCAGGGATTCTCGGCGTAGTGCACCTTGGAGATGAGCGCGAGCGCGGTCAACCCGACGAACAACACGATGGCGATGGCGCCCATGAGAGTGAGGGTGCGCTGCGCATTCTTGACCTTGGGGTGTTTGAACGCGGGAACCCCGTTGGCGATGGCTTCGACCCCGGTGAGCGCGCTGCATCCGCTCGCGAAGGAGCGCAGGAGAAGCAAGATGAACGCGGCCTGAGCCAGGTTCTCGCCCTGTACGTCGTACCCGGCCGATTCCGCAATGGGGGCATCCCCCAGCAGGGCCCGACCGAGTCCTACCATGATCATCAGCAGCACACTGCCGATAAACAGGTACGTCGGAAGGGCGAACGCGTTGCTTGACTCGCGAACGCCGCGCAGGTTGACCGCGGCGAGCAGAATGATGAAAACCACGGCGAGTTCGACCCGGAACGGAGCCAGGCCAGGTAGTGCCGAGATGATGTTGTCCACGCCGCTGGCCACCGAGACCACCACGGTCATGACGTAGTCGACCAGGAGAGCGGATGCGACGACGAGGCCGGCCTTCTCGCCGAGGTTCTTGTGGGCGACTTCGTAGTCGCCGCCCCCCGAGGGATAGGCCTTGATCAGCTGGCGATACGACGCGACCACGACGAGGAGCAGCACGACCACGACGGCGGCGACCCACGGTGCGAAGCTGAGGAATGCGAGCCCGCCGAGGGTCAGGATCATGAGGAGTTCCTGGGGCGCGTACGCCACGCTCGATAGCGGGTCGCTCGCAAAAATCGGGAGGGCGAGGTGCTTGGGAAGTAGCTGGCCCTCTAAGTGCTCGGTTGGGAGCGGATCGCCAATGATCCACCGCTTTGGTGAACGGCTTTCCGGTACTGGGGCGTTCGCCTCGGTTGTCACGAGCATCGACACTACACCCACGGCGACCCGTGTCAAATCGACCTCATTTATTGGGCGTTTTCTGACATCGTTGCGGGGCCGCCGCAGGCTCCTACTGGTGGAGGGTGGCGAGGATGCTCGCGCGCACGTCGGCGAGCTGCCGACGGAGCGACGGGACGGTGTCAGGCGGCACGACCGACCGATAGGCCTGCGTGCGCAGATCGGCGCGCAGCTGCTGTCGGAACTCGTTCAGCACCATGTCGGCCTCGCGCAGGGACCGCGTGGAGTCATGGCGTGGGGCTGTGCCGTCGCCCGTCGTGGTGTCAGCATTCGAGGTCTCGGTGGACTTTTCCTCGGTTGCGGTCGGCGTCGGGTGGCCACGGTTCCAGGTCGACGAGCCCGTGGGGTCCCACGAATCGGCGGTACCGTCGTAGCCGCGCGAGTCTGCCGAAGCGGCATCGCGGGCCTGGCGGGCGGCCGAGGCGAGGTCGGCCCGCAGGGTCTTCATGGCGGAGTTGACGCCGCTGCGCACCTGGTCGGCGAGGCGCCGCACCGAGTCGGTCACCTCGTCTTCGATCGCGCCGAGTTCGCCGTCGCGGGCGAGCAGTTCGGCACGGCCCGCAGCGGTGATCTCGTACACGGTCTTGCGGCCGTCGGTCGACTTCGTGACGAGCCCGTCCTCCTCCAGCTTGGCCAGCCGCGGGTAGATCGTGCCGGCGCTCGGGCTGTAGGTGCCGCCGAAGCGGTCGCTGAGCGCCTGGATCAGCTCGTAGCCGTGCCGGGGCCGCTCGGCGAGCAGGCTCAGCAGGTAGAGGCGCAGGCTACCGTGCGCGAACATGGCACTCATGCCTGCTCCTGCGGGGCGTCCGCGGAGGCCGCCGCTGCGCCATCCGCCGTGCTGGTCGACGCCGTGCTGGTCGACGCTGGGCTGGCAGTCTCGCGGCGCACGACCGAGATATCGCCCGACACCGAGTTGGAGCGGACGTCGACCCAGCTGCCGTCGAGGGCACCGGTGGAGCCCTCGTAGCCCTTACCGAACGCGGTGCGCACCGTCTGATCGTCGAGCTGGATCGTGCCGGAGATGGTGTTGAGGTGGTAGCGCGCGGCGACGCCCGGCTCGAGCCGCACGGTGAGGTTGCCGCTGACCGAATTCGTCACAATCTGGTCGGGCGTGCTGGTCAGGTCGAGAAATACGTTGCTGGAGACCCCGTCGAGCGTGAATTGATTGATACTGCCGCTCGCCGTGATATCGCCCGATACGGTGTGCACGACCAGCGCTCCCGCGTGGTTACGCACCGAGATTTCGCCGTTCACCGCGTTGAGTTCGAGGTCGCCCTCGACATCGTCGATGACGAGATCGCCGGAGACGGTGCTGAGTCTGGCGTCGTTGCGCAGGCCCGAGACGAGGGCATCGGCCGAGACGACCCCGAAGCGCAGCGCGACGTCGCGGGGAACCGAGATGCTCACATCGGCGCGTGCGGTGCCGCGGAACGAGGCGAATACCTCGATGAAGTTGTCCCAGCGCAGTTGTGGGTGGTCGATTTCGAGGCGGTCGCCGTCCATCGAGATCTTGAGGTCTTTGCCGGTGACGCCGTGCACTTCGATGCGGGCGCCGGGCTCGTCACGGCCGATGATGTCGACCGTGCCGCTGATGAGGCCGACCTTCAGCTTGCGCACCAGTTCGACATCGATAATCTTGGTCTGCCCAGGGGCGACCAGCCATTTTTCCAGTGACACTGCGTTGTCCTTTCAGCTTGAATCTCGCGTTATATCGCGTGTACTGAATGACACTTTATAGCGCGTTCCTGAGGGGTTCACGAGGGTCAATACAAAAAGATGGCCAGCCAGTCGCGATTGTGGGCGTGCACGAGCACGAGAAACACGACCACATCGAAGAGCAGGTGCACGCAGACCACATAGGTCAGCGACCGGGTGCGGGCAAAGGTGTAGCCCTGGAGAAGCGCGAACGGTACGGTCAGCAGGGGCCCCCAACTTTGGTAGCCGAGTTCCCAGAGGAACGACGAGAAGATCACGGCCTGCAGAATATTGGCCTGCCAGTCGGCAAAGTGCCGGCGCAGCAGGGCGAACGCGATGCAGATGAAGAACAGTTCGTCCCAGATGCCCACGAAGCCCACACCCACGAACAGCCGGGCAATCTCATCGGGCGCGGTCACCGCCGGCCAGTTCCGGTACGCGCCGCTTCCGATGAAATAGCTCGGCAGAATCAGGTACCCGAGCAGTACTACGATCGGGAGGTAGGCGCGTTCGAGCGTGGTCCAGCGCTGCCCGGTGCGAATCGGAAAGCGAATCGCGTGGTCCATGAAGTAGTAGCGCGAGAGCAGGTATGGCACGAGCACCGAGAGGCTCAGCACCGTGCCCATGAGGGCGATGTTGGGGTAGCTGATGTTCGCTTCGACCGAGATCGAGCTGATAATCGCGAGTCCGACCGCAATGAGCAACAGATCGCGAAACAGTGCGCGGTTGATCACGAACGCGAGCGTCAGGGCTGCTGCCAGAACGGCGTAACCGGGCAGCGGCAGGCGCAGCGCAAAGAGTAGAACCGCGGATGCGCTCACCAGCGCAGCTGGAATCAGCCCCAATCGGGAAGTGGAACGCATGCTGCACCCTACCGGGAGCGCCTCCCAATTCGGGGAGCCCGCACCCGGCCGCTGTGCCCCGAAGTAGTGGTTTAGCCCTTCTCGTGCGAGGCGCTAGGTTCGAAGGATGACCCGTCTACCCGCCGAGAGCGACCCCGTCGCGATCCTGCAGCAGCTCGTGCGCATCGACTCCGTCAACCCCGATCTCGTGCCCGACGCCGCCGGTGAAGCCGAGATCGCCGCGTGGTGCGGTGACTGGCTGCTCAAGCAGGGCTTCGACGTCACCGTGCTGGAGCAGACTCCCGGGCGACCGTCCGTCGTCGGCCTGAAGCGCGGCACCGGCGGTGGTCGCTCGCTCATGCTCAACGCCCACCTCGATACGGTCGGCATCGCGACCTACGCGGGCGATCCGTTCAGCGGTGATCTCACAGGGGGCCGGGTGCACGGGCGCGGGGCCCTCGACACCAAGAGCGGGCTCGCGGCCATTCTCGTGGCGGCCGCGCGGGCGTCCGCTGCCGGGCTTCCCGGCGATGTGATCGTGACGCTCGTCGCGGACGAAGAATTCGGCAGCATCGGAACCGAAGAGGTGCTGCGTAGTTTTCGTGCCGACGCCGCCCTCGTTATCGAGCCGAGCAGCCTCGAACTCACCACCGCACACCGCGGATTCGCCTGGTTCGAGCTCGAGCTGACCGGCCTCGCCGCGCACGGCTCGCAGCCCGAGCTCGGCGTCGACGCCATCTGGCATGCCGGCCTCGCCCTCTGCGCCCTCGACGGCCTGCGTCAGCAGTTGAACGCCGCCCCGGCACATGTCACGCTCGGTCACGGCGCCGTGCGGGTGTCGCAGATTGCCGGTGGTGATGATGCGGCCACGGTCGCAGCCCGCTGTGTGCTCACTTTGGAACGACGGATGCTGCCCGGCCAGTCGCCCGAGAGCGTCGAGACCGAGCTGCGCGCGCTGTTCAGTGAACTGGCGCGCACCGCGCCACAATTTCAGTTCACGCTGACTCGGCTGGTGGCGCGCGCGGCCTTTGCGGCCGAGCCGCACTGGCCGATCGTGCGTGCGCTGTCCGGCCACGCCGAACGGGTGCTCGGCCACCCGGCGGCCACCCGCGGCGAACCGTTCTGGACCGATGCCGGACTCATTCACGAGGCCGGCATCCCGTGCGTCGTGTTCGGCGCCGACGGTGAGGGCCTGCACGCCGACACCGAGTGGGTCGACGCCGCCTCGGTGCGCGCGCTCGCCGACATCCTGGAGGGCACCATCACCGAGTTCTGCGGGGCTACGGCCGGCTGATCCGTTCGCAGCCCCGACCCTCGTGCCACGAGTCGGTGACCAGATGGGTGTTGTCGGGGTCGATGTGGGTGAGTTCGCCCGGCGCAACCTCTAACCCCGCCCTTACCTGCGTTCCGCGAGGGGAGCTGCCTCCACGTCGATCTCGGGGGAGACGTCGGCGCGGGCGATCAGGCCGGGGCGGCGGATCGCGAAGAGGGGCAGTGTCCAGTTGCAGAGGGGGCCGATCAATACGGCAAAGAGCACGGTTCCGATGCCGACATTGCCGCCGAGCGCCCAGCCGATGCCGAGCACGGTGGCCTCGAGCAGGGTGCGCACCACCCAGATATTCCAGCCGGTGCGCTTGTGCAGCCCGGTCATCAGACCGTCGCGCGGGCCGGGCCCGAAGTGCGCACCAATGTACAGGCCGGTCGCGCAGGCAAGCGTGAAGAGACCGAGCGCGAACAGAATAATGCGCAGCCACAGGTCGAGATCCGCCGGAATCAGGTGCAGACCGACATCCGCAGCCGGCCCGACCAATACGGCGTTGAAGATCGTGCCGACACCGAGCTTTTGCCGAATCGGAATCCAGAACAACAGCACGATCGCACTCGTCATGACCGTCACCAGACCGAAACCAAGCCCGGTGTGCTTGTCGATGCCCTGGGTCAGGACGTCCCACGGCGCGACCCCGATGCCACCACGCACGATCAACGCGATGCCCAGTCCGTAGAGGAAGAGGCCAATAAAGAGCTGGACGAGGCGTCGGGTCATAAAAACCCATCCAATTCTATAACCTCTCTGTTATCAAGTAGCCACTATGCCTGGAGCGGATTTATGGCGGAGCTGTAGCTCAGAGCCCGGGCGTGCACCTCGGCGGGTCGGGTTTCGTCCCCGACGACACCGACGGCGAAAAGGGCTGGGACGAAACGGCGCTGCTGCAAATTCTGGAGCGGAGCAACCCGCAGCTCGGTTACCTCATGCCCGACTTTCATAACCCGACCGGCCGGACCATGCCCATCGATCAGCGCGAACGCGTGGTCGCGGCCGCAGCCAGGCAGGGCACGGTTCTGATTGTCGACGAGACAATCGCTGAACCCAACATCGACCGGAAAGGCACGTTTCTGCCCTGTGTCGCATCGGCTGGTGGCAGCGCGGACACGGTTGTCACGGTCGGATCGGTCGGCAAGGCCGTGTGGGGCGGTCTCCGGGTTGGCTGCTCCGACCTCGTGAGCGCCTCGCCGATGCTTTTTTCGAGCTGGCAGGTGCCGCACGTGCACGGCGGCGTAACCGCCGGGGTGAATCTCGGCAGCCCGCTGAGCTCGCAACTCGCCGACGTGGTCTAGTCGCCCACGGAACAACCCGGGCACTGACATACTGAGCGGGTGCATTTTCTCGCGGTTCTGAGCATGAAGAATCGGGCGCTCATCGCCCTCATCACGATTGTCGCGGCCGTGTTCGGCAGCCTGGCCCTGACCAGCCTCAAGCAAGAGCTGATTCCGTCACTGCAGCTGCCGCAGCTGCTCGTGTCGACGAGCTATCCGGGCGCTTCGCCGCAGGTCGTCAACGACGACGTGTCGACCCCGATCGAAACCGCCATTCAGGGCCTCGCCGGGCTCGAAACGACGTCGACGACAAGCAACACGAACTCGTCCCTCGTGAGCGCCACCTTCACCTACGGCACCGACCTGGTCAAGGCCGAATCCCGCATCGACCAGGCCATCAACCGCATCACGAACGTTCTGCCGGCCGGTCTCGACCCGCAGGTGATCAGCGGCAGCATCGACGACTTTCCGGTGATCTCGCTCGCGGTCTCGTCGAGCGATACCGTGGCGCTCGCCGACCAGCTTAAACGCAGCGTGCTCGGCGACCTCCGCGACGTGGCCGGCGTGCGCGACGCCGCCCTGGTCGGCGACATCGGCCGCCGGGTCACGATCACCCCCAATGCCGACGAGCTCGCCGCGCGCGGACTGAGCACGCAAAGCCTGCGGGATGCACTGCAGCAGAACGGCGCGCTGATTCCGGCCGGCGCCATCACCGAGGGCGACACGACCCTGTCGGTGCAGGCCGGCAGTAAACTCGGCTCGGTCGACGACATCGCCGCACTGCCGCTTGTGGCGAGCTCGACCGGCTTCATCGCCACAGCGGGCATTACAGCGGATGCCACCCCCACAACCATCGGCGACGTCGCCACTGTCGCCCTCGTTGAGAACCCGGTCACGAGCATTTCCCGGGTGAACGGCGAACCTGCCCTCACGATCGCCGTCACCAAGGTGCCGGCCGCGAATACGGTCGATGTGTCGAAGGCCGTGCGCACGATTCTGCCGCAGCTTGAGGCGGCCGTCGCGCCCGCCACGTTCACGGTCGTGTTCGATCAGGCGCCGTTCATCCAGCAGTCGATCGACGCGCTCACCCAGGAGGGCCTGCTCGGCCTCGGCTTCGCGGTGATCGTGATTCTGCTGTTTCTGCTCTCGGTGCGGGCCACGCTGGTCACGGCGATTTCGATCCCCACCTCGGTGCTCATTACCTTCATCGGCCTGCAGAGCGTGGGATATTCGCTCAATATCCTCACCCTCGGAGCGCTCACGATCGCCATCGGCCGGGTCGTTGACGACTCGATCGTGGTCATCGAGAACATCAAACGGCACCTCGTCGCCGGCGCCGACCGCGCCGCCACGATCGTCTTCGCCGTGCGTGAAGTGGCCGGAGCCATCACGGCCTCGACCGTCACGACGGTGACCGTGTTCCTGCCGATCTCCTTCGTGGGTGGGGCGACCGGCGAACTGTTTCGGCCGTTCGCGCTCACCGTGACGATCGCCCTGCTGGCGTCGCTGCTCGTGTCGCTCACGATCGTGCCCGTGCTCGCGTATTGGTTTCTGCGGGCGCCGAAGGCCGTGGCTACGCTCGATCTTGCTGCCGATCCTGCTACCCCGAATGACACGGCCACCGAATCGGCGAGCGTGCCCGCTGCGACGGGTCTGTCGGCGGCCGCCGAGGCCGGCGAGAACCCCGGGCGGCTGCAGAAGGGCTATCTGCCGGTCATTCGATTCACGCTCAAGCACGCCGTCGCGACGTTGCTGCTCGCCGTGCTCGTGCTCAGCGGAACGGCCGCGCTCGTGCCGTTCATGAAGGTTAACTTTCTCGGGTCGACCGGGCAGAACACGTTCCGGGTGACGCAAACGCTGCCGGTGGGCAGCAGCCTGGCTGCGCAGGATGCGGCATCAGCTTCGGTGGAGACAGCGCTGCGTGCCCTGGACGGCATCGACATTGTGCAGTTGTCGATTGGCGGCGGTAGCGCTGGGAGCGCGTTTCGTGGCGGGGCGCCCGCTTCGAGCGCCGTGACCTATTCGATCACGACCGCCGACGGTGCCGACGCCGATGCGGTGCAAGACCGCGCGCGCCGCGCTCTGGCCGGCCTGGGCAATGTTGGCGAGATCTCGGTGGCTGCGGCGAGCGGGTTCGGGGCATCCTCCGACATTGCCGTCGATATCACGGCGGCAACGGATGCCGACCTGCAGACCGCGACGACGTCCATTCTCAGCGCGGTCCAGAAACTCAGGGCCATCAAGGAGAGTGCGAGCACCCTCGCCTCCTCGCTGCCGTACCTGGCCGTCACGGTCAATCGAAGGGCGGCGGCCGCCGCCGGTCTCAGCGAATTCGCCCTCGGAACCCTCGTGTCGCAGGCCATGCAGCCGAGCGTGATCGGGTCGATCGCGATCGACGAGACCAACCTGACCGTGTATCTCACAGCGCAGTCTCCGCCGACGACGTCTGCTGATCTCGCGGCTGTGCAGATTGCCACGCGCACCGGATCGGTGGCCCTCGACACCCTCGCGACCGTCGAACAGGTCGACGGCCCAAGCACCCTCACCACGGCGAAGGGACTGCGCACGGCGACCGTCTCGGCGACGCCCGCGAGCGACGATCTGGGCACGGCGAACGCGCAGCTGAGCCAGATACTCGTCGACACGAAGCTGCCGACCGGGGCAACCGCGACACTCGGCGGGGTGAGTGCCGACCAGGCCGAGGCTTTTCAGCAACTCGGGGTCGCCATGCTCGTGGCCGTCCTCATCGTGTACATCGTGATGGTGGCGACGTTCCAATCGTTGTTGCAGCCGCTGCTGCTGCTCGTGTCGGTGCCGTTCGCGGCGACCGGGGCGATCGCGCTGCAGGTCGCGACCGGCATTCCGCTCGGGGTGCCGTCGCTCATCGGCGTGCTCATGCTGATTGGAATCGTGGTGACCAACGCGATCGTGCTCGTCGACCTGGTCAATCAGTACCGGCGGCGCGGTCTCTCGGTACCCGACGCACTCATCGCCGGTGCGAGCCGCCGGTTGCGACCCATTCTGATGACGGCGCTCGCCACGATCTTCGCCCTGCTGCCGATGGCGATCGGCCTCACTGGCCACGGCGGATTCATCTCCCAGCCGCTCGCCCTCGTGGTCATCGGAGGGCTCGTGTCATCGACGGTGCTGACGCTGATCGTGCTTCCGGTGCTCTATCTGTTGGTCGAGGGCACCCGCGAGCGTCGGAATATCCGCCGTGCTCTGGAGCACCGGCAAGCGAACGGTCAGCAAGAGCTACTACCCTCAATCGGGTGACTTTACAGACCGCTGCCGCGCTACCCGCGTCGACGACGCCCATACCGACGAACCGCCTGACATCCCTCGATGGTCTGCGGGGAGTTGCGGCACTCGTGGTGATGTTGCACCATATCTATCTCGTCGCAAAGCCGACGCTGGTCAGTGCTGGCGGATCCGCACCGGGAAGCGTGTATTGGGTGGTGTCCGAGACTCCCCTGAAACTCGTGACCGCGGGATCAGAAGCGGTACTGGTCTTCTTTGTGCTGAGCGGACTCGTCGTCGCCCTTCCCGCGTTGCGCAAGCCTGGGTTTTCCTGGACGGGGTTTCTCACGGGTCGGATGGTGCGCATCTATCTGCCGGTTTGGGCTTCTCTGGCGATAGGAACCGCGCTGATTTGGCTTCTTCCCCGAGACCAGTCGGTTGTCACCGCCGGCTCCTGGATGAGCCAGTCGAACGCCACGGCCGTGACGCCTTCGACGCTGTGGGGCCAAATGAGTCTCACCGCCGTCTCGTATGACATCAACAATGTGCTCTGGTCCTTGAGGTGGGAGCTCATTTTTTCCGTGCTGCTGCCATTGTTCGTGGCGGTGGCCCAGGTGGTTCGACGTCGCTGGCTACTAGCAGGCGCTGTCGCGTTTATTCTTATTCTGCTGGGGACGCTGGCCCACATCGACGCTCTAAAATATCTCCCGGTTTTTTTCATCGGCACGCTTTTGGCCGTGCGATTGGATTCCATCAACGAGTGGACTCGGCAACGCCTCAAGCGCCCGCGTGCGACCCTCTGGGGAATCATCTTGGTCGTCGGCGTGCTCCTGCTTTTGGTCGCCCGGTGGTGGGCCGGCTCGCTTGCTTCCTTTGGCACGCTCTCAGACAGCGTCTTACGCCTGATGCCAGTGCTCGGTGCGGCGGGCCTCGTGTGGGCTGCTATCGGGGTACCGTTTCTGCGCCGCGCGCTGGACTCCCGCCCCGGTCAATGGCTTGGACGGATATCTTTCAGCCTCTACCTCATTCACATCCCCATTCTGGCCACCCTGACCTTCGTGCTCGGCGACCATAAATGGTGGCTGGTGGCAGTGCTCACCGTTCCCGTTGCACTGGTCGCGGCCTGGGGATTTTATCGGGTCATCGAACGACCATCCCACCGCCTGGCCCGATACACCTCGCAGATCACAGCCCGGGCTACGGCGAAGTTCCGGGCCCGGGTATCCAGATGACGAGTCGGCTACGCACTCCGGGGCAGCGCCCCGATGGCACGCTGAAACCGGTCAAACGCAGCAGCGCGGTGGTTCAGTGCATCGGGGGGCGACGGTGGCACATCTTCACGATCGAACGTTGAAACAAATTTCTCTCGAGGAGCATACTGAGCGAGTCTTTCAGCATTGATTTCTTCGAGCTCCGGTGAGGTGGACACGAGATTATCGTATTCACGATAGAGCGACAAAATGCCCCGTGTGTGCTGTGATTGCCGGTGGTTCTCGCCGTCGGTCTCTGGCACCTCGACAGATACACCATCATGCAACCAGATCGATCGTCGGGCTGACGGCGCATGCAGCATCAGGGTTGCCCAGAGCGGATCCCGCCCGCTGAAGTCAACGGCGTAATCGAAAACACTGCTTCCAAAACACCGAGTCCATTCCTCATCCCACAGGGATTTCTGCCGCGGGGATCTCGAGTGTGCGCTCAGGTCAGCGCTGTGCCACTGGTACCGACGCCTGAGATGGGCAATTTTGGCGCCGTTCATCCCGCCCACGCGCACGAACTGGCGGACTGCAGGGTGAATTTCCGCTTGTTTTTCCAAGACGCCGCGCACGCGACTGTTCGGAAATACCACTGAAACGTCGTATCGGCCGTGGTCGATGGCGTTCAGCAAGTTCAGTGCCGCGGTCGTTATGTGGCCGGGTCGCAAGCTGCCGACGTTGATGAGAATGGATGTCCTGTCGTCCGTGGCCACGTGTCTCACCTCGTAACCGTCGCGCTGACCCCGAAAAACGATGTCGATAACGCGCTCCGTTGCGTGGCCGTCTTCGTGCCCCGCATACTTCTGCGCCATAACGCGATACTTCTGAGCACTAGCAGGTCGCGGCCCCGAGCGCGCGATTATGTTCAATTCCACGGCCAGTTCGCTGACCGTGCGCACCACTGGCCCCGGCCAGTTGTCGGACTCGGTGTACAAACCACGGTATCCGGCATAGTCGTCGATGTCCGGAGTAAGGAACGCAATGGGTCGCCCGGTCGACAAAAAATCGAAAAACGTACTGGAATAATCGGTGACGAGAATTTCTGTTGCAGCCAGAACGGCGTTCGTCGGTATTTCGTTGGGCACCAGTCGCCCGCTGAATTCGGTTCGCTCAGCGGCGAATTTGTAGACCACCTGGTGAATCTTCAGGAGGACCACGTAGCGCTTCGTGTCGATAAGCGCTTCCAGTTCGGTCACCCGACGCAACAGCTCGGCCGCATCATCACTGGGGCGGGCGAAAGACTCCCCCTTCCACGTCGGCGCGTACAGGATGATCTTTCGCCCGCCGATGGGCAGGCCGGTCGCTTCGAGTCGCTCGGTTATGGCGGCGACGCCGCTGGAGTCAACAAACTGACGGTCGATTCGGGGATAACCCTCCTCGATGATGTGGCCCCGGTAAATGTTGTGAAGTCGATGGCCGGTTTCATACATTTGTTCGGTCATGAACCGATTCGCGGCGAGGAGGTAGTCCGCCAATAGAAAGTTTCGGACCACATTGCCCACCCGTGCCGCACGATCTCCGATGTCGTACCCCATGCGCTTGAGCGGTGTTCCATGCCACGTGTTGAGATAGACCTGCTCGATACGCTTGCTGAATTGCGCGGGAAACGTGGCGTTATTGATGAGGTACCCGCTGGTGGCGAGTGCTCGGTAGTAGGCCAGGGACTGAGGGCGAACAAATCGAACAGAAGAATCACCGGCAAATTCACGAGTGACCGATAGGTTATCGTGATTGTTCGCGAGCACCCACACGTGCTTGAGATGCGTGAAGTCGGGTGCCGCGCGCAAGCCTCGAAAAATCGCCTCCGGATTGCACAGCATTCCATTTCCCGCAAACGACTCGTAGAGCACCAGATTCGGGTCGACAGGGCGCCGGCGCCAGAATGCGTACACCTCGGCCACTGCGGCCCGACGGATTCTGTCGACGGCACGGTTTGCACGAATGGAAGCGGTACGTGGCACAATGCGCATTCCTTTATGCTATCCAGCGCTTGCACTCCCGTGAAAGTGCACCGGAGAAGCGAACTAAACTGACGGCTTCGCGCGGCGTTGGTGAGTGATCACGGTGGGCGCGAAAAAAAGAGGAGAGGAGATGCGGCGGGCCATGAACCTCACCCGTGTTATGCGCCTCGCGTCGCGAGCAAAACGTTTTGCCCAATCCCAACTCCACGCTCATTGGCGCGGTGAGCCGATCCGACAGGGAACTGTTCTCTATGAGTCGTTCTCCGGTAATGGCGTGCTCTGCAACCCGGAAGCCATCTTTCGCCAGCTCTTGGCAACGCCCGATATGGGGCAGCTCAACCATATTTGGGTTTTGTCAGACCTGAAACAGTATGGACGGACCGTCGCGGAGTTTTCTGGCGCGCCCAACGTGACGTTTGTTCGCCACGGCTCACCGTCGTACCATCGCGCTCTGGCGACGAGCGAATTTCTTGTTAATAACTCGACTTTTCCGCCTCAGTTCAGCAAGCGGCCTGGCCAGACATACCTCAATACTTGGCATGGCACACCCTTGAAACGCATGGGCTATGACATAGACGGCGGTGCGCGCGGAACGGCCAATATCGTACGCAACTTCGTTGCCGCCGACTACCTGCTCGCTGCCAATCCGTTCATGGCCGAGCAGATGTATGAAAAAGGATACAAACTCAGTGGCATTTTCACAGGTCTGATCATTGAGGAAGGGTACCCGCGCATCGACCGGCAGGCTCTCGACGGTGCTGGCGTCTTTGCGGGCCGCGCACGCTTGACCGACGCGGGCATCCCCCTGGGCGATCGCACAATCGTGCTCTACGCTCCGACGTGGAAGGGCGCGTCTTTCGCCCGGCCGAACGACGACATCGACCAACTGCTCGACCACGTCGCCCGAATAACAGCGAGGATCGACACCAGCAAGTACGTGGTCCTCCTAAAAACGCACCAAATCGTTCATGCCCGTGCCGCTTCCAGGCCGGATCTGACGCGTTTGCTGGTGCCGAACGATATGCCCACCAATGTCGTCCTCGGACTCGCCGGCGTTCTGATCACGGATTATTCGAGTATCTTCTTTGATTTTCTGTGCACAGGGCGACCGATCGTGTTCTTTGCTCCGGACCTGGATGAATATGAGGGTACGAGGGGTCTGTATTTCGCGCCCGAAAACTGGCCAGGCCCAGTCTGCCGCACGATGGAAGAGCTGACGATTGAGCTCGCAAGAACCTTGCTGACCGGTGGTCTGCCGGCTGAATCAGCCGCCCGGTACCGCGCCGCCCAGCTCGAATTCTGCGGCCGGAATGATGGTGGCGCGAGTGCCCGCATTGTGGACATCGTCTTTCGTGGCAACGTGGGGGCGCACCACGTTCGCAGCGTAGCTTCCTCGGCTCATCGGTCCATTCTGGTCTACCTGGGCGGGATGCAGCCAAACGGCATAACGACATCCGCTTTGAACTTACTGAATAACATCGACCACACCCGGTTCGACGTTTCCGCATTTTTCGCCCAGAGCGCAGTACCGGCCGCAATCGCCAACCAAAACGCGATCCATCCCGCAGTCCGCCAGTTTGCGCGAGTGGGCGGGATGAACGGCTCCGCCCGTGATCAGCTGGCCCGGCGCCTCCACTATTATTTCGGTCGAATTAGTCAGCATCAAGGCCAAGCGACGCAGAAAAGACTGTGGGATGACGAGTGGGCGCGTTGTTTCGGGGACAGTCGCTTTGACTACGTGATCGACTTCAGCGGATATGGACCGTTCTGGTCGGCGCTACTGCTTCATTCTCCCGAGGCGATCCGATCGATCTGGCTGCACAACGACTTGGCTTCCGACGCGCACCGTACGGTGCGGGGTAGAAAAAGAATGCTGCGAAGTCTCACCCAAAACTTCACACTGTACGAGCAATACGACCATCTCGTGTCGGTTTCACAGAGTCTGTCGCAGATCAATAGTCGCAAACTTGCCCACTATGCCGAGCCGGCGAAATTCACATTCGCGCCCAACACGGCAAATGCAACACACGTCCTGGTCGCGGGCGCGCAGGACTTGCGGGAAACGGCTCGAGATACGCTGACGGGGATAACTCCCGCCTGGGTGGACGACATTCTCGCCGATGACGATATAACAACCTTCGTTTCGGTCGGGCGGCTCTCTCCGGAGAAGAATCAGGCACGCCTTATCCGTGCGTTCGGTCTCGTGCACGCGCAGACGCCCGCCACTCGGCTCGTTCTCGTTGGTGAGGGTGTTCTTCGTGGCGCGCTCGAGGCCCTGATCAAGAAGCTGGGGTTGGAGGGGGCGGTCACCCTCACGGGCGTGCAGCAGAACCCCTACGCCATCCTTGCCGCGTCGGACTGCTTCGTTCTCTCGAGCGACTATGAGGGCCAGCCCATGGTCATTCTCGAAGCGCTGGTGCTCGGCCTGCCGATCGTCACGGTTGACTTCGAGTCTGTGCAGAATGCTCTCCCGATCGGTTTCGGGCTGGTCGTGCCTCAAACTGACGCCGGACTGGCCGCAGGGCTGAGAACGTTTCTGAGCGGGCAGGTTCGTTCCGGCGCGTTCGACCACGGCGCATATACCCGGCTGGCCGTCGATCAGTTCTACCGGGCCATCGGCGCGGAGACGTAACCAGCGGGCCTGAAGCTGCGAGGTCGCTCAGATGGCGCGCAGAACACGTTCCTGCGACCGCGCGATCAACCGCCGAGGACGACGCCGCGGTTCAGGAAGAACGATTGGGGATCGATGCGCACGCCGTCGACCCGAACCTCGACGTGCGTGTGACAGCCGGTGGACAGACCGGTGCTGCCGACGTTCCCAATCTGTTGGCCGGCGGCGACGTGTTTACCGACAGTGACCAGGGTGTCGCCGGTGGCGAGGTGGGCGTAGCCCGTCTGCACGCCCTCACCGTGTTCGATAATGATCCAGTTGCCGTAGCTCCCGACGGAGCCGGCGGCGTGCACGATCCCGGAGGTGGCGGCAAAGACGGGTGTTCCGCAGCTCGCCCCGATGTCGGTGCCATAGTGGAACGCTCCGACGCCGGGGAGCGGGCGAACCGGGCGCGGCCCGTAGCCATCCGTTATCGGACCGCTTGCCGGGTTGGCCCAGCCCTGATCGCTCAGCTGGCCGACGTCGGTGCGAATGATCGGGCGCACGTCGAGTGCGGCCAGGCTTGCGGCGGCGGTCGCCGCCTGCGACGCCGCAGCGACCAGTGCCAGACCCGCTGCCTCGAAGTCGCTCGTGGCCGCGTCGAGTTTTGCCTGGCTGGCGTCAACCGACAACGTACTCGCAGCCGCGCGTGTCTCGGTGTCTTGTTGATTCAGCTTGACCGCGCGCACGGTGTCGGCCTGGGCGCGGGCCTGGATCGTCTCGATGTTCTCGGTGACGCGGTCCAGCTGGTCCAGCGTGCTGAGCTGGTCGAGCACGTTGCTGAGCGAATGCCCGCCGAGAAAGACATCGGTGACGATGGCGCCGCTTCGTTGCTGGGCCAGTTTGCGCGCGAGCACGGCGAAGCTGCGGGTGGTTTCGGCGGCTGTCTGCGACGCCTCCACGGCTAAACGGTGCACGAGGGAGGCTCGACCCAGTGCGATCCTCTGGCTCGCCAGGGTTGATTCCAGGTCGCCGCGCGCGGTGTCGAGCGCGGCTTGCGCGGCTTGGGAGCGGGTCAGGGCGCTCGCCAGCGCCGATGCCCGTTGCACGGTGAGTTCTTGGGCGGCGGCGCGCGCAGTTGCGGCCCGCTCGGCGGCAGCCTGCTGCGCCACGTGCGCCTGTGCGGCGGCCGCGCGGGCGGTGGCTGATGGCCGAGGTGATGGCTGAGCCTGGGCAGCAGCCTCTGCCGCGATCTGCGCGCCGGTTGGGGTGGGCGTGACCAGGCTCGGATCTGCGGCCGGGGCTTCGGCCGGGGCTTCGGTCGGGTCTGGGGTCTCGGTCACCGGCGGGATGGGGCCATCGCTTGGTTCCGGCGAGGGTTCCGCGGTCGGGGTCGGGGCCGGGGTCGGGGCCGGGGTCGGTGTCGGTGTGGGGCCGGCCGTGGGCTCGGGGGTCGGTTCTGCAATGGGTTCAGGGATCGGCGCGACGATGGGTTCAGGCGTGGGTTCAGGCGTGGGTTCAGGCGTGGGTTCCGGCATGGGGTTGCTGGTCGGTGGCGACACCGGTTGTGGCGACGGCGCGGGCAGTGGTTCCGGCTCCGGGGTCGTGCTGACGATCGGTGTGGGCGTGGCGGGGGCGCCAACGAGCGCGTCGTCGGCGCTCGCCGCGATGGGTGCGCCGAACAGGACGAGTGCCGTGACCACGACCGTCGCCAGCCAGCCGACGATGCTCCGCGGCGCCCGGTGGGTCTCGGCCCGATGCCGCGGCTGTGCGCGCACGAGCCGCACGGTGCGACGGCGGTTCTCGGGTAGCAACATTGCAGTACCTGATCCATTCGGGTAATGGATGTGCGCGGCTCGGGCGGGCCAGCGTGGCGCAAGTATGGCACGGTGTCGCAGAGGCCACAACGGGGCAAAATCATCGTGCAGGGTTGCTGCAAGGTTGGCCGGGCGCTACGCCAAATCGGTTCCTGCTGCCGCGCGCACCGCGCCCGACGCCACGAGGGCCGCGACCCCCTCGATTTCGGGGGAAAGAAAGCGGTCGTGCCCGGGCCCGGCGGCAACCGTACGCACGAGATCGCGCACCGCCCCGGTCGCCCCGGCGGGAGTGAGCGGCGCCCGCAGATCGAGCGACCGCGCCGCGGTCATGATCTCGATCGCCAGCACCCGGCCGAGCCCGTCGAGTGAGCGGCGCAGCTTGCGGGCGGCGTGCCAGCCCATCGACACGTGGTCCTCCTGCATGGCCGAGGAGGGAATCGAATCAACGGATGCCGGCGCGGCGAGTCGCTTCAGCTCCGACACGATGCCGGCTGCCGTGTACTGCGCGATCATGAGCCCGGAGTCCACGCCCACTTCGTGCGCGAGAAATGGCGGCAGGCCCTTGCTGCGGCCTGCATCGAGGTGACGGTCGGTGCGTCGCTCACTCATGCTCGCGACATCCGCTGACGCAATGGCGAGAAAATCGAGCACGTAGCCGAGCGGAGCGCCGTGAAAGTTGCCGTTCGATGAGACGTGTCCGTCGACGGTGACGACCGGGTTGTCGATGGCGCTTGCCAGTTCGCGACCGGCCACGAGGGCGGCGTGGGCGGCCGTGTCGCGCGCGGCGCCGTGCACCTGCGGGGCGCAGCGCAACGAGTAGGCATCCTGCACGGACGTGTCTTCCGGGCCGGCGTGGCTCGCGAGAAGGCCGGAGCCGTGCAGCAGCCGGCGCAGGTTGGCGGCGCTGTCGGCCTGGCCGAGCTGGGGCCGCAGCTGCTGCAGGTCGGCTGCGAAGACGGCGTCCGTTCCGAGCAGGGCCTCAACGCTCATCGCCGCGGCGATGTCGGCGGTGGTGAGCAAACGCGCCAGGTCGTCGAAGGCGAGCACGAGCATGCCGAGCATGCCGTCGGTGCCGTTGATCAGGGCGAGGCCCTCCTTTTCGGCGAGCACGACCGGTGCGATGCCGGCGGCGGCCAGGGCATCGCCGCCGCCCAGCAGTGCGCCGCTCGCATCGCGCGCCTGGCCTTCGCCCATCACGACGAGAGCGCAGTGGGCGAGCGGGGCCAGGTCGCCGGAGCAACCGAGCGATCCATATTCGTGCACGACCGGCGTGATCTGCGCGTTCAGCACGGCGGCGTAGGTGGCGGCGGTGGCCGGCCGCACGCCGGTACGACCGGTCATCAGGGTGCTGAGCCGCAACAGCATGAGCGCGCGCACGACCTCGGGTTCCACCTCGGCGCCGCTTCCGGCGGCGTGTGAGCGTACGAGGCTCGCCTGCAGTTGGGCGCGCCGGTCGGGCGCAATGAACGTCGTCGCGAGGGCGCCGAATCCGGTGGAGATTCCGTAATGTGGCTCGCTGTCGGCCGCGAGCGCATCGATGATCGTGCGGGTCGCCGCGACTTCCTCAAGGCTCGCCGGGTCGAGGGTGACGCGCGCACTGTGCCGTGCCACGGCGATCACGTCGGCAAACGAGAGCGCGGCGGTTCCCACGACGACGCTCGCTCGGGCAGCGGAGGCACCGACCTGGTCGAGCGGGGAGGCGGAGATGCTGGGGGCGGTCACGAGGTTCATGTTTCGATTGCACACCCTCGTGGTGCGCGGCGACAGGGCGATACGCTGGATGGTGTCTGGGATACCGGACACGAGCATTCCCTCGGGAGGGAACCGATGGCATCGAAGGTTCCGGCGGCACAGAGCACCCTGCGCATTCTGACGCATCTCGCCGCGCAACGCGGGCCGATACCGGCGGCGGTCCTGGCGAGCGCGCTCGGCCTGCCGCGCTCGACCGTGTATCAGCTGCTCGGCGTGCTCGTGACCCAGGGGTTTGTCGTGTATCTGCCCGAGGAACACCGGTACGGACTCGGCATCGCCGCCTTCGAGCTGAGCTCGGGGTTCAGTCGCCAGGAGCCGCTCTCCCGGCTCGGCCGCCCGTTGATCGCGCAGCTCGTCGACCGGTTGGGGGAGAGCGCGCACCTCGTGGTGCTGCACGGGCGTGACGTAATCTACCTCGTCGAGGAACGCGCCGCGCATCGCCCCTCACTCGTCTCTGATGTGGGGGTGCGGCTGCCCGCCCACCTCACAGCGAGTGGACGTGCCCTGCTCGCGGCTCTGCCCGCCGCGCAATTGCGCGCGCTCTACCCGAACCGGGCGGCGCTTGAACAACGCGACGGCCGTGGCCCGCGCACCAGGATTGAGTTGCGGGCCGTGCTCGATCGTGTGCGAACGGATGCCTACGCCACCGAAAACGGTGAAATCACGCCCGGCATCGCCTCGGTGGCGCTGGCCGTGCGGGACCATGCCGGCTGGCCTGCCGCCGCGATTGCCGTGACGTTCGCGCACGACCGGTTCACCGACGGGGAATGGCCGGCACTCGCCGCAACCGTGGCGGCGACCGCTGCTGAATTGTCTCGCCGCATCGGCGGCCGGCCTCGCTGAAGAGCTCACGGTCAACAACCGCACGCTGAGCCAGATTACCGAGGTCGCCGCACGGGTTCCGGCGCGCTGTGCGTCGCCATGACCCGGGCTACACAGCGACGCTACTTCATGACGAACGGGCTCCTGCCGCTCGGTTTCCCGTAACCGCGGCAAGGCTGAGTTCAGTCCAACGCTTTCTGACAGCACGCTGACCATTGGAATACCCGCCCACCGGCGAGGGTTACCACGCCCCATGCAAGCAATTACGTACAGTCACTATGGCAGCCCCGATGTTCTGGAGTTGACCGAGCAGCCCCTTCCCAAGGTCGGCCCCGGAATGGTGCTGATCAGGGTGAAGGCCGCCGCCGTCAATCCAGTGGATTGGAAGGTTATGGCCGGATACCTCGACACGATGCTGGACATCATTTTTCCTGCCATTCCCGGGTGGGATGTCGCTGGCGTGGTCGAGGCCGTCGGCGTCGATTCGCCGCGCTTCACTGTCGGCGACGAGGTCATCTCCAACGGTCGTAAGGATTATGTGCACGGCGGTAGCTTCGCCGAATTCATTGCTCTTCCCGAGCGTCTCGTGGCGCGCAGGCCCGCTTCGCTCACGTGGGAGCAGTCGGCTGGGCTGCCGCTCGCCGGCCTCACCGCCCTTCAGGTCATCAGTCGTTTGGGTGTTTCTGGCACCGACACGGTATTGATTCACGGTGGCGCCGGGGGAGTGGGGTCCCTCGCCACACAGATCGCCGTCTCCCGAGGGGCGCGCGTGCTCGCCACGGCGTCGGAGGCCAATCATGAGTATCTTCGTTCGCTCGGCGCCGAACCGGTGGCCTACGGGAACGGCCTCGCCGAACGAGTGCGCGGGCTGGCCCCTGCGGGTGTTGAGGTCGTCGCCGATTTCGTCGGCGGCGTGCTGCCCACCACTCTCGCGGTTCTCGCCGAGGGCGGACGTCACGCATCCGTTGCCGACGGTGATGTTGAATCGCATGGCGGCACCTGGATGTGGGTCGATCCGGCCGGCACCGACCTGCAGCAGCTTGCCGACCTCGTCGACGAGCGCCGCTTCACCGTCGATATCGCCCGTGCCTTTCCCCTCGCCGAGGCAGCGGATGCCTACCGTCTCAACATGCTGGGACACACCCGTGGCAAGATCATCGTCACCGTTGATCAGCCGTAACCATAGACTTTTTCACCGATCAAGGAGAATTACAGATGACTACACCTGCTACCACCACCGTCGTCCCCACCGCTGCGTTGAGTAACGGCACCACCATTCCGCAGCTCGGTTTCGGCACGTACCAGATCGCCCCGGCCGACGCTAAGGCCGCCACACTCGCCGCGCTTGAAGCAGGCTACCGCCACATCGACACCGCCGAGATGTACGGAAACGAGAAGGAGGTCGGTCAGGCCGTCGCCGAATCCGGTCTCGCCCGCGCTGACGTCTACGTCACGAGCAAGCTCAACAATGGCTTTCATGCGCGAGCGGATGCCCTCGCCGCCTTCGATCGCACGCTCGACGAACTCGGCCTGGAGTCGCTTGACCTTTTCCTGATTCACTGGCCGCTGCCCGCCGTGGGCGACTACGTGGAGACCTGGAAGGCCATGGAGGAGATGCACCGCTCGGGCCGTGTGTCGACCATCGGCGTGTCCAACTTTCAGCAGGTTCACCTGCAGCGCCTCTTCGACGAGACCGACACTGTTCCAGCCGTCAACCAGATCGAGGTACACCCGTACCTCACCCAAGAGCAACTGCGTGCGTTCAACACCGAGCACGGCATCGTGACGGAGGCGTGGTCGCCCCTCGCCCAGGGAAAGGTGCTCGGCGACCCCGTCATAGCGGCGATCGCTGAGCGCGTGGGCCGAACGACCGCCCAGGTGACGCTGCGCTGGCACCTGCAGCGTGGCGACGTAGTCTTCCCGAAGTCGGTCACCCGGGCCCGGGTCGACGAGAACTTCGCACTCTTCGACTTTGAGCTGACGGATACTGACCTGCTCGCGATCGCAGCGCTCAACCGCGACGAGCGCACCGGCCCGCACCCCGACGAGTTCAATTACATCCCGTAATATGCCCTGACAGCAGCCCGTCGGATGCTGCTGGTTTCGAGGGAATAGTCACGACTCAGGTCATGCAGGGTCGTGATGATGGAAAGCGGCGCGCGGGTTTACGTTGACGGATGATCCGCGATCCCGGAACCTTCTCGATTCACGTCTTCTCAGTGCCAACCTCGATGCCTGCCTGATCACCGACGAGGAGTTTCTCGCCGGAACCCTGTACTGGAGCACCCTGGCCGACCCGTTCCCAGCCCGGGTGTTCGAAGGGGCCGCCTGAGCTACAGGGTCTTGGCGAAGCAGACGCTGAAGTCTTCGCCGACGTACTGGCCGAACAGCTCAATCTGCTCGTAGCCGCGGCCGCGGTACAGTGCCACCGCCGCGTGTTGCAGCGGGCCGGTTTCCAATGCGAGTGAGGGGGTGGCGGGGCAAGCGGCCGCCCCGGGGGCCGGGTAACGGCCCCCCCGCGGGGTGGGGCGGGGGGCGGTTACCAAAGGCCAGGCCGCGCCCGCCGCCACGCGCGCCCCCCGCTTCGATGCGGTCGAGCAGGCGGCCGGCTACACCGCGCCCCCGAGCATCGGAGTGCACAAACAGCCGCTTTAACTCCGCGGTATTGAGGGGGGGCGTCGTATCGGAGCCCAGCGGTACCAGAGCGGCCATGCCGCAGGCGGAACCGTGTTCGTCGCGGGCCACGTATACGTCGACGCCCGGACGTTCGAGTTCGTCGGTGTTGAGCAGAAAGCTGTTCCCCTCCGGATAAAGGGAGTGCGCGAAGGCGGTGCCAGCGGTCAGCAGTGCCTCGACATCGGCCTGCCGGGGTGGCTCAACACTGATCGAAATGGTCATGTCACCAGAATAGAGCCACGCAATATGGGCTCTTTCCGTGACTTTTCGGGGTGCATCGGGTAGCGTAGACAAGTCGGCTCTTGACACCGTGCTGTGCGCGGATGGGTTTGTAAGTCAAGTTGGGCCGGTTTCCCAGCAATTCGCTGGTGAAAAATCACTGTATGTGAACGGCCCCGGCCATAGATTGCTCGGGTTCTCAGTTGCGTCGCATGTGCGTCGTTGTTCTGCCATGTACTGAACACAACCCAGGAAAATCTCTATGCCTCAAGGCAATTCACACAACTCCACCGTCGGTCGTGGCGGTAAGAACTTCGATCCCAAGTATGCCTCCAAGAATGGCTCGGGCCACGGTGGTTCCAACAACTCCGGTAGCAAGAGTCCCGGACACCGCGGATACCGCGCTGACGAGGGCGCCCCGAAGAAGCAGCGCTGGAACGCCGACGAACGCGCCGCACGCTCGAATGAACGCCCCTCGAGCGAACGCCCGGCCTACGGTTCGCGTTCCGTTCGCCCCGAAAACGGTGGCCGCACCAACAGTGAGCGCAACGAGCGTCCCGCCTACAACAACGACCGTCCCCGCACCGACCGTCCGTCCTATAACAACGACCGCCCGTCGTATGGTGACCGCAACAGCGCATCGCGCACCGAGCGCCCGTCGTATGGTGACCGCAACAGCGCATCGCGCACCGAGCGCCCGTCGTATGGTGACCGCA